>JBJKSW010000043.1:0-51595 GCA_046703525.1 Thermoplasmataceae archaeon
GCCCCGATCTTCACACTTATGATTCCGTATATCTTAATGACAGTTCAGTCCTTGGCCTCATGTCAAATATGAAAATTGAGGCTACAGAAGAATTTAACAGCTTATATCCTGAATTTCTGCCGGTTCGAATACGAGTCAGTGCCGGGGGAGAGGTGCTTGAGCACGAATTGAAGGCTCCAAAGGGGCACCACAAGAATCCATACAGCTGGGAAGACCTGAAACAGAAGGGGATCAGAATAATGGGTGACAAGGCCGCTTCAATAGTCGATGCAGTCAGGTCAATGGAAAGGAGAACTGTGCCGGAACTGATGGAGGTGCTGAAAAATGTCGGTTCTGAGAGATAATGTGAATGCCGGCCCCTCTAAGCTGAGAGAACTCCTTTCAAAGGGATCAATAATGGTGCCGGGAGCTTTCAACTCAATATCCGCCATCCTGGCTGAGAAGGCAGGTTTCGAATCTGTTTACATTTCAGGATCTGCTGTTGCAGGAAACCTGGGCCTTCCGGACCTTTCTGTCACTACTCTTTCAGAGGTTGCAGACGAGTGCAGGAAACTGACATCTGCGGTCAGAGTTCCTGTGATAGTCGATGCGGACACAGGTTTCGGCGAGACTTCCAACGTTATTCGGACAGTGCGGGAACTCGAAAGGGCGGGTGCATCCGCAATGCACCTTGAAGACCAGGTCCTGCCGAAGAGGTGCGGACATCTCTCTGGAAAGAAAATAGTTGAGACTGATGAAATGCTCCTTAAGCTTGAGGCAGCCCGCTCGGCCAGGAAAGATTCTTCTTTCATGATAATCGCAAGAACTGATTCACGGGCAGTGGAAGGCATTGATGCGGCCATTGAGAGAATAAGGGAATACATCAAGCACGGGGCAGATGCAATATTTCCGGAAGCGCTAGAATCGGAAGAGGAATTCAGGGAAGTGGCATCCAAGTTCAGCATCCCCCTTCTTGCAAACATGACCGAATTCGGGAAGAGCCCTCTTCTTTCCTTTGATGAACTTTCATCCATTGGATACAGGATGATTCTGTTCCCGCTGACCGCGTTCAGGACAATGCTCAAATCCGTGGAGAGCTCATACAGGCTCCTTCGTGAAAACGGTTCCCAGAGGGATTTTCTTGATAAGCTTATGACCAGGAAGGAATACTATGACTGCATCGGTTACGATCAATACGAAAGCGAGGACTCGGAATTACTGAAAAAAGTCAAGTGATCAGAGTACCTTCAAGTCTATTGGTTGCCCTTTCCTGTTGTATGCCGCATAGCTGCTGGGAGTGTAAGGGTATCCAACAATTATGTGAATGTCGCCAGAATTTGAAAACATGCTGATATCCTGTTCAGAAGGGTGTACATTTCCCGACGGGTGTGAATGGACGGAACCAACAAGAGTGAAGTCGATTGGTTTTGCATATGTCTGGAAGATTGTGTGCTTATCGCCCTGTATTGTTCCTGGCAGCATCGCAATTTCATAGATTATGTTGTTCTCTGCCCTGAGGAAGGCACCAAATTCCCTTGGATATGTGTCCTTCGAAGCCTCCATGATCATCATGAGGACTTTGCGCCTAATTGACCACATTCTTAACCAGCTTCTCCCTGACACGATCAAAAAATGATCTTCTGAGTGTAACAAATTCTGCGTATTCGTTTGATTTTCCTATTCTCAGGTCATCGCCAGAGTTCATTTCATACTCTGTCTGGCCGTCAATTATTATCCTGCAGCTCTGATCGTCGCCAACAAGCCTGAGCCTTATTTCCTCTTCCACTGGTATGACTATGGGCCTTGCCCTTGACGCAAACGGGGCAATGTATGAAATTACCATTGCATCCAGCGAAGGGTAGAGGATTGGGCCTCCTGCACTGTATGAATAAGAAGTTGAACCAATAGGGGTTGCAACAATGACGGCGTCTGCAGCAATCCTGTCTATGAAACTCTTTTCAGTGAATATCGTGAATTTCCTTATTTTAGCAATTTTGTCGGAATGAACAAGCACTTCGTTTGTTGCGCTAATCAGCTGCTCACCATTCAGCGTTACCTTAAGCTTCCTTGACCTGTCAATGGTATATTCCTCCCTCATGAGCCTGTATATTGCGCTTTCGACTTCGCCTATTTCCACTTCTGACAGGAATCCCAGGCCGCCCATGTTTATTCCAAGTATCGGCCCCCTGGCATATTGCAGTGTCCAGAGAACCGTTCCGTCGCCTCCTACGGTTATGATTATGTCTGCCTCTATTTCGTCAATTTCGACGCCCCGGAAGTCTGTGTACTTGCAGATTTCCTTCTGGAAAACAATATCCCAGTTCGACGGCATTAGCTCTACAATTCTCTTGACAATCTTGGCGCATCTTTCGCAGTTTTTCCTGATTACGAAACCGACTTTCATATAAATTCATCCACCATTGATCTCTCAGCCACTCCAATCATGTCTTTCGTGTCACTGGGGTCAAGGCCGAGGTTGTATGGAGAGCCGTTTGTGTCTGATACATATCCGCCTGCCTCTTCAGCAAGCAGAATGCCGGCAGCTACATCAAAGTTTCTGGGAGAGCTCCCCTTGCCAATGCTGAAAACAGCATCAACAGAACCTGAGGCAAGAAGGCACAGATCAAGTGCAGTAGAACCGAGTTTCCTGTACTTCATCGGCCTGGATACTATCTTCTGGATATCCGGCCCTATGCTTCTTCCAAAATTCACAATGTATATCCCGGACCTCTTCCCGGCCCTTATGGGCTTACCGTTCCTGAATGCGCCGCCACCTTTCTCTGACGTGTATATTGTCATGTCTGAAAGGTTCATTATGAATGCAGCAGTGGCAGATCTGGTATCAGATCCTATGACTCCCACCGAGAGCGAATAATACGGTATACCATTTAGCGCGTTCGTTGTGCCGTCAAGGGGGTCCACAAGCAAAATGGATTTACCGCCAAGATCGACAAAGCCCGCTTCCTCGCTCAGAATATTGTAGTCAAATCCCTCTTTCTTTACAGACCTGATAAAAATATCCTCACACAGATGATCCATGTATCTCGTTGGCGTTCCATCTGCTCCTGTTCCCGTTATTCTTGCAGCTTCATCGAATGGCAACCTGTCTATTGTTTCCGATATCTGCCTACCCGCTTCTTCAAAAACTGAAAAAAGGTGATCAAGCTGCATTGGCAGAAAAAGTTAAGATTGTATTTAAGGAAATCTGAACTACTCGCCGTAGCTCACTATGCTGTCAAGAAGAATGTTAAGCCTCTGGGGAAGACGTTTAAGTGCATAATCCAGGGCTTCCCTGGCGGTCAAAGAGCCATCTGTCTCGAACTGGAAAATTAATCTTGTATCATCCTCAACGATCTCTGTGCCGCTGACCTCTGCTATCGGGCCAAGTCCACGCAGCTGCATGTCGTCAGTAAAAGTGATCTTCTTTTCATCCTCTGCCACAACAGAGTCTGGGTACTTTTCCTTTAGGTTTGCCCAGCTTGGAAATTCTGCCTTGTCAACAATGTATTCCCTGTGGTATTTGTATGCGACACCTGAGGATACCTGCCATTTGGAATGTTGAGTTCCCCTGCCAAGGATGGCATCGGCACTCACAAGCATTGCCTGGCTCTTGCCCAACTTGACTATTGGTATATCGGGGTCAGACGGCACCGCATCCGGGTTTCCAACCGGGACTATGTCTCCGGAATAGACCGTGCAGGGCCCAAGTTTGTTTATTGAATATGTTACTGTGCAGAGTGGGCAGCCCTTTCCTCCGCAGCTGCATTCATCCCTGAAATTCATCTTGAGGTCAGTTACCAGAGGTATAAGCCCGAGCCTGTGTGATACCACTTCATCGAAAAGAGGCATTGAAGAATCGTAGACATTACCTTCCTTGTCCCTTATCTGCCCATGATGTATCTTGACATCATGAATTGCCAGTTTCGGAATGTCTCCGACAATAGTTCTCCTCAGGGAGTTGGCTATTGAAGGTGTTATTCCGTCTATTTCAAATATGATCTTTCTGTCTTCAAGATGAAGTATCTTCAGGCTCATTGGATTACTGCCTCCTTCCTCTCTTTCCACCTTTCTTCTTTGTTCCGTCGTGTGGGACTGGCGTTACTTCCTCAATACGGAGTATCTTGAATCCGGCCCTTGAAAGTGCCCTGATTGCCGACTGCGCTCCCGGTCCGGGAACTTTGGTCTTGTTTCCTCCAGGCGCCCTCACCTTGATTACAAGGTCAGTGATCTCAAATTCCTTGAGTTTTTCTGAGACCAGGTCTGCAGCCTTCATGGCAGCATATGGCGATGATTCGTCCCTGTCATTCTTCACGACCATGCCTCCGGATGCTTTTGCGATCGTCTCGGCTCCAGTCGGGTCTGTGACAAGTATTATGGTGTTATTGTGTGATGCGAATATGTGTGCTATACCTGTTCTGCTCATTTCCCTTCACCTTTGTTTTCAGTTGTTCCCTCTTTTGGTTTTTCCTTTACTTCCTCTCTCTTCTTCTCTGCTCTTGGAGGCCTCTCTTCCCTTGGCTTCTCTTCCTGCGGCTCTTCTTCAGCCTCCTCCTTTCCCATCTGCTCCACAATCTGCCTCAGCGGATGGAGTTCATCGGTAAGGGGTGAGTTCTCATGATAAATGATAGTTTCTTCCACGCCGCCCTCAACCAGCAATCCCGGAAGATTGACGCGCCTACCGTCGATTGAAATGTGACCATGCGTTATCAACTGCCTCGCCTGTTTCTGGGTTCTTGCGAGATTTTTCCTGAAAACGAGGGTCTGCAGCCTTCTGTCAAGAATGTTCTCAATCCTGAGCGAAAGGACATCGTCAAGAGTCGCTTCTGTTCCCAGAATGTTGTATCTGTTCAGCCGGCCAATCATATTCCTGAACTGCCTGTTTGCTCCCGGATCCTGGTACCTGAGCTTGGCCTGCAGTGTTCTGGCCTGTGCCCTGAATGACTCGAGCATCGACTGTGACTTCCACAGTTCGTGCTTGTTTTTCAGCCCGTAACTGACAACAACTTCCCTCTCCTGGTCGATTCTGTCTTTCTCCCAGGGGTGCCTCGGTGTTGAGTATTTTTTCCTTGGAAATTTCTGATCTCCCACTTAAATCACCATTATAAAATTCAGGTTCCTTCCCTCTTTCTCATGACTCCAATGGAAAGACCCTTTCTTCCATTGGAACGTGTCCTCTGACCACGAACCTTGTGATGTGTTTCGTGTCTGATTCCCTTGTAGGACTTCATCTTTTTCATGTAGTTTATATCGTCCTGAATCTGCATTGAGAGCTCGTTTGTAACAAGATTGAGGTCCTTTCCGGAAACTGTTTCATTCCTGTGGTTCAGCACCCAGTCCGGAAGCTGCTCATATTCTTTCTTCTCAACGAATTCCCTGATCTTTTCGATCTGATCCTCTTTGAGATCCCCAATCCTCGAGTCTCCTGGAATATCGAGAAGTTTTGTGATTATTCTCGCGAGCCTCATGCCTATCCCCTCAATATCGGAAAGTGCAAGTGTTACCTTCCTCTCTCCCTTGAGGTCTCTGCTGGCGACTCGCACAATGTATAGGAAATCTTCCTTCTCCTGCTTCTTTTCTTCTGGCATCGTATCCTCCATGTAAATACATCAATTGTTTAAACTTGTGCCCGACAAATTTCCTCTCTGACTGCCGGGAAGCGATCTAAGGCATAGGAGACGCAGTCATAAAGATTTCGAATGGATCATTATGAATGGATCATGCAGAATTGCCAGGACTCACCTGTTCAGAGTAAAGAGCCTGTTGTCCCCACTGCCGTCAAGTATTCCTATGCGCACACCGGCGTCAATCCACCCGTATGAATAATTCAATGCAGCAAAGCAATTGAGAAGGTCTCCGATTTCCTTAAAGTGCAGTGCGTCAGAAAAATAATTTTCGGCCATTGCGAGAAAGTCCTTTGCAGAGCCTTCCAGATATGAACCCGCAGCCGCTGAAACCTTCACTTTTCCAAGTGCTTCCTTTTCCAGTCTTATGTACCTGTCAACCCTGGACTCGAGATCTTCCATGGTAGTTCAGATCATACACATTAATATAATGCACTTCGTGGAAACACAAACAAAAGACGGATTCTGTTTCTCAAGCCGGCAGTGTCACTGGTATTTGCTGTAGTGAAACACAAGCTCGATTAACTCTCTTCCCATATCGGAAGATATTATGCCTTCCTGATTTTTCTTCTGGATAAATTCCTTGGCCTCCTTGACTCCCCTCTTGGAGGCTATTGAATAAATGCTGCCTTTTATTGCTCCCCTTACGCTTTCCGGCAGTGTGTTCACTGTCTGCGAAAGGAGGTATTGAAATTCATCATTTCTCCTCATATCAAGCTTTTTAGTGCGCTTTATTTCCTGCCTGTTTTCCTGGACTGCATAATAAGGTCTGCGCCTTGATCTATTATTGCGGTTTCTTCCTCTAAACTGAACCATATAGTATTGGCTGCTCATTTTATCAGACTATTTTATTGTTTACCCTACTTCATGCTAATTACAAAACAGTAATTCAACTGTGATGGCAATTGAGCCGTATGTCTGGTTTTCTGATAGCCTGGAAATGTTGTTCAGGAAGATGTACACAAAGGCATTTCCGCCCCTTTTTCCAAAGTATATCAATCTTTCTATTTTAAGGACTCTCAGGAAATAAAGACTATGGAAACGCCTCCAATTAGCAAAACAAACACCTGAAGTGTCCTGATTATCTTCAAAAGCTAAAAAATGTTTATAAAATGTGGTTAAATATTGAATCGGACTTAGGATGCTCAATTTCGAACGCGTGAAAATATCACGGGAAGATCCGAAGAAACGTATAAAAACATTCAACACTGAGCCGGTTCTTGAATATTCTGATGATGAGGGTGTTGCTGAAGCAAGCAGATGCCTTGGCTGCAACATATGCACGCAGGCATGCCCTGCAAGCCTTGACATTGGCGGATACATAAAGAGCGCATCTCTTGGAGAACCGGACCAGACTGTCAGGATTGTTTTTGAGAACCTGCCCTTCCCTGCGATCATAGGAAGGGTCTGCACACACCTGTGCGAGGACATCTGCGTTCTGTATGATACAGGCGGCCCGATTTCAATAAGGCACCTGAAAAGATATGCGGCTGATAAGTTCGACGACTATGGCCAGATTCTCGATGTGCCCAAGAAACAGTTCATAGGAAAGAGCGTTGGCGTGATAGGCGGTGGACCTGCCGGGCTGACTGTTGCATATTACCTTTCAATACAGGGTGTCAAAGTATCACTGTATGAGGCCCTTCCTGAACTCGGCGGTTTTATGAAAGTCGGCATTCCACGTTACAGGCTTCCCCAGGAAGTTCTTGACAAGGAGATTGGGTTCATAACTTCACAGGGAGTCGATGTTCACGTAAACACTGCAGTTGGAAAGGACATCGCTTTCGATGAAATAATGAAGAAGAACGATGCCGTGTTTATTGGCGTGGGAAACCACAAGCCAAGGTGGACCGGAACTCCGGGCAGTGATGCAAAAGGCGTATGGCACGCAGTTGATTTCCTGAGGGATGTAAGCCTGGGAAAGAAGGTTGAGGTCGGAAAGAGCGTTGTCATAATCGGAGGGGGATTCACGGCAAATGATGCTTCAAGGACTTCACTCAGGCTTGGTGCAACAAGCGTCAACATCATGTACAGGAGAAGGGAGATCGACAGGCCCGGCTACCCGTCCATGAATGCAGACGAAGAGATGGAGGAATCAGTTGAAGAGGGAGTCAATTACATATGGGAAGTGACTCCGTTTGAATACGTCGCAGAAAACGGCAAGATTGTCGGGATAAAATACTGGCAGAATGAGATGATTACCGAAGGTAGGGGGAGAGCGAAACCGGTTCCAAAGAAAGACAAAGTGCTCTTCATGGAGTGCGACACTATCATTGAAGCCACTGGCCAGGAAACAGACTGGACTTTCATGGGAGACGATTACCTTCGCAGGCTCAGGCTGACTCCACAGGGGCAGCCGATTGTCAATGAGCGCGGAATGACGTCCATTGAGGGCCTCTTCACAGGCGGTGATTCCACAAATTCACTTCGTGACCTGATTTCTGCAGTGAGGGATGGAGACAAGGCAACAATAGGCATTCTGGAATTCCTGAATGTCATGGACAAACTCGCCGATGACAAGTGGGTTCCCGTTCTTGACCGCTGGAAGAAATACTCTCCGACAGCAGGAAGAAGCAGTTAGGATACTTCACAATGTGATTCTGTCGAATCCTGTGTACGGTATCAGGGCCTTTGGTATTTCAAATCCGGATCCGTCATCAAGCTGAAAATTCTCCATTATTGCAACAAGTGTCCTTGTTGTGGCAATGGCTGTGCTGTTCAGCGTACTGACAATCTTGTTGCCGTCTTTGCTCCTCCACCTGATTGAAAGTGAACGTGCCTGATAGTCTGTGTTGTTTGATGCTGAAACCAGTTCCCTGAACCTGCCCTGAGACGGGAACCACCCTTCAATGTCATACTTCTTGGCGTTCAGCACGCTCAGTTCGCCGGAACATATGTTCACTACCCTGTATGGAATTTCCAGCTGCCTGAATATGGCCTCTGCGTTCCCAAGTATCTCCTCGAGAAAATCCCATGAATCTTCCTCTTTGCAGTATACGAACTGCTCAACCTTGTAGAACTGGTGCACCCTGAATATTCCTTTTGTATCCCTGCCATGGGCCCCTGCTTCCTTCCTGAAGCACGGTGAAAATCCTCCGATTCTCAATGGAAGTTCACTTTCTTCGAGAATCTCATCCTGCAGCATGGAAGCTATTGGATGTTCGGACGTCGAGATAAGGTAGAGGTCTTCCCCCTCAATCTTGTACACTGCGTCCTTGAAAGTCTCAAGGTCCGTCGACCCGCTGAGTGATTTGTGGTTCATCATGAATGGTGGCTCTATTACGCTGAAACCACGCTCCGAGAGAAAGTCAACGGCAAAATTGACAAGCGCGAGTTCAAGTTTCAGAAGCCTGTTTTTTATGTAATAGAAGCGCGAGCCGGCTATCTTCCCTGCCCTTTCCAGGTCAACTATGCCCAGTTTCTCCTGGAGGTCAACGTGGCTGACCGGCCTGTTCTCCAGCAGCTGATAGTCTTTGGAGTTACCCGAATTTGCAGTGAAATAATCCAGGTCATCCGCGAAGACTCTAGCCCTCCCCTGAAATCTGAGGAATACGTTATTCTCATCGCCTTTGCAGACCGGAACAGATTCGTGAAGCAGGTTAGGAATTGAACCGGAGATCAGATCCCGCCTCGCTTCTATTTCCTTCAGTTCGACTTCCCCTGCCTGAATTCTGGCGTTTATTTCACCAACTTCCTGTTTCAGTGCAGACGGGTCCCCTTTTCTCTTGATTGTTTCAGAGATCTCCCTGGAAATGCTGTTCTTATTGTGCTTGAGGTCGTTGACATCCTTAAGCTGCTCCCTCCATTTCCTGTCCAGGTCCAGAAATTCGTCTACGACTTCCTTTCCAAATCCACGCTTTGTGCAACTTTCATAAAATGGCGCAGGGTTTTCTCTCAGGAGCTTGACGTCTATCATTTCATTACAATTATGAGGTGCTATATTAAGGCTGTTTATGCACAGTGCTATGGTTTTCCTGCCACGATGCAGGAAATGGATTTCACGGGCAGAAAAAAATAACTGTGGGTATGATCAGTCCAGTGAAGTCAGATCGTACCCGTCTTCTTCCCCATTTTCAGTAACTGCCATCCAGGGCTCGATTCCGCTTGTCTTTATCCTGACCGGCAGCCTCTCCCTGTTGTTCTCCCATATGGCAGTCCTTGCATTTGTGGCGGTCGAGCTGGCCAGGAAATTCTCCTGGGACTTGAATTCCGAATATGTGCCTCCCACGTAACTGAAAACGACCAGCGTGACCAGAGAGCTCGGAACTATTAGTGCAAATGTCCGGATCAGGCCATATCCTGTGTAGAGATCAGTAAATATTGTTGACGAAGACGTCAGAGGTGACTGTGCCAGTGCTGCAACTCCAGTGCTCAGGTAACCCCCGATCAGGCCGAATACTCCTCCTTTCACAGGCAGAAGCGCCAGCGTCAGGAAAGTCATGACCGCCGCTACGATAAGGGACGTCTGAAGTGCTGCTGATGAGCTTCCAGACTTCCTCCCGGACATATAACCGGCAATAGCCGGACCTGCCACAGGAAGCCACCACAGAGTAACTGCGAAAATGAACGAGTAAATGGCACCCTTACCCGGTGAATAAGGGGAAATTCTGCCTCTTGCGCTGCGCTTGAACTGCTTTTCGAAATCCCATTTTACAGGCGCGTACCTGCTGTTCCCCATACCTGTACTTCTAAAAGCCATGGTTGTCAGACAATATATACACAAGATGATATTTAAGATTATCGGCTAATGAAAAGAAAAAATGAAAGAATTACTACGCACCGTATTTTTCAGATCTGTCTGACAAATTCATGAGATAAGGCATTACGTCTCCGCTCTTCAGCCGGAGTGCTCCGGATGAGCAGGAGACCTCGTCAAAGATCTCCACTGAATCTCTTCTCATGCCGGAAGTGTTGAAAAGGATGGGCAACGGATCGCCGGAATGTTCACCAAGAGAACAGGGTGTCGAATGGTCTCCTGTTATTGCAACCACGGCATAGTCCGTAATATCAAGAAGCTGCCCGAAAGCACTGTCAATCCTTTCAAAAGCCTTCATCTTTTCCATTGGATTTCCATCATGACCCGCCACGTCAGGCGCCTTTATGTTCATGAGAACAAAGTCGTGATCATCAAGAAGAGAGACGGCAAGCTCAGTCTTTGCATAGAAATCAGACGAAAGTGTGCCTGTTCCCCTTTCGTGTGTCCGCACTTCAAGCCCCACAAGAGAGCCAATGCCTGTGATCAGGGGGATTCCGGCAACACAAGCGCCTTTGATCCCATACCTGTCTGTGAAAGACTGGAGCACTGGTACGAGGCCGGCACCCCTCAACAGCAGTTCGTTTGACTCAGGCAGGCCTTTTTCCTTCCTGAACTCGTTTGCCCCGGAAGACTTGAGGATTTCCCTTGCCCTTCTGAGATAACTGTTGAGAACGCCTGCTGTAAATTCAGCCTCGCTGCTGAGAGCCGATATTTCACGCGGCTTTTCTCCCGTAACGTGCGGATCTGAATCTCCAATTTCTGGTGACAGGCCTTTCCCGCGCATTACAAGAGCAGCCCTGTGTTCAACACCCTCTTTAACGAAGAATTCAACTCCATCGATTTTCATGCACAATTCCTGAGCCAGCTGCGAGTTGCCTGTAGAGTTGCGCCCTGCCCTTCTGTCTGTAACTGTGCCGTTCGAGTCGATTGTGGCAAAGTTGGCACGAAATGCTATGTCTCCGCCTTTTACGTTCATGCCCAGGCCCATTGCCTCAAATGGGCCGCGTCCGGTGTACACTTCCCTCGGGTCATAGCCGAGCAGTGAAAGGTGTGAAGTGTCAGAACCCGCAACTGTTCCATGAGAAACTGGATGCATCAGGCCCGTGATTCCTCCGGCCGCAAGGCTGTTCATATTTGGCCTGTATGCTGCCTGAAGAGATGTTCTCCCGTTGAAAATGTCGTTTGGCCTGTCTCCCATGCCGTCGAGAACTATGAGCATGATTTTCTTCATACAAAGGCATAACGTTGACAGATAAAACTTTGAACTTTCCCGCACACAAATGATTGCAAATGCGGAAAATGAAGCAGCTGACAGCTTTCCTCATGTGTTCGATCTGTCTTTAAACTCAAAGTGTAGAGGTTCCAGGGCACGCAATTGCACTGCGTTTCTTTCATATTCATGTTGCAATAGCATGTAACAGAACAATGTAACACAGTTCTTAATAGTCAATAGAATTGTACAGGGAGAAACCAGATGATAGTCAACGGAGACATGTCAGAAGAACTTATCGAGGATACCTGGAGACAGATCTTCGAGCGTTATGACTACATGGAAAAAATTGTCAAGCTGAAGGATTTCTATCCCGATGACAAATCGCTGCCTGTTTCGTTCAGGCATATTTCTGAATACAGCAATGAGTTTGCAGAAACAATAATCAACAATCCCATAGGAACTCTTGATATTGGGGCGCACATTATCAGCACGTTTCTGGAAAAATCCCGTGATTCTGATTCCAGGAGAGTAAACATCAGACTGATTGACCTGCCTGAGAGGGACGTTAAGATCGAGATAAGGGACATACGAAGCGACAAGATCGGAAAGCTGCTCAGCGTAAGCGGCATAATCAGGAAGAGGACAGATGTACTGCCAAGGCTTCAGAATGCCGTATTTCAGTGCAGTGTATGCGCAGAAAAGACAATTGAAGCACAGCAGAGGGGCAAACTTGAGGAACCGAACAGGTGCTCAAATCCCGAGTGCGATGCAGACCGGCAGAAAGCAAAATTCAAACTCCTGACGGACGAATCCGAATTTGTGGATGTCCAGAAGCTTGAGATACAGGAAAATCCTGAAACCATGGATGGAGGAACCCAACCGCAGAGAATTGCGGTTGTTCTGGAAGACGACATAACCGGAAGCCTTGAACCTGGTGACCGCGTCATTGTCGAGGGTGTCCTTCTTGCAGACCAGAAAAGGATTGGGGCCATATTGCTGACAGAATTCAGCACTTACGTTTATACGGTCAATTTCAGGAAAGAGACGAAGGAAGTGGAGAGCGTTGAGATAAGTGAAGAGGATGAGGCAAAGATAAAAGAGCTCTCAAAGAGGCCCGATATCGTCGAGGCGCTTGCAAGGTCAATAGCCCCTTCCATCTACAACATGGAAATCATCAAGCAAACACTGGTCCTGCAGATGTTTGGCGGTGTGCGAAAGTCCATGAGAGACGGCACAGCGATCAGGGGAGACATTCACATACTTATTGTCGGTGACCCGGGAACTGCGAAATCACAGTTGCTGCGATACATGAGCGAAATTTCTCCAAGGGGCGTCTTTGCAATCGGCAAGGGTTCAAGCGCAGCTGGCCTCACTGCCGCGGCTGTGAGGGACGACTTCGGCGAAGGCAGATGGACTCTGGAGGCCGGAGTACTTGTGCTTGCAAACAACGGCCTTGCAGCGATCGATGAACTTGACAAGATGGACCCCAATGATACTGCTTCAATGCACGAGGCAATGGAACAGCAGTCAATTACCATTTCAAAGGCCGGAATCTATGCAACACTAACATCAAGGTGTTCGGTGCTCGCGGCTGCAAACCCGACACTGGGCAGGCTTGACGCAAACAAATCCCTGGCTGAACAGATCAAGTTCCCAATACCTCTGCTTTCAAGGTTTGACATCATATTCAAGCTTACTGACACGCCTTCAAGGGAAACAGACAACAAGCTGGCTGACCACATAATAAAGGCGCACAGGGTTGGAGAGATACTGAAGAACAGGGAGGCCACAGGTGCCGAGGATGAGGAAGTTGAGGACGACAAGCTTTTTGCCCCTGTTATAGAGAAGGAGCTGATGAGAAAGTATGTCATGTATGCGAAAAGCCGAATATTCCCCCGGCTCTCCAATGAGGCCATGGAACTCATAAGAAGGGAATATGTAGACACGAGAAGCACCAATTCTTCCGAAGGGATACCCATAACCGCAAGGCAGCTCGAATCCATAATAAGGATGTCTGAAGCATCTGCCAAAGCCAGGCTTTCAGACGTTGTTTCTCTTGAAGACGCTGCAAGGGCAAAGAGAATAGTGAACTATTACCTGATGCAGGTTTCATCCGTGAACGGAGTGATGGATGTCGACATAATAATGACGGGAAATTCGACCAGGTCAAGAGGTGACATGGAGGTTGTCCTGGACATTGTGAAAAGGCTTGAGAAGGACAAAGGCATTGCTGAGAGGGAACAGGTGCTGCAGGAAGGCCAGTTGAGAGGCCTCTCCGAGGAGAGAATAAAGGAAGCACTCAACAAACTGAGAATAGGCGGACAGATATTTGAGCCATCCCAGCACAGATACAAGGTCATCTGATCCTGAAGTTGAAACGGGGTGATTCACTGACAAACACTATTGTAATGAAAATCACGCACATTCGGGGCGAGGTGCTTCTTGCTGCGGCAGACAGGAGTGTCCTGAACAGGGACCTGAGGGAGGGTGTGATGCACCTGAAGATAAGCGAGGACTTTTACGGAAATGTTGCAGTACCGGATAATACATACATTTCCAGCCTTAAGATCTGCACCATAGCCAACCTTGTTGGAAGCCATTCAGTGGAACTGGCCATAAACGAGAATATTGTCAGCGCCGATAATGTGATAACAATTCAGGGCATACCTCATGCACAGTATGCGAAAATGCTGAATCCCTGAGAGGATTTATCCATGGAAAACAGGGTAATAGAAGTATTTGACAGGATATCGGAAAAATACGACCTTCTTGACAGCCTTATATCGTGGGGGATGGACCAGAGGTGGCGAAGAGAGGTTGTCAGGCTTCTTGACCTCAGGGCCGGTTCCAGGGTTCTTGACTGCGGTGCAGGCACAGGCAAACTTGCAATTCAGATCAGAAAAAGCTGCCCTGAATGCAGGATTTCAATCATTGACATTAATGAGAACATGCTGAGAAGAGACTTGCTTCCGGACGTCAGTTTCTCAGTTGGCTCCGTGGAGAGCATGCCAATTGACGACGGAACACAGGACAGGGTTACGTCTGCATTCCTGACCAGGAATGTCATCAGGCTGGAACGCTATTTTTCAGAAGTCTACAGAGTGCTCGACCACGGCGGCGTTTTTGTGAACCTGGACATTTTCAATCCGAGCCTGCCGGTATACAGGGACTTCTTCGCCATGTACTTCTACAGGGTCGTCCCACTCTTTGGAAATCTCATAACTTCATCCAAATCTTACACATACCTGGCCAATTCAGTCAAGAAATTTGTCAGCCCTGAAACATTCTCCAGCATGCTTTCTCTCGCAGGTTTCAAGTCGGTGCATTTCAAACAGTATATGCTTGGTGCAGTGAATATCCATGTTGGAGTTAAGCCATAAATATACGTAAATAATAATCAACAATGATTAAATAATATCATCATATCGCAGCAAAGATGATTAGTAGCCAGCTTGCAGACATAATACCCGATAAATGGTACAATATAGTGCCTGATCTTCCTGAACCGCTTCCTCCTCCAAGAGACTCTGCGGCCGACAGGTCATCAATTGAGCTCCTGAATTCAGTGATTCCAAGGGAAATCCTGAAACAGGAATTCTCATTTTCAAGATATGTGCCGATTCCAGAGGATGTAAGGGAAGCCTATGCCCAGATCGGGAGGCCGACTCCCCTGGTAAGGGCCAGGAATCTGGAAAAGTACCTGTCATTCAGGGGAAAAATATTCTACAAATACGAGGGTGCAACCGTCACAGGCTCACACAAGATAAACAGTGCAATACCACAGGCATACTATGCAATGAAGGAGGGTGTGAAAGGGACGGTAACAGAAACAGGCGCTGGACAATGGGGAACGGCGACTGCGCTTGCCTCTTCCATGTACGGGCTCCCAAGCACGGTTTTCATGGTCCGGGTCAGCTACAGGCAGAAACCGGGCAGGAAGACTGTCATGAATGTGTATGGTGCTGAAGTTGTGCCTAGCCCCTCAGAAAGAACGAAAACTGGATCAAGATATTACTCTGAGAATCATGAACACCCGGGATCACTTGGGATAGCAATCAGTGAAGCCGTAGAGTATGCGCTATCCAACGGCCTCAGGTACATGGTGGGCAGTGTCCTCAATTCTGTGATAACGCATCAGAGCATAATCGGGCTTGAGACAATAAAGCAACTGGAGCTTGAGGGAGAGGAGCCCGATGCAATGATAGGATGTGTTGGCGGAGGAAGCAATTTTTCGGGTTTCGTTTTTCCATTTCTTGCAAAGAACAGGAACATGGACATTATTGCATCAACCGCTTCCGAAGTGCCAAAGTTCAGCAAAGGAAAGTATGAATACGATTTCATTGACACAGCCGGAATACTGCCGATGCTCAGGATGTACACAATGGGTGCAGACTTCATTCCTGAAAAGATATATGCGGGCGGGCTCAGATACCACGGTGCTGCGCCGTCCCTTTCGCTCCTTGTGAAGAACGGCAGGATTGTTCCTGAAGACGTGCCAGAAACTGAAGTGATTGATGCCCTGAAGATCTTTTCCAGAACACAGGGAATTGTGGCAGCCCCTGAATCAGGGCACGCAATAGCCTCACTTATCAGGTATGTGAAGAAACACTCTGATGAGGATCTGACAGTTCTGGTCAATGTGAGTGGCCACGGCTTGCTTGACCTCAGCATTTTTGAGAAGGGCTCTCAATGAAGAAACTTTACATCTATTTCACACTGGGATATCCACAGGAGGAAGTGCTGAACACTTTTCTTGATGGCATTGACACCTCACTGTATGATGGTGTGGAACTGGGGTTCCCCTCCTCGGACCCTCATTATGACGGGCCTGCCATAAGGAAGACACATTCAGTCGCACTTTCCCATGAAAGTGACAGTTTCAGGGGCACACTCGAACTTCTGGGCAGAAAGAATGTCGGTAAATATTCGCTGACATACTATTCCGATGTCAGTTCACGCTTTGACGATTTTCTGTCATACCTATCTGAAAACGGGTTCAGGGGGATAATCCTGCCAGACATCCTGGTCGATTACTTCAGTGATTACAGGAATATTGTGAAGGCCGCCCAAGACCATGGCATTTCAGTCATCCCTTTCTTTAACGCCTCAACTCCTGACAGGGTGATAGAGGATGTCTGCAGCATCACCGAGTCGTGGGTTTACTTCGGCATACAGCCATCCACTGGCATAAGCGTACCCTTTGATGTGACGGGCGCATCAGAGAGAATGAGGGGCATACTGGGAAAAAGGGAACTAATCTATGGTTTCGGAATAAGAACCGAGCATGACATAAGAGAGGTCCTTGAGAACGGGGGAGACGGAATAGCCGTCGGATCAATGTTCATTCCTTTTCTTGATTCCGGCAATTTTGAAGGTTTTAAGGAGGCAATCGAAAGCATCAGGGGTGTTCTGAATGATTACGCCTGAATTTGAACTGATTCTGGAACAGGAAGCACTTACAACATACCAGGCGGAGTCGCTCATGAATTTTCTCATATCTGAGATGTCCAATGACGCACTGAGGGCTTCCTTCCTGGCTGCCATGTTCGTCAAGGGAGTAACGTCCGATGAACTGCTTGGCTTTGCCAGGTCGCTTCGTGAGAGGGCCTTTGTAAAGCGCGTTCCCGGGCTGACGGATATAGTTGGAACCGGCGGAGACCGTAAGAACACGCTGAATGTCAGCACTGCATCCGCCATAGTGGCTGCAAGCCTGGGAGTCAGGATAGGAAAGCACGGGAATTATGCCTCAACAGGCATACACGGGAGTGCGGACTTTCTGAAAAAAATAGGCTACAATTTTGCAATGACACAGAACGGAATACTTTCCAATATCAACAGCAAGAGTTTCGTTTTCATCCTTGCAAACCACTACAACGAGCACTTCATGAAGTTTTCGAGCGTCAGGAGAAAACTCGGGTTCTCCAGTGTGCTCAATTACCTTGGCCCTCTTACAAACCCGCTTGATCCGGATTATACTGTCATAGGATGCACAAACATGGAAGCAGCAAGAATGTATGCTGACTCAATAAAGAAGTCCGGAAAAACAGGATGCGTTGTGACAGCAGAAGATGGAATGGATGAGATTTCTCCGCTGTCACCCACCACAATGCTAATGATTAACGGAAAGGAAAGTGAATTGACAATATATCCTTCTGAACTTGATCTGGACGGCATAGACATTTCAGAGATCAGTTCACGCGATCCTGACAGGATTTACAGGATGACCTTAGAAGGAATCGAGGGCAAGAATGAAAAAGCATCCCGATTCATAGCTGCAAATGCAGCACCCGTTCTCCTCCTGCACGGAAGAGGGCATACTGTCAGGGAATGTTACGAAGAGGCGCTCAACGCCATAAGGGACAGGAAAGCAGCAAGAAAAATGGCGGAACTTGGGGTGGGAAGATGAACACTCCGGAAAGGCCCCTGATAAAGATATGCGGCATTACAAACATTGAAGACGCCATCCTCTGCCTTGACCTGGGTGCAGACCTCCTTGGCGTCATACTTGATGATAATGTGGGACGGCACGGTGACAGGAAACTAATTGACCAGATCATTTCTGCAGGCGGCAGAGCATGCGCCGTTTACACTTCCATGGAACAGATCACCGGGCAAGCCAGGAACGAGTCTGCAGCACAGCTTCATTTTGAGTTCACTGAAGAAGACCTTCATAATGTGAGGGAAACAGATATTCCTGTGATTGGAGTCGCCTCTTCTAAATTCAGGATTCCAGTCCTGGAGCGTTTTTCAATCATAGACCGACTTGGCGTTGATTTTGCTCTTGTTGATTTTGATGACGGCGTCGCAAACCACATCAATGATCTCCTCTGCCTTACCGGATTATCCAACCTTGCCCTGGCCGGCAGGATAAGGCCCCGGGACATTCAATCGATCTTGGGGTTGAAACCTGCCTTGATAGATGTGAGCAGTACCCTGGAGGCCAGTATCGGCAGGAAAGACGGCGGAAAAGTCAGAGAATTTCTCGAAACAGTGGAGGCTTTGCTTGATGTCAGTGCTTGATTCTCTGCCGGAACTTATTGAGTCTGAACAAAACTTTGCATATTTCTGCAAGTTTGACAGGTCAAGCAGGGAAAAGGGAAAAGAAACTCTCTTTTCAGGAGGAGACGACTTCCAGGCAATCAGCACCATTGGAAAGCGTGTTACCGAGACGCTGGAAAGTGCATTCTCTTCCGGGCCGGAAATACCTGTAATAGTGCCGTATGACTTCATAACACAGGTTTTTCCTGATTCTGGAATAAGACGTTCCGATTGGCCGGTTATTGCGGGCTTTGTTCCTGAAACTGTCAGCAGGGGCAGTTACACAAGAACAGGAAAGGACTCAGGAATATCGAGGTCAGGAGGGGAAGAGGACAGTTCTTTCAGCAGGAAGGTTGCTTTTCTCAGGGACAGGATCATAAGGGGGGAGATTCTTCAGGGAGTACTGTCCAGAAGGTTTGATCTCCTGCATGTGGATCCAGTTGAGAGGATAACCGGCTATCTTCAGAATGACAGGTCACTTTACGTATTTCTTTACAGGATTGGCAAGTTCACCGTGCTGGGAAGTTCACCGGAAAATCTTGTTACAGTGGACGGCCATAAGGCGGAAATATTCCCGATTGCCGGAACTGTACCCAGGGGGAGCACGCCCGAGGAGGACATGAAGCTGGGAGAGGCTCTGATCAGCTCTGAGAAGGACAAGCTCGAGCACAGGATGCTTGTTGACCTTGCAAGAAATGACCTCGGAAAATTTTCGGTTGACGGTTCAGTCAGGGTGGCAGAATCAATGGTCCTTAGAAAGTACTCTTCTGTGCAGCATCTTGTAAGCTTAGTCCAGTCGGATATGCCTGATAATATAGGCCCCGTTGAGATCCTGAAGTCTGTTTTCCCAGCGGGCACCGTGTCAGGAGCCCCGAAAAGAAGAGCTGTGGAACTGATAGACGCACTCGAGAGGGTACCAAGGGGAGCATACGCAGGTGCACTTGGAGTAATAGGGAAGGGAAAAATGGACCTCGCACTCCTCATAAGAAGCATAATGGGAGTGTCCGGAAAATACTATACTCAGGCTGGTGCCGGAATAGTCAAGGATTCTGACCCCCGCCTGGAGTCCATGGAAGTCATGAGCAAGGTAATGACTGCAACAGGAGGCATTGAAGATGAATGTATTGATTGTTGACAACTATGATTCCTTTGTTTTCAACATAGTCCAGATAGTGAAGAAGATGGGTCACAAAGTCACTCTTGTTGAGAATGACCGGCTGGTAGGAGTGGACATTAACGCCTACAGCAAGGCAATAATTGCACCCGGCCCGGGAAACCCCAACAATGAAAATGACAGGGGAAGCACACTTGAACTGCTGCTGAAAAACAGGAATGCGCAGGTGCTTGGAATATGCTTTGGCCACCAGCTGCTGGCACTGTACCTCGGGGCCAGGGTGAAACTCGGTGGAAACATAAGGCACGGGGAAATAGACACTCTGAGGCATAACGGAAATTCACTTTACAGGGATATTCCCGAGGAATTCAGGGCAGTCCGGTACCATTCACTCGTTGTTGAGAAGTCTGGAGGGATCATCGTTGATTCTGTGTCGACCACGGACCGCACTATTATGGGATTTCACTCAAGAGACAGAAGAATATATGGTGTTCAGTTCCATCCGGAAAGCTATTACACCGAATCCGGTGAGAAGATAATTGAAAATTTCCTGGTGATGTGATTTGGGAGCCGTAGAAGAAATATACAATAATAATGCATCCAGAATTCCTTTCAGAGGCAAGAGGCAGAGGGAGGTCCTCAGCCTGTCAGAATTCATCAGGAAAGAGAAGACAGTTTTCGGCATCTCCGTAATTGGAGAATACAAGAGAAAATCACCATCCGGCTTCAACAACACTGAAAACACAGACATAAGGGAATATGCGAATGCCCTTCTGAAACTCAACGTTTCAGGCATAAGCGTTCTCACTGAACCGGACTTTTTCAATGGTTCCTACGATGACATCAGAACAGTTTCCGGCCTTGGAGTTCCAATCCTGGACAAGGATTTCATTTCAACATTTGAGATGGTTGATTCAGCTTACAACTCCGGCGCAGACTGCATTCTTCTAATTGCGGATTTTCTTGAAGAGGATAAGATCAAAAAACTTTCAGCATATTCACGCAGGCTTGGCATGGAGGTGCTGGCCGAATTTCATGATCAGGAATGCATCAACAGGATTCCTGAGGACGAGGGAGTCATCATGGGCTACAACAGAAGGAACCTGCGGACACTATCAATGGAAGGAAAGGAAATGGAAATTATAGATACACTAAAAGACAAAGAAGTGATATCGGTACTGGAGAGCGGACTGGTGCCTTCAGAAATACCGGACAGCACAAGAAGAGAATTTGACGCCTTTCTCATAGGGGAATCTCTCCTTAAGGAAAGAAGAAGAGAGGCTGCATCGCAATGAAAGACAGATCACAGGCAGTGATTGAAGAGATATTCGGCAGGAAAAACGGCTTTCTCATGATCGCCGGGCCGTGTGCGGTTGAAGACCTTGACCAGATGATGTCAACAGCAGAAGAAATGATTGCACTGGGTGTTCCGGTTCTGAGAGGAGAGATATTCAAGCCCAGGACTGACCCCGACTCTTTTCAGGGTGTTGGCGAGGATGGTTTCGAGATCCTGAGGGAAGTCAAGAAGAAGACAGGAATATCTGTAATCACGGAGGTCATGGATTCTGATGATCTTGAGAACGTCATGGAGGTTGCAGACATTATTCAGATTGGATCAAGGAATTCACAGAATTTCAGCCTTCTGAAAAAAGTGGGCAGGATAGACAAGCCCGTGCTCCTCAAGCGTGGATTCGGAAACACCGTGGAGGAGTTCATACAGTCGTCCAGATACATATCCAGCCAGGGTAATGAAAAGATCATACTTGTTGAAAGAGGAATACGGACTTTTGAGAGTTCGCTCAGATTCACGCTTGACATAGGCTCAGTTCCAATACTGAAGGAAAGGCTTCCTTATCCTGTGCTTGTTGACCCGAGCCACCCTGCCGGAAAGAGCAGGTTCGTGGAACCGCTTGCACTGGCGGCCGCGGCTGCAGGCGCAGATGGGCTGATGATAGAAGTGCATCCCTCACCTGAGAGTGCAAAGAGCGACAGCCCGCAACAGCTGACATTTACGCAGTTTGAACACCTGATGGACAGGCTCAACATGATGTTACCCGCCCTCGGAAAGAGCCTGATTGGAGCTCAGCTCACAAAGAAGGTATCGTGATCTTTTCCTGAAACTGGCATATTTTGCTCATCCGGTTGGAAAACAGTTATTATGGCCCGGGAATTACTATGTTGATGTCCAGAGTCAAAATTTTAGCCACTGTTGGACCTGCCAGCCTGTCTGAGAATGAACTGAAAAAAATGGCCAGGAATGGCCTCTCTGCGGTCAGGGTCAATACTGCCCACGTAGATCCACCTTACCTTGCAGACGTGAAGAAGCTCGTCGGCCGTGTTAATTCCGCCACATCATCACACATTGGAATAATGGTTGACCTCAAGGGACCGGAACTCAGGCTCCAGGAACTCGCAAAGGGATCAATCAGAATTTCCAGGGGTAAACGTTATCTCTTTACGGACCAGACGGGAAACGGGGAACTGAAACTCAACAGGGAAGGAATACTGGATAAGATCAAAATCGGCCATCTGGTGAAGATGAGTGACGGCCAGGTTACATTCAGGGTTGAGGAAGAGAAGAAGGACGGGCTTGTGCTTCTGGCCCTGGATGACGGCACTCTCAGGTCAAGGGCCAGAATAAACGTTCCCGGGGTGTATCTTGATCTTGGATCGGTCACTGACAGGGATATTCAGTTTGTCAGAGAAGGAGTGAAACAGGACGTTGATTTTTATGCCATGTCATTCGTTCAGAGCAGGGACAATGTTCTGGATCTGGAAAAAGTAATCAGGGAGAACGGCGGATTGAACGGTGTCACGTCAAAGATAGAGACCATGAAGGGGTATACGGGAATAAGGGAAATCGTGGAAGTATCCGAGATGATAATGGTAGCCAGAGGAGACCTTGGTGTTGAGCTGCCGCTGGAGGAAATAGGAATAGCACAGAAGAAGATTATTGTGGAATCCCATAAGAGGGGCAGGCCGGCAATACTGGCTACACAGATCCTTGAATCGATGGTATCTTCTCCGACGCCTACAAGGGCAGAGGTCTCAGACGTGACAAACGCAGTCTTTGACAATGCCGATGTCCTGATGCTTTCAGAGGAAACTGCCATCGGCAAGTACCCGTCTTCGGCCGTCAAGTATCTGCGCGACATCTCTGATTACGCGCTCAATTCCATTGGCAGCCTTCCGGAGCCTGAAGAATTCTACGGCAATGAGGTCGCATATTCGATCTCAAAGGCAGCCAAGATCTCATCTTCAATGATTGGTGCAACCGGTATAATAGCCTTCACCAGAAGTGGAAACACCGCGAGGATGCTTTCTTCACTCAGGCCTTCTGTTCCTGTTTATGCGGTTGTAACCTCCGAGGGCCTGTCCAGGAAGATGAACCTTCTTCACAGCGTCATACCAGTAAGTATACCTGAGAAATTTGAGGAGAGCAGGGACCTGAACAGTCTGATGAAGGTGCTGAGAACAAAGGAGTCTTTCAAGCTTGGAAAGCGTTTCGTTGTCCTTTCGGGACTTCCGTATTTCCTTTTCGGCGGAACAAACGACCTCAGGGTAATCAGCATGGGAGAATACATAGGAAGAGGATACCCGAGGGGGAAATCTGCATCCGGAACCGTGTCAGAAGAAGCAGGCCACAAAGCCGACATCCTTCTTGTGAGGGGTTCAGAATTCTCAGGAGATTCAGGAAAGTTCAAGGGAATCATATTCACCGGATTTCCATCGCACAGAGATATTATAGATGCAGTCGACAAAGGAGTCGCACTTCTTGTTGGTGCCCAGTTTTCAAGAAACATCAGGGAAAAGGAAAAAATAATGTGGGATTCCAATTCAGGCATTATCATAGGAGCGGGAAAAGAATAAACAGATTCAGTCCAGTATATCTTCCCGCACCGTTTCTATCCTCAGAGGCGAAGAAGAGTAGTTGACATATATGTTCTTGATCTTGAGATACTCCTCTATCCCGTACCTGCTGCCTTCTCCACCCTGGCCAGTGAGCCTGAATCCAGTGTGATATCCGTTGGATGCCTCCGGCCCGGGCATGTTGACATAGAGCTCGCCGAACCTGATTCTGTTGAACGATTCCATGATAAGGCTGTTATCGTTGGTGAACAGGTATGAGGCAAGTCCGTACTTTGAATCGTTTGCTTTTCTGAACGCATCGTCGAGGTCGGATACCTGGGCGGCCCCAATGACCGGCCCGAAAATTTCGTCCTGGAAGAGTTCTGATTTCTGGTCTGAATCCTCAATGACAGTGGGTTCAAAGAAATACCCTCCGGTGAACTTGCCGCTCAGTGACGGCTTCTTGCCTCCAACAAGTAATTTCTTCCCCTGGTTCACGGAGTCGTTTACGAATTTCATCGTAGTATCCAGTGCCTGCCTGTTTATCAGCGGCCCCATGTCAGAAGTCATAGGGTCGCCTACCTTCATTCTGGATATGGAATCTGTAAATTTCTTCATAAATGATTCATATATGTCAGAGTGAACGTAAAGCCTCTCTGCCGCTATGCACGACTGGCCGGTGTTCCAGAATTTGGCCCACAGAAGCGCCCTGAGCGCATTCTTCACATCAGCATCCTTCCAGACAATGAAGGGAGCCTTTCCGCCAAGCTCAAGAACAAGTTTTGCCATATTGCTGCTTGCCTTCTCCATTATTCTCTGCCCTGTTTCAGTGGACCCGGTCATAGTGACAAGGGAAATCTTTCTGTGGGATACGATAAAATCGCCTATTTCAGAACCTTTGCCGGTAACAAGATTGAGGACTCCTCTTGGAATTCCGGCTTCTATAAACTTCCTTACAATCCATTCAGCAGTCATCGGAGTGTCGCTGCTTGGCTTCAAAACGACTGTATTGCCTGTCAAAAGAGCGGGAGCGAGTTTTCTGGCCACCATGGCAGCAGGAAAATTCCAGGGTGTAAGCGCTACAACCACACCATACGGGACCTTGTGAAGGAAGAGCCTCTGCATTTCAGCGGGCCCTTCAAGAATGTCTCCGTTATATTTTCTTTCAAATCCTGCGTAATATTCAATCTGGTCTATTACGCCATCCACTTCTTCCCTTGCTTCAATTACAGGTTTTCCGTTCTCCTGAACAAGAAGGTTTTCGAGTTCCTTCCTCTTTTCCCTTATCATTGAGACTGCTTTCATGAGGATCCTGGACCTCTCCTTTGATCCAATGGAATCCCAGCTGTAAAACGAATCTTCAGCAGCCGTGACTGCCCTGTCCACATCATCCCTGGTCGCCAGAGCGAATTCAGTAATTTTCTCCCCTGTACTTGGATTCAGCTTGTCCTGTGTCTTCCCGTTGCTCGAATCTGTCCATTCGCCATCGATAAAGAGCTTCATGTTTCAAAAATACACTACGGAATAAAAAGAATTGTCCCGCTCAGGGCGCACTACGATATATATAAATAGAATCTTAAGTTCCCGAATCGATCTCACTGAACGGTGAAATTTCAATGAATAACGGTGACTTCATAAGGATAGAATACGAAATGCGTGCGGGCGACGATAACAGACTCGTGGCCACCAATAACGAAGAGCTTGCCAAGCAGAGTGAAATTTATCAGGAAGATGTGCACTACGGCCCTTCCACAGTCATAGTGGGTTCAGAGAACCTGCTGGCCAAGGTCAATGAGTCGTTCCTCTCTGCTGAAAAGGACAAGGAAGTTGTTGTTGAGATGACACCTGCAGAAGGCTTTGGAGACAGGGATCCCAAGAACATCAGGGTGCATACCTACAGAGAATTCCAGAAGAACAACATTGACCCTGCTGTGGGCAATGAGATAGTCCTGAACAACAGGAGAGGAAGGATACTTTCGGTAACACCCGGAAGAGTGCTTGTTGACTACAACCACCAGTGGGCCGGAAGGAAGATAGAATACAGATACAAAGTAGTGGAAGTCATCGAGGGCGACGTTGAGAAAGTCAAAGCCCTCATTGATATGTACTATGCATACAGATCTGACCAGTTCGAAATTAAAGAAGGCAAGAACAAGATCGATATCACAATACCCGAAAACAGCAAATTTGATCCTGCCTGGATAGAAGCGAAGTTCGAGATAGTGAACCAGACAAGGTCGCACATAAAGGAAAAGGACATATACATTATTGAGAAATATGAAAAGCCACCGGAAGAAAAGGCAGAAGAGCCTCCGGCAGAGGAAAAACCATCAACCGGTGACGCTGCTGAGCCTGTGAAGGAAGCTGAGGAGAAGCCTGCAGAGCATGAGGAAGCAGGAGAAGATAAAGCAGGAAAGGGAGAAAAGACAGAAGAAAATTCTGGCCAGTGACAAATTCGCTGACAGGCTGGAAAGCTTCTCCCGTTTTATCACCATTATTCTTGTTGAACCGAAATACCAGGGAAACATCGGTGCAGTAGCCAGGTCAATGGTCAATGCCGGCCTTGATTCCCTTATTGTTGCCGGCGGAGATGATTTTGACAACGATGCATACATAAGGGCCGTTTATGGAAAACACCTTCTGGAGAAATGCAGGAGAGTTGATTCCCTGGCAGATGTGGAATCGGAATTTGACATTCTTGCAGCAACTTCAAGCTCAACATCGCTGAATGAGAGAAAATTCAGGAGGGTCCCAGTATCGCCGGAAGAGTTCTGGCGGGAGATAATACCATCCGGAAGGAAAGTCGCTCTTGTCTTTGGGAGGGAGGATGACGGCCTGAGAAACTACGAAGTTGAGAAATGCAATTACTTCATAAACATACCTTCAAATCCGAAATATCCTGCATACAACCTCTCACACGCCGTCGGCATAATACTCTATGAGATGACAAAACAGCTCTCTGCCCACGACGGCCAAAATGAAGTCATGGCCACAGACTACAGCCTTTCCCTCCTCGAGCAGGAGGTAGAAAAGATCCTTGAGCTGAGCGAGTATTCGGATTACAGGTCAAAGAATACAATGGTAATGCTGAGAAGGCTGATCGGCAGGAGCAACCTTACCGATACTGAATATCACAGAATAAGAGGAGTTCTTGCCTCTATTGAAAGAAAGATAAGTGAATCTTCTGCTTCCCCGGGGAAGACAGATGCCCGCGACTCTTCCGGCACCGGCGATAAGCCCGGAAATTGAGGCACAAAATCCACTATGGGCACTCATTTATATAAACAATGAACACATTGCTGAGGAACATGCCTTCGGAAACGCCCACATTCACTCTCGGGCAGACAAACAGGAGGATATTGACTTTTTCAGTGCTTACTGCAGCCTCCATGATCACTGCAGTTTTGCTTTACATTTTCACCAATACAGTCGCTGGTACATTCTATTACAGCGTTGTCACCTTTTCATATTTTTTTCTGGGCATTACTTTTGTCTTGTGTTTTCTCATAACAATAGCACTTCTGCTTGTCAGATTCAGACATGGAATTCTCTATCTGTTTGAAAGCAAGCTGACATGGAACATGAAAGGCAGATCACGAACATTAGGGTATGAAGACCTGAAGAATGCCTACATCGGGGCTATGGGCGGTGCTGCAAAGGGAAACAATAATTACCTGCAGGGAGGGTCGCAGAGCTTCGCGTTTGTTGAAGTCGCTTCATTTTATATCGATGATGTTAATTTCGTTTTCAAAGACAGGCAATCTGATAGTGGAATGAAGCTCACTGAATTCCTGGAAAACAAGATACCGCATGAGAATATTGACGTCGATGACCTCTCGGATGAAGGAGATTGAGAGGCATGGAGCACAGGGCAAAACGGCACCCTCCTGCAGATGGAAAGTAGGCATTCACAGACAGCTCTCATAGCCTGAGTGGTTTACTGATTAATTGCGTGCGCAGTTATTCCGAGAGACGGCAGGTACGATAGAAATATATATCGATCTTAAATGTCAGTTAGGATTTCATATAGCTCAGGCAGCTAAAATAAACTGCCTTTCACTACGCGAGGAAGAAATATGTCCATAAAACACGATAGAAAAACAGATAACAACCTGAGAGAGACTGTTCAGAATTTGCTTGAACTTTCAAGGAGCAATTCATCTGCTCTGTGGAGAGACATAGCCAAGAGGCTGGCTGGCGGTAAGCGAAGGTATGCCTCCATAAACCTTGGCAAGATTGATTCACTCAGCAACGACGGGGAAATCCTGGTTGTCCCGGGTTCAATTCTCGGTGCCGGAACACTTTCAAAGAAAGTCACACTGGCGTCTCTGAAGATCTCACAGAAGGCCAGGGAAAAACTTGAGGCAGCGGGTTGCACTTACAAAACGATTGATGAACTTTCCAGGGAGAATCCCAAAGGCTCAAATGTCAGAATAGTGAGGTAGATTCAATGTTATATATTGACGCAGAAAACACAATATACGGTAGAATTTCAACCTATGTGGCCAAGAGGCTCATAGAGGGTGAAGAAGTCACTGTTGTCAATGCTTCTAAGGCAGTGATAACAGGCAGAAGAGACAAGATTATCAAGGAGTTCCTGGAGAGGAGAGACAGAGGAAGTGTCAGGAAAGGACCTTACTATCCGCGTACGCCGTCAAGCATTCTCAGAAGGAGTATAGGGGATATGCTTCCCAAGAAGAAGCAGAAAGGCAAGGACGCTCTTAAGAGATGCAAAGTCTACCCCGGAATTCCCTCATTTCTCAAGGGAACGGAATTTGCAAAGGTTGATGAGGCAACTAACAATCGAGTATCAGGATTCGTGAGACTGGAAGACATTTCCAGAAGCCTCGGAGTGGAGGTAAGAGCGTGAAAGGCGTAATTCAGACATCAGGCAAGAGAAAAACAGCGGTTGCACGTGCAACTACCAGAGACGGAAAAGGGAAGATTACAATCAACGGATTTCCAATAGAGTTCTATCCGGTCGGCATACTCAGGGAAAAGATTCAGGAACCGGTAATACTTGTTGGCGAGAAAGCCCTCAAGATGGACATTGAGGTTCAGGTGCACGGTGGAGGTGTCACCGGCCAGGCGGATGCTGCAAGAACTGCCATAGCAAAGGGAATAGTCAAATACCTTAAAGACGATACAATCGAGGAAGCTTACAAGAAATACGACAGAACTATACTTGTGAGCGATGTCAGAAGGAAGCTCCCGAAGAAGCCACAGGGTAAGGGAGCAAGGGCAAGGAGACAGAAATCATACAGGTAATGAAATGATAATTCCGGTAAGATGTTTCAGTTGCGGGAAAGTGATCGGTTCCGATTACGAGAAGTTCAACGAAAAAATGGAAAAGATCAGAAGGTCTGGAAAGAAACCCACTGCAGACGAGATAAAGACAACGCTTGACGACCTCAAAGTATCCAGATACTGCTGCAGAAGGATGATATTGTCGCACACAGACCTTATTGACGAAGTCCTTCCATTTTCGTAATGGGACCGTAGGGTAGCCTGGTATCCTACCAGCTTGGGGTGTTGGTAACTTGAGTTCAAATCTCAACGGTCCCATCCCTCTTTCTACTCAATCCGGTCAGAATTGTTCTTCTGGCCACTCCGCCAATATAATTCTAAGTTCGCCCAGTAATTTTTTTGAATCATGGACACGGTCATGTAATGATTTCAATTCGAAAACACCAGCCAGTATATGACCAAAGAATTTTATTGAGCTAAAACTACGTTTATCAAACAGGTGCGTCCCGATGGATTTGGTTGATAAGCGCATTATACAGATTCTCCTTAACGATGGAAGGATTCCTCAGAAGAAGATAGCTGACGAACTTGGAATTTCAGCACAGGCACTGAAATACCGATTTGACAAACTTATCCAGGACGGGGTCATAAAGAAGTTCGTTCTTCATGTGACTCCTGAATTTTTCGGAAAGAATCAGGGATTTGCTGCGTTCAGAACAGACCAGGATTATGAGAATGATATTTTTTCCAGATTCAAGTGTCTTGAGGACATAGCAATATTCGGGTTTCAAGGCAACAGTCAGAAAGACCTCGATGATGCCATGAAGCGTGCGTACGAAAAGCTCGGAGATCCTGTAATGAGATATACGCCTCCTTCCAGGGGGCAGTTCATACGGCTCAGTGATACTGATGTCAAACTCATTGATATTCTGAGAAGGGACCCCAGGTTATCCATTTCATCGATCGCAGCTGAGCTGGGCATTTCTGGTGCTTCAGCAAAGAAGAGAATCGAACGGTTGAGAGAGAAAAGAATTGCATCTGTCATTCCAATTCTTGACCTCAGCAAGACCGATGCAGTCCTGTTTCTCCTGTTCAGCGACAATCCATCTGAAATTATGCCTGTCATTCTCTCTTCCCTGATATTTCAGATTTCAGATGGAAAGTCAGGAATTTCAGTCTGTTTTTCAGATTCTCTGGCCAACGCAAAAATGAAGATTAACAACGTAAGAAAAATAGATGAAAAGTCAGAGGTCATGGTTGTTTACGACTATGACTTCCTCACCTGACTCCCCTTTCTGCTCAACAGTGAGATCATGGCGGGAAAATACAGTGTCCTGATTACGAATGTATCAATAAGCAGTGAGACAGCAAATGCCAGACCCATCTGCTGCAGAAATGCTATCGGAACCAGCCCCAGTGATCCGAGAGACGCTGCAAGTATTATGCCTAGCGCTGTAACTACCGACCCGGATCCCGCCATTCCTCTGTAAAGGCCCTCTGAAAATCCGTTTTTCTTCTGTTCCTCCTTTATTCTGGAAATAAGAAACACTGTGAAGTCATTTCCAAGAGACATCAGTATTATGAAGAGTATGACTGGTATCAGGAAAATCAGCGTTTCATGAAGCATGAATCTGACAACCACATATAGCAGTCCAAGTGTCCATGATATGCTTATGAATACCCCGGAAAGTGCGATCAGAGGAAACTTCACAGACCGGAAAGAAACGCCTATGATTATGCCTATTGCGGCGACTATGAGTATCTCTAGCGTAGTATATTCTTTCTGGGAAGTATTCTTCAGGTCAATGACTCCAGAAGTAATGCCGCCAACTATGAAGCTGCTGTTGTCTCTGAGATGCTGAACAGAATTGATTGCGCTCTGGCTGTATGGAGAAGAGTTGAGTTCCACAATGAAGTAGACGCTATTGTTGCTGTTGAAAAGGAAAGAGGGATTTCCCAGAGACCCGTTTGACGCCCCCGGGCCTATGACAGAAACTACTCCTGTTGTATTCATGATATAGCTTTCGGCGCTTGCGATCTGGTCGTATGCAGCCTGAGATAAGTTGTTACCCGCGTATGCAGGGCTGCTCAGATTCATGATCACAAAGGCAGGATAGAGGGCAGACGAGCCAAATTTCTCGTTAACCAGGTTGAGTGCCTTAACACTCGGAAGACTTGCGGGCAGTTCTCCGGATATGTCATATGAGACAGGTGCCTCAAACCAAAAATACAAGGCAGGGACCGCACATATGATGATGGCGGCAATGATGGCCTTCTTCCTTTTTGAGGAAAATTCTGCCGCCTTGTAAAAGACTGACTTCTTGGGTTCCACCGTCCTGATGTTACGAAACATTCTCTTACCAATCAGCGACGCAACAGCTGGAAGGAAAGTGACTTCCGCAAGAACCGTGAACAAAACAGCCAGGAAAAGAACCGGCCCCCATGTGTTCAGGCCAGTTACAAAGAACATTGTCCCAAGGCTTGTCGCTACAGTAAGCCCACTTACAACCACGGCCCTTCCGGATTTGGATGAGGCAGTGCGAATTGCTTCTTCCTGTGGAGTGCCGCTGGCGAGTTCTTCCCTGTACCTCGCCAGAATGAAAAGAAGATAATCTGTGGAAACTCCAAGCAAAACTGCGGTCAGAGTATACGTTACTATGTAATTTACAGGCTGATAGAATGCCCCCACCACAAAAACAGAAACATAGCCCAGCACAGTAGCTATGCTTACGAGTATTAATGCCAGAACTGGGGAAATATACGACCTGAGAACCAGCCCGACTATTATTGCAAGAAAGACAAAGGTGAAGATGAAGCCTATGAAAGAGTTGCTCTGGGATTTCTGGAGATCATAAGAAACTGCTCCATTGCCCGTTACACTAGCCTCAGAGCCGAAGTATTTTTCTGTTATATTCCTGACCTGCGGGACTATGCTCTGTGCCGGATAGAAATTGCCGCTGCCCCTGTATGAATCACTGACATTCAGTAACACATTCACCAGATAAGTGCTGTTGTCTCTGCTTACATACTGCTTAAAAATGAAATCTGGAGCGCTTGTAAGGCCGTAATCTCTCACAAAAGACTGTCCTGGATTTGACGAAGTTATTTCTGCCTTGACAAGCTTCTCAGTAATAGGTACCCCGAATTCTGTTTTCAATACAATGGATGTCAGGAGAAAAGTCTTTTCCGAATAGTTCAGCACGCTGCCATATTCAAGTATGATTGGTGTAAACTGGTCAGATCCATAGAAAGAAAGTGCAGTGGCATTAGTTGCGTTTTGAACATTGTAGTATGGTCCAAGTTGAGAATAATGCTGCAAGCTTGAGTTGAGGGCGGAAATAAAGAAGTTTTGCTGACTGGTGTTTGTATATCCTGCCTGCAGAGCTGCAGCGTATACTTCACTGGTGCTGTACCCTGTCTTGCTCCATTCTTTGTAGAAAGAAGATGGAAATTGAAAAATAAGGCTGTTTAGAGATGTTATGCTGCTATATGTCTGGTTTATAATGTCCTTTGAGTTATGAAGAATTCTGTTGATGTAGGATGCATATGCAGAGAAAGCTGAATCGGTTGAACTGACGAAAGGTATTGTTGCTGAAGTGATATTATGCTGAAAATTCAGCGTGATATTGGCTATTGAAAGGTTGTAAGCGGAAGGGAGTGAAACAACGACCACCAGCGATGAGTTCTGTGGATTTACGCTTGAAAGTATCTGGCTTGCTTTTGTTGATTCATAGCTGGAGGATCCGCCAGTATTGCTGGAGTAACTGACATAATTCGAATACGTCATTATTACCGGTGTGAGAAGTAGTAATCCAATTACCCATAACAGAACCACTGTTTTCTTTCTTGAAATTGCGGCATTGACAATTCTGTCAAAGACTGGTGCGCTCTTGCCCGGACTCATTGCATCGCTCATTGCATTGAGATTTTTAAGGAGTTATTGAATTATAATGAAAAATTTTTTTATTTTTCGAGCCTTTCAATCAAAATTGTACGTGAAATCCAGGTGATCCTGGTCTATAAGTTCTCCAAGAACCTTCTCAACAAGGACGTACTCGTCCTCATACAACTTCGCCAATATTCTGCTGCTGTCATCGGGGCATTCGGTCATTCTATCACACCCCATAGTATGTCAGATACGATTTCGAAAAGTTGCCAGAAGACAGATAATCAACAGATGGCCTTGTCTCTTCAAGGAGTTCTGCCTTAATCTCATCATATCTTGACATGAATTCCGGATCGTCCTTCAATTTCAGTATTTCCAGGTCTGATGTGTTCATAATATGCCCAGATAAAAATCATAAATGGATTTAATCTTCTTATAAAAAAATGAGCAAAAGCAAGATAACGGGCACTTTTTGTAACTTTTTACCACATTATCCTCCAAGCTTGGGTAGTTCTATTTTGTGCAGTTTTTTCTCAATTTCCACAGCCGATTTGTTAATGGCCGCCGGATTCAACCGCACTGGTGAAGAACACGAGCGATTCTGTTCAGTCCTTAATTGATTCTGCAAAAACTATATCCTATCAGTGTATTGTCAACTCAGCATCATGCCAGAAAAGCTTGACTTTTGGTCTCAATACGGATTCAAAATTTATAGCGCTGGCATTTATGGCCGTCTGTTATCCTGCACGCAGGGGAAAAGGTCGACATTATGTGTGACAAACAGCTGCAATATGCTCTTCCATGAAGGGTGGTGGTGACTCGTTTGATAAAGAAAGTTCTAAGTGTTCTGCTAATCTTTTTACTCGTTGTATCAGGTGCAGGATTTCTCGTAAACAGTTCCCATTTCAGCCTGGATTCCAGTAGTGGCGGGATTCGACACAACTATACGCTCGCTGATGTCAAGGCCCTGAGAGTCCCATCAACTTCAGGACTTTTGAGCACGGGGGCATTCTCAGGGAAGATGGAAGTCATGGTCTCGTTCAATTTCACGAATTCTTCAATGCTTCAGAACTATCTGTCCAATCTTTCCAATCCTGCCAGTATTCAATATCATGATTACTTGAGTTCAGCTGAATTTGATCGGCTCTTTGGTCAGCCTGCATCCTTTTACAGGGACGCTGTGAATTACTTCAAATCAATGGGGAATGTTCAGCTAAAATCATTCAGTGATCACCTCAATATCGCCCTCATTGCAAACTCAAGCTATTTCGCATCAGTGTTTAATGCGCCCGTTCTTTCTTACAAAGACGGACAACACATGTTTTTCTCTGTTTCTGGGAATCCTGTGCTCCCGGACTGGCTTGCAAAGAATGTTACTGGCATCGTAGGACTGTCCAACAAAACTGAGCCCGGAATATCCCTGGGCACGGGTTATGGTTCTTCTCCGAACACTGGACTGGCCCCACAGACGTACGCTAACTATCCTGTTCCTCTATCTTCCTCAGGAGTCCAGTTTGTATGGGGCTCCGATATGCAGAGGGCGTACAACGTCCAGAAAATTCTGAATATCACACAGCCAACAAAACAGGCAATAGCAACCATATTGTGGTCTGGAAAAACCAACACCAGCACACCGACAGGCCCGTTTTATCCCGCAGACATCTACAGGTACTTCAATGATACCCTTCCAGGCAACCAGCCAAAGCCAAAGATTTACGGAATCCCTCTCAACGGTGCGCCTGCACCTGGAATTTCAGCTTCATACGACAGTACAGACGCCTCCTTTGAAAACACACTGGACCTTGAAATGGCAGGAAGCCTGGCCCCGGGTGCGAGCATTTACAATGTATATACTTCAAGCAACACGTTTGCGGCACTTGACCAGTGCTTTGCATACATAGTCAATGGAAGTGATCCTGCGCTTTCAAACGTTTCAACCATATCCAATTCCTGGTACAGCGGTTCCTTCACGGACCCCGGATGGAATGCGTCCCTTGTGAAAGCTGAAGCTTTGGGCATTACGGTCCTTGCTGCCAGCGGCGATTCAGGAAACAACAAATCCAGCCCCAAGTACGCAGGTGCGGATGCAGCTTTCCCGGGAACAACAGCGTCCGATTCTTTCGGCATGGTTTCGGTTGGTGGAACCACAGTCAAACTCAGCACCACACAGACTCCCGGCCAGTTCCTGAAATTGACCAACCAGTCTGCATGGTATATGCCTGGCCCGAACACGACCGGAAAGACTCCGGTGGGTTCCCAGGGCGGGATAGATGTCAATATATCGGAACCGTCGTGGCAGCTGAACTCAGTTGCAAACAACCTGATTCAGGGCAAGGGAAGAGGAGTACCGGACATAGGAGGACTGGCCAACAATACAGTCATCTACATAACAATCGACGGTGTTTCTTACTATGATTCACCCCGCTTCTATTATGCATGGGGAACCAGCATTGCCTCTCCGCTGGAAGCAGGGCTTCTGGCAACAATGAATGCGTACCTGATAGCACACGGAGGAACAAGACTAGGCTTTGTTGACCCGCTTCTCTACAAGTTCGGTAATCTCCAGTACGGGACCGCCCATGGAAACATACTGAGCGAGAACAAATCATTTCTTCTGCCGTACTACGACGTTCTTTACGGCAGAAATGCCATATACAGCGAAGTACCCGGCTATAGCCTCGTGACCGGCCTGGGCTCAATAAATGCATACAACATGGCAACAGACATTCTGAACAACTTCACCACTCTTGTTCTCTACACTGTGAATGTGTCTATAATCCTGAACACTTCACAGCAGATTCTTGACATCTATATCAACACACAGCACCTTCCATGGACAACCAATGCATTCAGCCTATTCCTGACAAACGGCACTTACAGCTACAACGTGACACTCAAGAACGGAACTAGGAACACTTACAGCACCGGCCAGTTCATTGTAAACGGAAGCTCCAAAGACGTTGTCATCCACCTTACGAACGAAACGACTCTTCCGGCTTCGCCGCTGATTCCCAACAAGAGTACACTGCTTACAATAGTGATATTTCTCATTCTCATAGTAATCGTGGCATCCCTTTTCATGCGCCGCAGAAAATGAGTATAAGTTTCTTTGTACCAGATATTTTCAAATAATTTATTATTTCATCACTCAATCTTCCATAGATGATAGTTGTACAGAACCACATACCGGTCAAAGATGAATACAGGGAACAGTTTGAAGAACTCCTGAAGTCAAGGGAAAGCTATCTGACAAAGTTTCAAGGTTTCATAAGGAACGACATTCTCAAGCCAGTCATGGGCGATAACTACATAATCATGAGCATATGGGATTCAATGGAAGAATTCAATTCATGGACTGAGAGCGAGGAATTCAGGAAAGCCCACGAGAGTTCTCTGCCGAAAGACGCTTTTTCCGGTGACAGCCACGTGACTGTCCACGAGATCATAAACAGCGTAGTGAAGTGAGCATTGCAGTCTGCTCAGATTATCCTCATGCTCTTCAGGAGTTCTGCATGCAGGATTGCCCCTCCGGCAGCACCAAGTATGGTGTTGTGCGAGAGGCAGCTCAGTTTCAGGTATTCGCCATCCTTTTCTATTCTGCCTACCTGAACACTCATTCCTCCGTCAGCAAACCTGTCAAACTTTGGCTGTGGCCTGTCCGGCTCCCTCATGACACGGATGAGCTTATCAGGGAATGAATGCAGATGCGAGGAAGTGGCGGCAGGCTTGAAGCCGTAAATTGCCTTTTCCACATCCTCTTCTTCAAATTCTTCACCAAGCTTGATGAAAACACTCTGCATATGGCCGTCAGATACGTTCACCCTGTTGCACTTGGCTATTATCCTGATGTCATTCGGAATAAACCCGTTCCGTTCTTCATTCAACCCTCCGAGAATTTTTTGAGGCTCCCTTCTCAGCTTGGCCTCCTCTTCATCTATGTATGGAATTATGTTGTCCTGTATTTCAAGGCTTGACAAACCAGGATAACCCGCTCCGCTTATTGCCTGCATGCTGTCGACAAAAACCCGTTCCACACCGAATCCGGTCACTGCTTTGATGACAATTGCCAGTTGAGTGGAAGAGCAGTTTGGATCACAGCTCAGAAAACCGCCTTTCTTTGAGGATTTCTGATGTTCCAGGACAGAAAGGTGCTCATCATTTATTCCTGGAATCATCAGGGGAACTGCAGGATCCATTCTGTGTGCGCTGCTTTTTGATATCAAGGGAATGAGGTCTGAAAGTCCGGATTCGTATTTTCCCGCTTCCTTTGGCAGAGCCGAAAACACAATGTCTGATTGGGAAACAATTCTTTCAGCATCATCAAAGCCCAGTACCTCCATCTGTGCAGCATCTTCCGGCATTCCGCTTTCAATCACCCATTTGCAGGCTTCAGCATATTTCTTTCCTGCTGACCTGCTGGTGGCTGCCAGAACTGATATCTCAAAATCCGGATGGTTCTGAAGTAATGATACAAATCGCTGGCCAACCATTCCGGTTGCGCCAAGCACGGCTGCCCTCAGTCTTCCCAAGTTCTCGTCTCCGCTCCTGTTACTGTTTCATGTATTGCAGAAATGGCACTTGCAGAGTCGTATCGGTCCACGACTATGGCAAAACTGAGGTTCGGATTGAGGCTTATCACGGCCTTTTCGAATATTTCAATATCATACAGGGCAGTAAGAATGTCTGCTCTCAGCCTTCTCATATGGAAGGAGGGAAGATCCGAGATAACTGAGATCATGGTCAGCGGGTTTTCGAGCTTCATTTTAGCGGACAGCCTTGCAGCAAGGCCGCGTAATACATTCTCGAACCTGGAAAAGTCCTCCCTGTCAAAGATGCTAAGTATGGCAGAACCCGTGGCAGTTATGCTGTAGGGGTTGGGGCCCTCGGTCAGAATGCTGGTCAGGACTTCTGACAGATTTCCCCCAAAACCTGTGTCAGCAGTCCAGGTCGCAAGAACGAGGTCCGTCTTAACAACTACTGAGGCTGCCTTTTTGTTTCTTACGCCAACAATTGTGCCAAAATCAGAAGGTTTTCTGACATTCTTTATCCTGACAGTGCATTTTGAGAAATCAATGAGGCGCAGTGCCTGTGGATGGAGTATTTTGCCTCCAAGCATCGAAATCTCCATTGCCATCGTTGAAGATACATTGCTGAATGTGACAGGCTTTTCAACATACCTTGGATCAGCACTCATAATGCCGTCTACGTCTTTCCAGAACTCCAGCTCTGTTGCATCAAGGCAGCTTGCAACAATGCCTGCCGAGTAGTCCGAGCCCCCGCGCCCCAGAATTGCTGTCCGGCCATCATCGTAAGTTCCGTAGAAACCGGGAATTACCACTATATGCCCGCTGCGCACCAGTTCCCTTATGGCTCCCGACCTTGCCCTGGATTCGTCTATGTCCACACACCCGTTTTCCTTCAGCTTTATGATGTTACCGGCATCAACCATTGTTGCAGTCCGGCCCAGACCGACCAGCCTGTCAGCCACTACAATAGAGGTGATCTTTTCTCCGTAACTGAGGATTTCATCTCTGAGCAAGCTACAGTTCTCTCCTGCCTGTGATATAACTCCGGAAAGTTTTGAGATGATGTCAGAAGCATTGTTTCCTTCCCCCTTGCTTATCGAGAAAACTTCCTCCAGAAACAGAGGGATGGTTGAATAAGAGCCACTGCCCATCAGTTCAATTAACCTGTTTGTGACACCGTAAAGTGCCGATACCACCACGACAGGCAATACACCGTCCTCTGCCGTGGAGGCAATCTTCCCGCACGCATCCTCGATGTCTTCAGGCGTTCTCAGCACACCGCCACCTATTTTAATAACGCGCAGTTCTCCGGTCGAGGTTCTCAGAGACTGGAGGTTTCCTTTATTCTCGCCAGTATGTTTCATTGAATGCTTGGCAGTAATTGTCCTTTTTATAAATATATTATCTTTCACTTTAGCTACATATTGTATCGAAACCCACTTGGATAGAGACTTTTTGTAATTGAATCATTAGTGTTTGTCACACTTTAAGCTAATAAGTATATTATTCTGAGTAATTTTAAATTAGAAAATAATCTTATAATTGAAATGCTAACGGGTGGCGTGAAACCCGTCAGATCCATTTCTTATTCATCCAGTGCGAATCTGGGGGCAGGCTTTGATGTGCTTGCAATATGCACAGATGCTTTTCACGATACTGTGGAGGCCGAGATAACAGGCGGAGGCCCAAAGATTAAGATTGTCTCTGAAGGTTCCGTGCCTGAAGACCCGGCCAGCAATTCTGCCTCAATTCCGGTTGCTCAAATAATGCATGACTTCGAAATAAGTGACAGTGTCAGGCTCAATATACGCAAAGGGGTACCCATAAGCTCAGGACTTGGTGGAAGCGGGGCCTGCGCAGCAGCAGCAGTTAAGGCATTCAACCACCTTTATTCGCTGGGACTTGACCATGACAGGATGATCAGATATGCCGCACTTGGTGAGATTGCATCCGGAGCCGTACACTACGACAATGTTGCAGCTTCCACTATGGGGGAACTCGCACTCGTGCTCAATGACGGAGATATAAAAACAAGAAAGATCGCGATACCGGGGACCCTTTACTTCATGATCATCAGTCCGCTCACCAGGCTGAAGGTGAATACAGCACATATGAGGGATATGCTTCCATCTTCTGTCACAATGGAAGACCACGTGAGAAATACAAGGTATGTGTCTTCCCTTATTGCGGGCATACTGACTGATGACCGGGAACTTATAATGGAAGGCCTCAATGACGGGATTGTGGAACCAGCAAGGTCGTCTGTTTACAATTATTTCCCGAGACTGAAATCTGAAGCCGTCAGAAACGGCGCTCTCGGCACCTGCATAAGCGGTTCCGGGCCGGCAGTGATAGTGGTCTGCGACGAGAAGACGGACAGAAATGAGGTCAGAAAAATGTCAGAGAACGTAATGGCCGCATACGGGCACAAATGCACGGTCAGAATTGCGAAGGCTGCAGGTGGTGCTGAAATTGAAGATTGAGAGTTCGTTGCCACAGGATGAAGATGACCCGTTGTATGGAGCACTCACTTTTCCAATATACCAGACCAGTTCGTTCCAGCTTCCCAAGGGAGAGAGATTCAGGTACAGCAGAGAGAACAACCCAACCGTTGAAGCTCTGTCCAGAAAAGTGGCTGCGCTGGAAAATATGCCCTCAGGCAATTCTTTTTCTTCTGGAATGGCCGCAATAACAACCTCCCTCTTGACATTCCTGAGGCCAGGCAGCAGTGTGCTTATTCAGCGGGACCTGTTTGCCAGGACTTTCAAGTTCATTACAAACTATCTCACTGAATTTGGAATACGTGTTACTGTGGCAGAACCGGGAACTGCAGGATTGCTGGATAAACTGAACACTGAAATTGACATAGTGTTTCTTGAAACAATAACCAATCCTGTTCTGAGGGTGAACAACATAAGGGAGCTCGCAGAAAAATGTGCAGATACAGGGACAAAAATGTTTGTTGATTCAACGTTCACGACCCCCTATAACCTGAGGCCTGGAAATCTCGGTGCAACGGTTGTTATACACAGTGCGTCAAAATTCATGGCAGGGCATAACGACCTAATCGCCGGTGTGCTTGCAGGATGGAAAGAAGAAGTTGAGAAAATAGACCTCATGAGGAGAAACTTTGGATCCACCATTGATCCCAACACAGCATTCCTTGTGATGCGCGGAATCAAAACGCTTGGCCTCAGAATGGAAAAGATCAACAGAAATGCCATGAAGATTGCGGAATCACTGTCATCTGCTGGAAAAATAAAGAGGACGATCTATCCCGGACTTGAAACGCATCCCGATTTCGAAACTGCAAAGTCGCTCCTCAGAGGTTTCGGAGGAGTGGTTTCAATTGACCTGGGAGTTGATTCCGGAGAGGCATTGAAGTTCCTTGGCAGGCTGAAACTCATAAGGCCGGCGAACACGCTTGGTGGAATAACGACAACTGTTACGCATCCCGCGACAATGTCACACAGGGGCCTTTCAGATGAAGAAAAGCAGAAGGCAGGAATAACTCAGGGGCTTGTGAGAATATCGACTGGCATAGAAGACCCTCAGGACCTTGTGGATGATATAATCCAGGCACTGAACCCATAATCTCTATCTCCTGTTCCTCAGAGCGTCCCACATTTCCTTTGGTATTTTTGACAGCATATTGAACTGCCCGGCTCCGTTAAGCCATTCTCCCCCGTCAATTGTGATGACCTCCCCGTTGATGTAGGATGCATGATCCGATACAAGAAATGACGCAAGGTCTGAAAGTTCGTCGTGAGTGCCCAGCCTCCTCATTGGATTTCTATCAATCAAGGCCCGGGCAAACTCCTCCGTTGGAATCAGGTGGCTCATTGCACCCTCAGTCGGTATTGGCCCCGGTGCGATGGCGACGACCCTTATTCCCGAAGGGCCCCATTCAACCGCAAGAGAGCGTGTAAGCGCCAGGACTCCGGCCTTGGCAGTGGCAGACGGGACAACATAAGCAGAGCCGGTCCATGCATAGGTCGCTATCATGTTCAGGATTGTGCCCTTCTTCTTCTGTTCCAGCCATCTTTTTCCCATTTCCAGGGTGAAGTATATCGTGCCGTGAAGTGTGATATTGAGTATTGTGTCAAAAGCCTTGGGAGAAAGTGTTTCTGTCCTGCTTATGAAGTTACCTGCCGCGTTGTTTACAAGTATGTCTGCTCCGCCAAGTATGTCCTGAACCCTGTCCGCGGCTGATCTTATCTGTTCCGGATCCCTGATGTCGCACTGCTCATAATGAATGTCAAGGCCAAGATGCCCGAGCTCCTGTTTTGTCTTCTCAAGATGGTCCTTTCTCCGGCTCATGATCATCACGGTAGCACCGAGCTGGGAGAATCTTCTGGCCATGGATTTCCCGAGACCGGTGCCTCCCCCTGTAATTATTGCAACTTTGCCTTCCAGCAAATCGTTCTTGAACATCTGCAAATCGTAATCAACAATTTATTATAAAAAGTAATTTGACCCAGTTTTTAACTAGTAAAATTAACAATTAAGCTTTATATTTCTCAGCAGGGACAGATCATCTTATTAGGAACATTGCCACGAAAAGGTTCACGAGCACGATCAGTGACATTATCACGTATCTCATGTTTCTTATGGAGAAAAATTCCAGCGCGGATATCACTACGACGCTTATTGGAGTGAAAACAAGAATCCAGAGCCCCAGTGCAATGAAATATGCTCCGTTCAGGCTTGCAATTCCGGAGAATATTCCGGAGGGAGGAAGCATGGATGAGTCAAGTTGCGCAGACACCTGGCTACTGCCCAGGTTTGAGAGCTGTGCAAGAGTGTAGCCATCAGCCCCTCCCCGGATGAATATAAGAAAAACACCTGCAACAACGAATGCCATGCTTGTAAGAACACCTATTCTGAGAACGCGGCTTACAACAATCTGGAAATCAGGATTATTCATGCGGGTGCTGCCCTCCTCTTCCTGAACAGTGTCATCAAAATTAATAGCATTACTGTTGCGATGACTATTGAAATAAGGAATTCCAGGTCTGTTCCCACTGAGATTAGCCCGTCTGTATAGAATCCCTTCATCACCATCTCAAACCCTAGAAATGCCAGAATCCAGAAGAATATCCACCTTATGTTGGTGTTCGATATCCTGACGAGTATCTTTGCACCGAAAAATGCACCTATAAGGACACCTATCGCTGTTGCTGCTGCAATAAAGGGCTGAATGAATCCCTGGAACCAGTATATTGAGCTGCCAGTCGCAGCAGTTATTCCAATCATGAAATTGCTGGTTGTAGTCGTAACCTTCATTGGAAGGTTCATTGCCCAGTCCATTCCGACCACTTTCAGGGCGCCACTGCCGATTCCAAGCAATCCTGAAATCATTCCTGCAAAGAACATGACTATTTCACCAAGCCACCATCTGACGCCGTTGTAGTCTATGTCCTTCTTGAGTTTTGGATCGTGATACCTTCCTGCGAGCTGGAAGAATCTTGTTGTCCAGTCAGGTTGCCTCAGTTCAGGTATCTCTCTGGATGTCCTTTCTATTGTCGGTATAAGTGACCCAAGAAGAACTAGGCCGAATACCACGTAAATGGCCCAGATAAATCCCGTATTTCTGACGTATATCAGTGTGAGCGACCCTACAATAGCTCCCAGAGTTGTTGCTATCTCCAGGCCAATTCCAATTTTTACGTTCGCAATCTTCTCCTTTACGTAGGAAGAAGCCGAACCAGCAGAAGTGGCTATCGTGGATATCAAACTGGCACCGGTCGCAAATATCAGGGGAATGCCATAGAAAATTGTCAGGACCGGAACAAGGACAGTACCTCCGCCAAGGCCCGTCAGGGAGCCCAGCAGACCTGCTATCACTCCTGCAAGCACTATTGAAAGGAATTCAACCAATGCTCCTAAGACTGTTATCAACAAAACATAAACGCTCCTGGGTATATAGTAAAAACTGCAGGGCAAGCCAAAAGTGAATGTATATATATCGTATGAAAATCCTTTACTGAAAATTGATGATTCCAAGATTTCCTGAGAACAAGACGGGTGAAGATGTACTGAAAAGAGGCTTCGCCAAAATGACAAAAGGCGGAGTTATTATGGATGTTACAACCGGAGAACAGGCCCGCATAGCCGAATCATCTGGTGCTGTGGCTGTTATGGCACTGGAAAAAGTGCCTGCAGACATAAGAGCCATGGGAGGAGTCGTCCGAATGGCTGATCCCCTCAAGATAAAGGAGATCATAGAATCAGTTTCAATACCTGTTATGGCGAAGGTCAGGATTGGCCACGTATCCGAAGCATATGCACTTTCGGAGATTGGAGTGGACATGCTTGATGAAAGTGAGGTCCTGACTCCCGCCGATCCATTCTTCCACCTTTACAAAAAGAATTTTAAGGTTCCTGTCGTATGTGGCGCAAGAAGCATTCAGGAAGCTGTCAGGCGAATATTTGAAGGAGCTGCCATGATCAGAACCAAGGGAGAAGCCGGAACTGGAAACATAATAGAGGCTGTCAGGCACATACGGATGGTAAATGAGGGGATCTCATCCCTGACAAGAATGAATAATGACCAGCTCAAAGTGGCTTCAACAAGAATTGCACAGTCGTACCTTGGACCGAGATCTATTGTGTCAAAGGATCTTACGGGCGAAGAAACTGGACTTGGTGACGAGAGCCTGTATTATGGTCTCGGAATGAAGCAGATTGAGAGCGAAATCTTCCAGGTTCTGGAACAGATCAAGAGGCTTGGAAGGCTTCCTGTGGTTAATTTTGCGGCCGGAGGTGTTGCAACGCCTGCAGATGGTGCACTCATGATGAAGCTTGGTGCAGACGGAGTGTTTGTCGGAAGCGGCATATTCAAATCACACGACCCGCCGGAAATGGCAAAGGCGGTAGTGGAAGCGGTTCAAAACTATGAAGATTACAAGATAATTTCAGAAGTCTCAGGCGGCCTTGCAAGCATGTCCGGAATGGACCTAGAGCAGATACCAAAAGAAATGAGGCTGCAAGAGAGGGGATGGTAGTAGCATTACAGGAACAATATATCTCGCCGGCATACTGATATTCCTGAGCCTGATGTTTGTGCTCTCTCAGGTATTCAGTGTATTCGACCTCAAAGGAGGTTTGGCTGCTGTAATACTCGGTGGTTTCATCTCGCTTGTGGCCAGCTTCAACTGGCTCATCCTGCTTGTTGTTTTTGCTTTCAGCTCCCACATCGCAACAAGAGCCTGGTTCAAGGAAAAGAAAAAGATTGCAATGCAGGAAGGGGCGGAAGGCGAGAGAAGTTATTCAAACGTAATGTATGCGGGCCTGCTTGGAATATTCATTGCCTCGTTTCAGGGCATAACCTCCACTTTTCATCTGCCTGATGTACCTTATTTCTTCCTTTTCGCTATTTCATTCGCTGTCATAAATTCAGACACTTTTGCATCGGAGATTGGCATCATGGACAAAAATGCCTACATGATAACCAGCTTCAAGAAGGCCGAACCGGGAATTAATGGGGCCATTTCACTTACAGGTACAGTGGCCTCAATACTCGGAGCCCTGATAATCGGCATTGCTTATTCACTGCTCAAGACTGGCACTATTTCTCCTTTTCCGATTCTGATAATAACATCCTTTGGATTTCTTGGATCTGTCATTGACAGCGTTCTTGGTGCAACTCTGGAAAACAGGAACATTATTTCAAAAGGCCAGGTGAACCTCTTTTCCACAATAATAACTGTTGCTGCTGCTTTCCCGCTGGCGTTCTGAGAGAACACCATTAAAAAGTTTTTTTTAGAGAAACCGGAACGTCTTATTATTTCTGCTCTGCCTGTCTGCCTGTTTCTTCCTGCCTGTTCTTAAGGTAGAAAGACCTCAGCAGCTTGTCAGTCTCCAGGAGGACTGCGGTCGTAATGCCTGAGAGCAGGTTCCTCCTTATTGAAGGAAAATCAAAATCCGAATAAGACAGTATCAGCTCTTTGGATCTTGTGAGAAAATCTGCGTTTGCAGGTATCACCCTGTCCACATTAATGCCCTCTTTAGCGCCGCCTGTTCCAAGGAATCTGAACCTGGGCCATGTTGCACTTCCACCCGCCATGAAGAGATAGCCGTTATTGAATCCAACAACGGTGTTTTCATCGGAGATTATGTAGTCCGAAAGCAATGCCAGTTCATACCCGTAATCGATGCAGTTTCCGTTCAACAGTGCGAAAACCGGTTTCTTGAGGGCCGCTATTATGTTGACAAGAGTGTGTGACATGTCCACTGTTTCGGCAAAATCCTGTGAGTCCTCAAACCAGGAGAGGCCCGTAAGGAAATTGTTGTTTATCCCTGTCAGCGCCACAGATTTGACTTCATCATCGGCAACCGCTGTTCCGAAAGCCATGATAAGCTCACGTATCACATCAACATTGCAGACCCCTCTGGAATCGGACTTAAGTGCAATTACACCTATGCCGTCCTCCTGCCAGAAGGTAATATGCTTATAGCCGTGAACGCGGAGATTACTCATTGTAAGCTACCAGCCTGTACAGCCTGGTAATCACTCCTGCAATTATAAGGTCTGCGCCAAGTGCTATTCCGAACACGAGGGATTCCTTATAGTATGGGCTCAGAGGAATTGCATACGCCATTATTATTACGGAAACAGCAGCAAGTATTACTGCCAGTATCATGGCTGAGTTCTTTCCCACCAGATGGCCTCTTGCAGCTCTGGGCTTGTTTTCAGCTTTCATCGAATAGTCTGCGGCTTTTGCCGTTCCGAACGCAGCGAAAGCTGTGACGCCTCCACTGAATTTGGTAGCAACGAGATTCAAGCCGTTTGAGTTGTTTAGGAATGCCGCAAAGTTGTATGAAAGTGATATCACAGCCCCTATCAGTATCATTATGAACACCAGGGCCGAAACAATCAGTTTGTCAGCAGTCACTTTAAGCATTCCTTTCTTGTAGAGCCTTCCAAGAAGGAGCATTCCTCCCATGACTATCACAAACGGAGGCACAAGAACCATTGCAACCTCGGCTGCCGGGATCTGAAGGCCGGGTGTCATTGCCCCCCATGCCGAAAGAATGATGAGGTACACGATTCCGAGAATCCCAAACGCTGTAGTCTTAGGCCTGGCAAGCGGATGCAGTTCGTTGCTGTTGTCGAGGAATGGAATTATGATGAAGTAAAGCAGCGGTATTATGCCGAACAGTGCACTTGTAACCAGAGGCGCAAACGCATTGAGAATCCTTATATTTCCATAGATGTCGAAGTCTATGGCTTTATACAGGAACAGGAGAAACCACGGCGGATACGGTGGAACATATGGAGCTAGAGGGCTTGTCGGCGATACCTGCGGATATGGCGAAAATAACGTTGGTACTCCTGGAAGGAGCCCAATTATAGAAGGAATGATTATGATCAGCCCGAAAGTCATCAGAGACAGTTGTATCAAGAAAACAAAGTTGTAAGGATACCAGGGCTTGTGGTCGGGGTAATCGTTCACCATAGCGGGTGCCTTGAAGTTTGTCTTGTATCCTGCAGGCTTGAAGTTGTGGTTTTCAGCAAGCAGGAAATGAAGGCCGAAGATCGCGCCTATCAGGGCAGTGAATATGATGTGCCAGCCGAGGAATCTTATGAAAAGGCCTGTTGATGTGCCGTTTCCAAAACCAATCTGCACCAGGTATTTTCCCAGAACAGGCGTCAGGAGCGCTATTCCTTTACCGACGTCTGTTGCGTCCTTGGACAGGATGTCGCCAGTAAGTGAGTATCCAAAGTAACCTGTCCCCACTGTAATGGCCAGCAGCAGTACACCAAGAATCCACTGTATCTGCCTGGGTTTCTTGTATGCACCGGTAAAATAATTCCTGTACATGTGTATGTAGATCAGGACTATCATTGCATAAGCGCCATAGAGATGTGTTGTGAGTAGAAGCGCACCATAGGGCACGCTTGTAAGAAAGTATTCGGTTGAAGTGTAAGCATTTGCAGGATTGTAATAAAGGAGAATGATAAGTCCGCTAATGATCTGGTAGAAGAACGCCATCGTGGTCAGCCCTCCTGTCCAGTACCATATCCCCCCCTTGCCCCTCATATAGTTGGGCTGTGTTTTGAACGGCAACTCGTTTATTCCAAGTGGATCTTCTCCAAACGTATTCTCGACTACTTCCTTAATCGATTTTCTTTTTCTGAGACCTTTAAGCAAAATTGATCACCTATGCAAGTATTGTTATCCCTGTCGTCTTCTGGTTTGAGGGGAATGGAGTTCCTCCGCTCAAATCACTCACTCTTCCATATATTGTGGGCCCAATCATATTGTATGCGCTGAACGTGCCGTCAGAGTTGTACTTCAGATAAACTGAAGGCAGAGGATGCGTCGTTGGCCCGGTAATGACTCCTGCACCTTTGAATGGATCATAAGTGCTGCCGTGGCAGCTGCAGTGTATATATCCCGGATTTGAGGACCCGCTGAACGGAGTCCCTGGAACGGAATTTCCAGGCGGATAGAATCTTATGATGGGCGGTACGCAGCCTAGATGCTGGCATATTGCGCTGTATGAAACAACAGACTCCTGGCCGGTCGGTCCGACACCCCCGGGTGATTTGAATGTCGCACCAGTAGCCGGAATCGTAACTTCAGTCGAAGAGATGCTCATTGGCGTGTTATCCGGCTTTCCGAGGCTCAAAAGGAAATTCGGGTCATCAGTGAGCGGATAGTCATAAAGCCATATTTTCGTTGAATTTACAGGAATATCGGAATATTTGATTGGTTTGCCGTCTGTGCCTAACAGCTGCATAGTCGGGAAAGATGCCAGCCCCACCTGTGGAGAGATAACATTCCTGACAACTCCCTGCAGGACACCAGCGGTAGCAACGCCTGCTGATATGACAGCCATTGCCTTCAAAAAATTCCGTCTGCCCCAATCTACTTTGTCTTCTTCAGGCATGTAAGATGGGATTACTTCTTAGTTATAATAACTTTTTTAGTGCCGTTATGCTTTAACATAAAGTTTACGTATTTCCCATTCAACAGCAACTGGGTCTGCAACATGTTAGCTTATGATTTTTCAGCAATGCATGAAAAAGAATATTATATCGCGGAAAGGTTCGGGTAAAGCGTCGGGCCCGTAGTCTAGTGGTTATGATACCGCCCTTACAAGGCGGTGGTCACCGGTTCAAATCCGGTCGGGCCCATACCTCTTAAAATATTACTGTAAAACCTCTGATAAGATTAATCATTCAAATAAAAATAATAAAAAAATTTTAAAAAAAGAATTTTTTCAGTTCTTGTTTCTCTTCCTGAGAACTACCGCTGCAACACCAATTACTACGACAGCTGCGACTACACCGACAATCACGTAAAGATCTGTGGAGCTCAGTGGTGAAGTCGCCGTATTGCCGTGGTTGGGAGTTACAGCAGGAGTAGTGAAGTTCACAACGTTGGAATCCGCATTACCGTTCTGGGCATACGTTACGATGGTCACATAGTATGTTGTGTTGGAAGAAAGCCCGGTTATGTTGTAAGTGGTGTCTGCCTCATGCGTAATGCCAGTCACGAATTTTCCAAGGGACCCGCTGTTTCCGGATAGATACACTGAATAGTTGGTGAAATCAACGCCAACAAACCTCAGCCATGAGACCTGGAACGTTGTATTGTTCACTTCAGACGGAACATACAGCAGTACCGGTTGGGGTGGCTCGTAAGCGAGTGTGACATTTTCGTATGTTGTTTCTCCTCCCTTTATCGTGACATTTTTCTCAAATGCCACGTAATAGTTCATTGTGACCTTCAGTGTATATGTGCCCGGGGCCGACGTGAAGTTGTAGACTCCATTGGTAAGAGTAAGCTTGAGGCCATTTACTGTTACTGAAGCACCGGCTGGAGAAACAGTTCCAGTAAGCGTCCCCTTCGTTATTGTGACAACTAGGTATACATCTGCCGTTGTTCCGGAAACGGCATTTACACGATCAAAGGATCCGTTGTAACGAAGCTTCTCCGATGAAACGTTATAAATGCCGGGAGCTACACTCAGATTCACGACATTCCACTGCCCGAACCCGGTAACCGAACCAGTGGCGGATGCACCATTGAGGTATACTGAAGCGCCATTGAGATAGTATACATCTATCCAGGCCACTGAAACAGGTGCCGAAGACTTGAGTGTGTAGTTCAGGGTGCCTGAATAGGATGACGTTGTGGCCACATCGTTGAATCCTCCGAATGAAAACTCAATGTTTTGTGCTCCGGAAGGGAGAGCAACAGCAGTTGTTGTGCTAGCCGATATTGTCTGCACTTTCTGCCATCCAGAGCTGGTCTGTGCAAAGAGCACAACAGCCATGGTTCCGTTGTTCGTCACTGACACTTTCTTTAGCGATGATGTGCCTGCAAAGTTTGTGCTGGCATTTGCAGCTCCGTTGAGGTACGCATTATTGCCGTATGAGAAAGTTATGCTGTTGGAAGTGACGCCTCCATTGTCCACTACTGCAATTCCTGAACTTCCAGGGGTGAAAGTCGTACTGAATGTCTGGCCGGTGTAATTGGCCTCAAAGTCCTGTACCTGGGATTCGAGTGTGTAGTTAAGCGGCAGGTCCCATATTCCCAGAAACTTGATATTGTTCTGCTCGAGGCTGAGAAATCTCTGCTGCATCTGAAGAGCAGTGAAGTTGAGGTTTGTGTTTGGATTCAGCGTCTCCAGTGAAATTGAGAGTTTTCCTGACGGTATCTGGGATATTCCCTGCTGCATGTCTGCAAGGAAGCTGCCGGCCCCTGAGTATGAACCCACATAATCCATTATATTGATAGACGTGACGTTAGTCCTGCCCAGCGCAGCATAGTTCCAGAAGTTTGGATCCCAGTTTGCCACTTCAACAAACAGTTTCTTTCCGAATTTGTTTAGTGTCATGGAGAACTGGTTCACAAAGCTTGTAAACAGGGCACCGGTGGTAGTGTTGGAGGAGCTCGGTTCCCAGTCGATGTCATATCCGGTGTAATTGTATTCCAGTGCGTATTTGGCCATCTGGGATATTGCCGCATTCATCTTGCTCTGGTTGACTGTAAAATTGTATATCTGGCCTGCACTTGCACTGATTATCATTGGAACTGCCCCCAATCCAAGCTTATGAACAAATGGTGTGATGTTGTTTGGGTTTGATGAGTTCGAGTAACTCAGAGACCCGGTTGTAAGCGCGGTAATTGAGCCGCTCGCCTGGAGCTGGTAGAATTCATAGGACACCATTGTGTAGTTGTTGTGGGTTGTGTTCAGCTGAGAAAGAGAAGCCTTGAGCCGGTTCTTGCCGTTGAAGGTGCCTGGCCCCGTCTGATATATCCAGGGCATGACGTTGATTTGTTTCTGCGCTGCCGGATGCATTGGAGTAGTCAGGTAGAGATCAAAGGTTGTACCTTCAGTTGTGGTCTGGTAGATCTGCCCGTTCTGAAGGAGTATTAGCTCATTTGACTTCAGGTCAAACCCAAAGTAATCGTTCTGAAGCGCAGTATGATTGGCTGTACCGGTCGGCGTCGGGTTTATCGGACTGTATGAGGATGCGGAACCGTTGAATGTGGCTGAACCATAAAGGTCAGTGCCTGAACCCTTCTGGATAGCATAATAGTAGTATGCGCTGTACGGGTTCGAAGTCTGTGTGATTCCTATGAAGTCTGGATTGGAAGCATGAATCTGCCCCTCATTTACCCACGCGAGTGGCTGGAGCGGGTCAACTGATCCCTGTGCAAAATAAATGTATCCATCCCTGCTTATTGCATACAATACGGTAGTGCCAAGGGTTGGCGGCGCAAAGTTGTTGGGCCACGCCAGTGCGGCAGTAATGTTATGCGATACAGGTGTGCTGATTATGCTTTGCCATGCGTAGTAGTTGTCTGAAAAACCATACGTAATTCCGTTGCCCTCAGTGGCATAAAACACTTCCTTCTTGGCACCAAGATAGTAATATGCATTAAGGTCGTAAGACAGTGCCACGTAGTTGTTCCCCGATGGGAGTTTTGTAAGAACCCAGGCATGTGGTGAAACGCCGTATTCCAAGTAAGACGCATATCCGTTGGAAAATAGAACCATGACAAGACCGACAGTGGCCCCGGATTGGGATTGCCAGTTGTATGAAGCTCTTATTCCGACAGGATTGCCGAGGTTGACAGAACCGTTGTCAACGCTTCCAATGCCCGAAGCATTTCCAAGATATATCCAGTTGTTCTGAGTGAGATCTGGGTGCTCGAACACCTGGCCGTTGCTCCACAGGACAAAAATGTTTCCATTTGAATCGATGGAAATTGCAACAGCAGTCGTGTTCTTTGGTGCTATGGCATTAACCGTGTTCACGGTTGCAGTTGTATAAGTTTTCCTTTGATATGGCTGGTTCTCGTGGGAATTCCACAAAAAGAGAAAACCGGAGGCCACCATAC
>JBJKSW010000044.1:0-2881 GCA_046703525.1 Thermoplasmataceae archaeon
CTTTCGAAAAAATCGGGTTCCCGAACCGAGCTATACAGTTCATATACTTCAAACTGAACGTCGGAGCTCAGAAGGTGTGTGTATCTCTGCGTGCTCTCGATCGAAAGATGCCCCAGATGTATCTGGATCTTTCGCATGTCCATGCCTGACTTCAGGAGCCTTGTTGCGCAGTAATGCCTCATGGCATGGGGATGCAGTTGCGGTACTCCCGCAGCCTTTCCGGCTTCCTTGATCAGCTTGCGTATGACTGCAGGTTTGAGTCTGCCGTAGTCGCCAGTCCATAATGCCTTCGGATCTGTCTTCTCACGGAATTCCTGGACGTATCTATCCAGCATTTCCAGCGTTGGAGGGGCGAAGGCAACGAACCTGTCTTTCTCTTTCTTCGATGAACGGATGTAATATCCCTTTTCCCTCCGTTCGTCCAGGTTCATCCTGAGCAATTCCGAAACCCTCATTCCGCCCTCCGCGAGAATTCGTAGTATTAGAGCCGCCCGAAACCACTTTTTTTCGTGCCCCGGCTGCTTGAGGTAGTCTCTTATTCTTTCCTTGAACTTCAGGCTGCATGTTCTGAGAACAAGATGGTACTGCTCTTCGGTGGGGACCCAGGGGTCCTGCTCAGCTTCCTTGGAGAAATGAGGTATGTCCACCTTCTGGCCTGTGAACTTGATCCATCTTCCCAGATCCTCCATCTCAATCCTCAGGCTCTTTCGCTTCTTCGATGCCTCCAGTTCCTTCGCGCAGTACTCGTAAACCCGGTCAGAATCTATGTCGAAGACATTGAGACCTCTTCTGGCTATGGTTTGAATCCTGCGTGCTGCCCTCTCAAGCGTTTCCTGTGAGTACTCCGGAAGCATCTTTATTCTAAACTCCCTCAGTGTCTCCTTGAGTTCCATATTATTTGCCTTTTTGCGTGTCAACTCTGTTCCTCCATTTTGATTTTCAACTTTCCTGGAATTCTATACCGAGCAGGCTTTTCATTGCCCTTGATCAAGGTTCCTGCCTTCACGAGCTTGCCCAGTTCAGGTGCAAGCGTCTGGTGAATGACATTCCACCCTCTTTCCTTGAGAGCAACATGGATATCTTCCTCGAGGCTCTCCGCGTTCGAGAGGTCTTCCACCAGCGTGAACAGGATTTTTCCTGATACGGTCTTGGTGCTGAATGATCTCACGTCAGGTTCCAGTTTTGTAACACTGACCTGTACCTCCTTGGCTTCGAGTTCAATCCTTTCAGGGGCAGGAGGGCCAGATAACTCACTCTTCCTGGCTTCAGGATTGCGAGATCTCTCTGCCTTAATTTCCCGTTCCAGGGATTCAACCGTCCTCTGCAATCCCGTGATCTGTCTCCTCAACCCCTCGTTTTCAGCCTTCAACTGGTCGTTATCAATTTTCAATTTCTGATCCATCTCATTATCTCCTGTTCGCATGTTTCTTTCTACAACGCTCTTCAAGCCTTTTGCAGTGTCAACAGCCTCTTTCTCGTCCATCCACGCGGGCTGCACGTAGATCTTCTGGATCGTGTCTCCCTGCCGAAAGTAGAACTGCCCTATTCCCAGGCTCTCAATTTCCTGATATCGCACATTCTGGCGCGGGATCATCTTTGCAGATCTCTCAGCCTCCAGATCAAGGTCCTGTCTTCCGAATAACCATGTCCCGATGTTCCGCATCACGTCCATGTCTAGACCCGTTAATGACTGCGAATCCAGCCAGAGATAATTTCCCAGCTTGGCTCCCTTGCGGATCAGGTTTTCAATTGACAGTTTGACGGGAGCCTTCCTGTCCTCAGGGATGAAGTCCCTGGCCTCCGGAAGGACAACAATCACGTTACTGTGCTTTTCCATGATTCTGTCTACCGATGAGGCAATGATCAGCTGCTGAAGTGATCCCCTGACAGTTTCAAGATCCATCACGTATGTTCCGGAACCAACTTCAAGGTCCTTTGAGAAATGAATACTGCGGAGCGCCGGAATAATCTCGGAAAAGTACTGGTCAAGCTCAGTGAGGATCTTGTTCGTCCAGCTTCCCTCCCTGGTCTTCCCCAGCGTCGATCTTATGTTTTTCCAGAACCCCTGCAGATCGGTTGCGCCCTTTGAAGCTCTCATTATGTCAGCGCGGTAGACTTTGGCCTTTTCCTGCAGATGGGCACTTATGAGGCCTTCAATGAACTCCCAGTCAACGCGTTCCCTGAAGAAGAATGGAATTTCCTTAGCATCGTGGAAGCCGATTTCTCCCTTTCCGGTGCGAAATATCAGCGTCGAGGCATTTCCGTTTATCCTGTTGATAAATGCCTCCAGAGAAGTGGTCTTCCCGGATTTCTGTGTGAGCCCAAAGATAGCGAGATGGTGCAGGTCTGCGGTGACCTCTTCACCGGATCCGATTTCATATCCGATCCTGAACACCGGCATCTATGATTCCTCCTTTTTTCGTACGGGTATAACCACAAAGGATGCAATCGTGAGCCTGAGAATGACATACAGCAGGTTCGCCAGAAAGAGTTCCCAGATCATTGCGTATATCGGGACGCTGCTGCCATGGCTGCAGTAGCCTGCTCCATTTACGAGGTTTAGAACAATAACCGCACAGGTGATCATGTAAAGCGTTCTAGCCCGTATCTCCGGTCTTCTGAGTGCAACTTTCTGGAAGTTCATTTGAACCCACCATTGAAAATATCGTCTATTATGCTGGAAGCCTCTTCCTTGCTCATACTGTATAATGTATGGCCGGTTTGCTTGATGCTAGCTGCAATCAGGATTCCTTTCTTCCCTTTGAGGTGCTTCTCGATGGTCGCCTTCTGTTTGTCCGTCAGAGTGCCTTTAACCTCTTTTGTTGTCTCCCTTTCCCTAGCGCCGGGAGGATTGTATGAAGAATTGGGGGTCCCGTTTACC
>JBJKSW010000045.1:0-46585 GCA_046703525.1 Thermoplasmataceae archaeon
GCACGTGCCTGTGGTGAAATGCTTGCAGCAGAAGGGCATCCTGAAGACATGCCATGCCACAGAGTCGTATACACGTCAGGAAAAATTGGAAATTTTTACCACAACGGAGGGCCGGCTGAGAAATATCACCTGCTCTCCGAAGAGGGAATCAGCATTCATGGAGACACTATAGAAGATCCTGGCAGATACAGGTTCACGGAATTCTCAACAGACTATCCTCTAAAGAACATTATTGAGGAGCAGAATTCCATGAGGTCCGCATACAAGGAAAGCGGAACATTTGACAAAGGCAGGGTGTGTGCTGTAGACGTTTCCTACTCAGGAAGGAAAGGAGTTGGTTCCTGCATCATTGAGGATCACGGCAGGAAGACGGCCAGGTCAGTCATGCTGGAGGTGAAATTCCCCTACATTCCGGGATATCTTTCCTACAGGGAGTTTCCCTTCATAAGAGAACTCTGCGGCGGTTTCACGGGAATTGTTCTAATAGATGGCAACGGCCTGCTCCATTACAGAGACATGGGATTAGCCACTTTCTCCGGAATAGCCCTGGGTATTGCAACAATTGGCATTGCAAAGTCACTGCTCACAGGAAAGCTAAGTGAGAACTATGTGGAGATAGACGGATTTAGAAAGGGATACAGGATCAACAGAAATGAATACATAAGTTCAGGAAACATGATTTCGCTGCAGGAAAGCATCGCCTTCGTTAGAAACAAATTCGGGAATTCATATCCCGGACTGTTGAGGGAAGCCCACAATGCCTGTACCCGATTATCGGGGAAAGTCGCCCTTAAAAAATAAGTGGTGCACAATATAAAGTCAGGCAGTGTGATGCTGTCATAATTTCTCTTTTTTACTTGCAAAATGTTATTTATAAGGTATATTTGACCTATAAGAGAGAGACATGCAGGAACTTATTTGCAGCATTGAATTCGATGAGGAAGAAGAGGGCTTTCTGGCAAAGCTCAGAACAGAGATGGGGGGCTTGAGAGAGTTTTCCGGCAGAACGTTTGACGAAGTGCTGAATCTCGTTGTTGTTGAACTTGAAGAGGAATTCCTCTAGTTTGTACCAAAAAACAGTTATAATGACCTAGGATAATTTTGCATTGAAGAAGCTGGCAGTATTCATTGCGATCGGCCTGATTCTCATGGTACCGGCTAGCTTTGCGTATGCACCTTCCGACATATCGGACCACATAGAGGTCAATTCTTATCCCCAGATCACTGTGATCAGCAAGGGCAACACGTCATTCAACATCAGTTTCTACGGGTTGGCATTCAACATTCCTTTTCTTGGCCTGAAAGGATTTGCACAGTTTGAAAAAGAGAACTGGCACATTGTGCACAACGGGAATGAAACTGTTTCCTACAGCACTTCCCTTAACCTCCAGGACTCCCTGGAGAATGGAGACAACGGCAGCCTTTCAGACAACCTCAACAAGATCCTCGGAGACAAGAAAATGAATGTCACTGTGTTTGTTAACATAAGCAAATACAGCGATTCCTCAAGCATTCTTGACATATACAACAACACGAGTGCAGTGAACAATGCGACAATAAGGTCGCTTACAGTTAACACACTTGAAATAAACAGCAGCATAATCACTCACTTCAAGCTCCCTTTTCCGATGAGGATTTCACTCGTCCAGCAGCTGTCAGGAAAGCTTGATTCAAGCCACCTTCTGGGGTTCTCAAAGTTTGCGGCCAAGCTTCGGGACAAAAACACCGCCGGCAACGGAATCTCATTCGGCAATACAGGTGATCTGAACAGGTCATACGGCCTTTACTGGTGGATGGGGAACTACTCAATAAACAACAACGTGATGCCCCTGATGACCACACTGGCTGTCAAGAACAGCAGCCCGTACCTCGTATTTGTATACAACATTCCTGGAAACAGGACAAATTCGCTGCAGCAGGATCCGTTCTTCACGCTTCTTGGCGGCAATCTTGCAAAGATTCCCATTGTGACCAAAACGGTTGCAAAAATTGAGAACTACATTCTTCAGAACTCGGAGTACTTTGCAGCAGGCATAATAGCCGGCACTGCCCTTATTCTTGTCTCATACACAGGCTACAGAAGGCGCAGGTTCTGATCTCTACTCCAGCAGGGACAGGAGGTTCATGGCAAGGCTGTCAAGGAAGCTTTCCCTGTACTTCTTAAGGATCCTCAGAACTTCATCTCTTTTTTCCATCTTCAGGAGAAGGCCGTCTTCAGGCCTCTCTGCTTTTATAATTCCATCTTTTTCAAGGTCCCCGACCCTGTCCATTACTGCTGCCAGTCTGGTCTTGCTGCGGCCCACTAGGTCCTGAACAGGTGTATTCTTCTGCAGCACCGTTGAGATTATTCTGGCCGATTCCCTGTTTCTCATGTGGTAAAGGAGTGTCCTCTCAAAATTGGTGCCTGTTTCATTTGAAAAATATCTCTTCAGCTTACCGTCTTCTCTCTTGACAATCCTGTTTTCTTTTTCCAGTTGATAGAGGTGGTACTCAAGCTGGCCGGTCGCACTGTATGTGCGCCTCTGAATTTCCCTGAAGTGGAGCCCCGGGTTCCGCTCTATTACTGCAAGGATGACCTGCCTCATATCTTCCGGTTTGTTCACCTGAGCTATCTCCCCTTAACAACAGCAGCGTAGAATAACAGAAGAATCACAAGTTCTGATGTGATGTACAAGAGTGAAGTTATCTGCCGCAGGCCCGGAAAGGCGAAAATTGAAATTATAACTGCAAGGCTGTCAATCAGGATGATGATAAACACCGCAAGAATGTACCTGAATATTGGGCTGTGAAACCTCGAGATCGTTCTGGTTACCACTGCTATAAGGAATATTGACAGGACCAGCGATACACCCGTAATGGCAGTCGGGAAGAAGTACATGTTCAAGGTGATACAGATCAGTTAAAATAGTTTTTTAGGCAGTGCCCGAGAAGTACACGGAAAATCCCAGAAGGTTGAGTTCCTTCTTGATCTTATGTTTGGCTGTCCTATCTCCCATTATCTTTCCAACAGTAACGCTTCTTCCGCTCTTTCTTACAGTAAAGGCACAGAGGAATTTTCCGTTTTCAACTAGATAGTGGAGATTCCTTCCCCTGAAAGCTTTCTTGAATTCACTCTCGTACGATCTGTAAAGGAGGTCCTTTGGTGATACTGTATGAGTTGCCTCAGTCCTGTTTCCTATCTTCTTCAGTGATGCAGGTTCACAGTAAACGAGGCTCCTGAGGTCTGAAAATACTACCTTCATGAGCGCTCCTGTTTTCACCTGCTGTTCCGCAAACCTGGTGAATCTGTCCTGAACCGGAGACTGGACTATCCTTGCGAACAGGTCAGGATCAACGTACCCTATCTCACGCACTGTTGTAGTGATGAGGCGGTTGAAACTGTCCTCTTCCTTGAACTTTTCTCCTACAAAGACGTAATTCCCGTCGAAGTCCCTTGCCAGTACACTCTCCTTGTAAAGCTCCTTGATCACCCTTCTTACATTCTTCTTCAGTCCGCCAACACGTGAAACAATATCGTTCTCCGATGCCTTCCCATATTCGAGGACTGCCTTAACAACCCTCTGCTTCTCTGGCGTAATTTCATGCGTCCGGATTGACCTGTAAAGGGAAATAACATCGGGAGTCCCATAGGCAGTTACGCCGAATGGGCCATTGAACTGAAAAATGAGCCTTGATTCAAAATAGTTCTTCAGCTGGACGCTTGTTATTCCAAGATAATAGGATTCGAACTCGGTGCGAATTCCCAGAAGCTGATTTTCGAGAGTCTGGTATACGCCTTTCTGGGAACTTTCACTCTTCTTGCCGGAAAGGGCAAGGAAGAGGAAGTCGCTGAATGTCAGTGGCGTAATTGTAACCTCTCCGAAAGAGAAGAGGTCCCCGGTACCAAGAAACCCTTAGTCAACCAGTATGTCTGAGAGTTCATCATCAGGTCGTTCAACCACCAGCGAACCAAATCCTCTTTTCAGTACAGACATCAAATATTCTACGAGTTTTTTCCTGGAACCCGGGTCTTCGAACTTGATGTCAGATGCCCATAGAATTGACCTCTCGGATTCAAGGTTCAGCACGGCAGAATCTCTGCCTTCTGAAACAAAAAGTGAATTGTTCTGGTCATAGGAATAATTACCCATGTATAGCTCAACAGGATCGTATTTTCGTATGATCAGGGGCTGCGGGGCTTCATCTGTGGCTTTTCCATAGTATACATTTCCGTTGTGGAAGACAGTAGGTGCCCCGGCCAGTTGAGGTATGCCCCTTGTATAGAACCAGAAGAAGCGTGATATTTCGTCCGTGGTGAATGGTCCCAAACGGTCAGCTAGAATCCTGAAGGCAGCCCCTTTTTCTATTCTGTCATCTGGTGACCTGTATACAATGATCTTGTTATCTGAGTCACGCGAAATATAGAGGTGGTATTCCATGACTGAGATCAGCCTCCGCATGACTTTCCTCTCGATTCCGGACCTTTCCGAAAGCGCTTCCTCCGTGTTGAATCCCTTTTCTATAAGGTCGAGAGCCTTAAGCATCTCATCTGTCGGCGCATCATAACGGAGTGAGTGCAGGCATTCAGCCAGCCATGAGGCAACATATGAATCCTTCCGCTTCACTATCCTGCCCCTTATGACCTTTCCAGACTCGACCATCTCCCTGAGGGAATCTTCGCTGAATTCCGGGATCCTTATTCTCAGGCTCCATGGATCAACAAGGAAACCGTACCGCTCAAAGTATTCATCCACTGTTGAGACCTGTGCCGAAAGCCTGCCAATCCTCTCTCTGAGTATATCGCCGGAAGAGAAATTGATCAGTTTCTCGAGGTCTTCCTTTACCATGTACTGCTTTGAAAAAACCGGAGTGACATAATCGTAAATCAGAGTTCCATCAGAAACAAGCTCATCAAGGGGTTCCCTGAGGACTTCCTCTTCAACAGGCACTCGTATGAGCATTTCATCCAGTGTCAGTGGACCAAGAGAAGAGAGCGCAAGTGAAATCGCTTTTCTTACTGCTTCCTTCTGCCCCATCTTACGGTACGGAATATCATCTTTGAGGTATATGACACGGTCACCTCTCAGCTTTCTTCTAATGAGGTATGTGGATTCAAGCCTGACAATGGACTCCCTTATGATTTCCTCTTCCAGGCCGGTTGCATTCTTGAGTTCTGCAAATGTGTTACTGTTGCACGCTTCCAGTATCGTCCTGTCGGATTCGGACAGGTCGTGTTCCCTGGCAAACAGAGTCCTTGCAAGGTTCCTGTAAGACTTGTGGACCCATTCTATGCCTCTGCCGTGAGCGGAAACTATCACATCCCGTTCGATCAGATCTGCTATATCTTCCCTGATGTCGTAAGTGGAATAGTTGTATGGGGAGTTGAACCTGTTTCTAAGAGGGTCTATGAAAAGGAAATGTTTTGCAAACTTCTCAAGGTCTCCTTTTTTTGAAACAGCTGGAACCTTGTTCGCATAGTAGCTTTCAACCGCTTTGTGTTCACTTACAATGAAGTGCAGCTCCTTCTCTCCATATATCTTGTCAAGTATCTTTCCCTGGAGTTCCCTGAGCATTCTGGCCCTGTCCTCCATCAGGACAACGTCTGATATTCCCGCAAGTATCATTCCGTATGAGAATGGGGAAGATTCTTTCCTGAAATCAACAATCCTGTAACTGTTTTTTTCAACAACATTTGCAACATATGCAGCGGCACGCGGGACATCCATCATGTCTGTTGTTATTTCCCTGTATGTTTCAGTAACAACAGGGAAGTTCTTCACCTGCTCGAGCGCCCGCAACACCTTGTCGCTCCTGAGCTGTTGCCTGACTACGGAAATGTCGTAGCCCTTGTACTTCCTGAGTACCATGAGTGACCTTGTTGCACAGTGCCTGAATCTCTGCTTGAACGCTTCTGTGTTGATCACAGATCTCCGGACCATGTCTTCAAGGTTCGATCCCGTGATGAGCGATAGCTGTTCCTTGATTGGGATTCTGGACTGGGACGCAATAATGAAACCGTCATCCGTCACTGTTATCCTTGAGTTTACAGCATACTTGTTGGAAATTGCCTGCGCGTAAGCTCTTGAAAGTGCCTCATTCACTCTGCGCCCAAGCGGAACGTGATAAATTGTGTTGTAAAGTCCCTCTCCGTCAATGTAGCCTTCGACAAAAAGTGTACTGTCGGTGGGTATGCCATAATTCATCTGTGCCCGAATGTATGAAGTTATCGAGTTCGCACCGAATTCGTCCAGGTGAAAATCATTCATCAGCCACTCGGTGAGGTCCATTCCTGAGGAGAGCCTTGCGGCTGCCTCATCCCTGAATCGGCCCACCAGTGTTCCAAGATCATAGCTCCTTGGAAGCATTTCACCCGTCCATGACGGAACGGTTGGCCTTAACCCCTGCCCGTCCTTGACGCTAACCCTGTTTCTTGAGGTCCTTATGAACTGGTATGTTCTCGCTCCCAGCACAAAAACATCGCCCGGCTTCAGCCGTTCTACAAATTTGTCGCTTAGTTCACCCAGATGCTTTCCCCTTTCGTTAACTACCTGATAATCAGCGTCCTCCGGTATTGTTCCGACATTCATGAAATAAATCATCCTGGAGGACCGTTTCTTGCCGAATGTGCCTTCATTCTCATCATACCATATCTTGGAGTATATGGCGCTCTCTTCCATGGTACCGGACAGGTACTTGATCACGGAATCAAAGTCATCGTCGCTGAGCTCATGGTATGTGTATGATCTCCTTAGAATGGAAAGTGCCTCATCGAGTTTCCATGGATGTTCAAGGCTCATTCCGACAAGAACCTGAGAGAGGACGTCAAGCGGGTTCTGGGGAATCACGACCTTGTCTATCTCCTTGTCATACGCAGCCTTGGTCAGCACAGCACATTCAACAAGGTCATCAAGGTCGAAGACAACGAATCTGCCCTTCGAAATATCATTTATTCCATGCCCTGACCTGCCAGTCCGCTGCAGTGCCTTGGACACAGACTTTGGAGTTCCTATCTGCACTACAAGGTCAATATATCCTATGTCAATGCCCAGCTCAAGTGATGTTGACGTTATGACGCACTTCAGTTCACCCTGCTTCAGCTTATCCTCAACATCCAGCCTAAGGTCCTTTCCAAGGGAGGAATGGTGTGCCTCAATGCTCTCCACCCCCCTGGCCTTCAGCCTCATTGCGACATGTTCCGTTCCGCTTCTCGTGTTCGTGAATATCAGTGTGGTTCTGTGTTTAGAGATCAGGTCTGCAAGGATGTCATACATCTTCTCATTTGCAACCTCTGAACTGGCGGTGGTAAGGTCCCGCACGGGAGTTAGCGTCCGCAGGTCAAGAAATTTCTTTGTGTCGACATCAATTATGTGGCAGGGCCTTTCCCCGGCATCTGTGTATCCGCACAGGAAACTTGCAATTCTTGAAAGCGGTGCCTGAGTTGCGGACAATCCTATCCTCGTGAATCCGGGTGCAAGCTCTTCCAGCCTCTCAAGATTCACTGACAGAAGGGACCCTCTTTTGTTGGAGGAGAGTTCGTGTATCTCATCCACAATCACGTATTTTACATTCTTAAGGTAGTCCCTGAACTTAGGTGCAGAAAGGGCAAGAGAAAGTGATTCAGGTGTCGTTATGAAGATGTGCGGCGGCTTTCTCAGCATTTTCTGGCGTTCACTCTGGGGAGTATCTCCTGAACGGACGGCTACCCTGATCTCCTTCAGTTTGAGGCCCTCTTCCTTGGATTTGCCGTATATTCCCTCAAGCGGCTGCTTCAGGTTCTTGTTTATATCATTGGCGAGAGCCTTGAGTGGACTTATGTATACACAGTATATCTTGTCTTCAAGAGTACCATCCCTGGCCATTGCAAAGAGTTCATTGATGATGGCAAGAAAACCGGACAGAGTCTTTCCTGTTCCTGTAGGGCTGGAAACAAGCACATTTTCCTTAGAGTGAATCAACGGAATAGCCTTTTTCTGCGGATCTGTCAGTCCTGTGTATGATTCGTTGAACCATCCTGATATAATGTCATCAAGGAAAGGCAGGTAATCCTCCACATTAAAGGGTACAGTTGATTCCATGAACGTTAATCCTTAAGACAGCACAAGATTGTATATAACTATTCTCAATTTTATAGCGAGAATTAATTAATAACAAACTCAGAAATTCAATGGTTCCGCAGAAACTTCTCCCGCACAAAAAAAGAAAGAATTGGAATGAAATGCACGGTTGTGAATATGTAATTCAATATCTTCTCTCGGGGCTGGAAAGCCTGTACCCGGCCTTAGCAAGATTTCCGGCTATTCTTTCAAGGTTTCTGTCCCCATTCCTGAGATTCCCGAGAACATCAGAATAGAATTCTATGCATTTGTCATAATCATAATAATCAACTGGCTTGGGAATGCCATCCTTGCCACCAAGTGCAAATGAGAACTTTACGGGGTCCCTGAAGGAAGGTTCGCTCCCGTATACCACTTCTGCAAGGTATGAAAGTGCTCTTATTGTGGATTTTCCCATGCCGGGATAGTTAAAAATTTCGTCAAAGCTTTCAGGCTGGTACTCGTAAAGTTCCCTGAGCTTTTTCCAGTTGACCCTTATGTCAAGGTTCAGCACTTTCTGGCCTTCATTGAATGAATCAAGCGTGCTCTGCTTGCCGGTTGTGAACATATCCTGCCTGAGATGTTCACGAGAGAGTTCAGCTATAAGGTTCCTGTGCGATTCACTGTACCTTGTTGAGAGGTCACTTACTCTTTCTTTTACTGTATTCGAAGATATGCCCTCACGGCCGTCATTAAGATAATCACGGCCACCCTCGTTCCAGTGGTACCTCCGTGCAGTTCGGGATCCGCTGTCGAGTCCCTGCTGAACCACCGACCAGGAGTCCTTCCCGTTCAGGGCGATGAACTGCATATAAAGGTCGTATCCGTCATCGAGCAGGTTATTGTCAACCCTGGCAACGGTTTTTGCATTCTTCCTTATTCTGTCAAGGACACCTCCGGAGGCAAATCCGCTCTTTTCCAGTTCTTCAACTTCACCTGAAACCATGGACATTTTCGGCCCTTTTCCCCCTAGTATCCTCACGTCTGAAGAATCAGTGAAATACTCTTTGAGGGCAGCCATAGTGGTTGTTGTTGTTCCGCTTGAATTCCAGTCAAAGCCTATTGCAAGTGATAGTGAATGGAACCAGAAAGGGTCGGAAAGCCTGTACAGAAGGTCTTCAGAACCATATTTTTCAACTATAAGTGAGCAGAGCAGGCCGCCGAGCGTGACCATTCTCTTGTAAAGGAAAGGCGGGGGATGGCCATAATGTAGAGGGAGTATGGATAGTCCTGTTTTTTTCAATCAGTTACCAATACGTTCTAGAATTAAATTATTTGCAGGTGGCAGAAGGTTATTCCTGCTTCTGCTCTTCTTCCTTTTTCTCAGGTGGTGTTTCTTTTTTCTGGGCCGCAGGCTCTTTCTTTGCCTTCTTGAATTCGGTGTATTTGCAGCGCCCGCAGGTGAATCTGTTTTCGTGTTCGGCCAGGAAAACTCCGGGTCCGCACCTTGGGCAGAATCTCCTCTCTCTCTTGAGGGATGTTGCTTCCATCTTGTATATTTCACGCTTCTGCATCTATGCTCCCTCCTGTTCTGCAGCCTTCAGGCCGTTCCTGAACAGTTCGTAATCCGGTTCATAAAGCATTGCGCTGTCCTTATCCTTGTATATCTTTATGTAGCTCACAACTTCATGTTTTCCAGTTTCCTGGTCTGAATGGTCAACAATAACCAGCGTCTTATCAACGCCGTAGTTCTTGGATACCATTTCCTTGATCTGGTTTCTTGTTGGCGTAGCTGCGTTGTCAAAGGACACCCTGCACCAGAGTTCCTTTCTCTTAAGCAGCGTATTTTCCCTTTCTTTTTCGACTTCGATCTTAATCATCTACCACACTCATCCTCTCGATCAGCGATGTGATGTACACTTTCATCTGATCGTCCACAGTAATGCAGGCGATTCCAACATCCGGAACGCCATAGGACACCACCGTATTAATGTCTGAATAATAAATTATTGGTATGACTGCAAGGTCTTCCTCACCAAGGACTTCTATTCGCCCCTGTTTATCTGATTGCAGTATCTTGCTGATCTCAATAAACAGGTCATGCGAAAGCGTTGAAGCTTCATTCCTCACAACAATGGAGGATTTTCTGTGTCTGTATTCCCTTTTTCCCTCCCTCTTTGTCTTGAGGTCGACAATACTGAGCTTCATGGGCACGTTGTTCTTTTCCAGCGTTCTTGAAGTTGCATCTCCAACCGCTATGATCTGATGGTTCCTTGATAGTTTCAAAATTTCTTCAACAGAGCATATCCTGTGCTTGTAACTGGAAATCTCCCTGAGAATTTCGTCAGAAATGAAAAACTTACTGCCGTACTTTAATTGCATACATTCCAGGCCTGCTGATGTTCGCCTGGCTGGCTATTGTGGACTCTTTTGGCTCCGTGACCATAAGGAAACCATACCAGTCGTCTGTTGTCTTTTCATCTCCGTGAATCGGGCAGTTCTTCTCTTCTGTCAGCGTTTTGCATTTCTTGCATGCTCTGAGTTCTTTCTTCATGATATCAGCTCACTGCTTGACCTTTTTAGGCTTCAGCCATTCAAGTTTTCCAAGACCGAGCTGCTTCATGGTCAATCCAATCTTGCTGTCCTCTATGGATGCGGAATTCAGATTCATGGCAACTATCTTGACCCTGACCTTGTCTCCGACCTTGACGTCACGCTTTGTATCTTTCCCGATGAACCTCTGGCTGCCTAGGTCTACATCTATCCTGTCATCCATAATCTGGCTGATGTGGAGAAGCCCGTCAAAGGGGCCTATCCTGACGAATGCACCAAACTTCTGAACTGATATGACTATGCCTTCGAGTATTTCCTGCATCATTGGCTCAAAAGCAAGTGCTTTGTATTTTACGGACTGGTAAACAGCACCGTCTCCATGAACGATGGTTCCGCTTCCGACCGTCTCAACACCCGTTACTGAAACAACGAAACACTTTGACACCACTTTTTCATTTTCTATAATATCTATTAGCCTGCCTTCCAGAGAATGTTTCGTAACATCCAGGACTGAACTCTGGTAATCAGAGTCCAGCTTCTCTGGCGGAATTCTAGCTACATATTCGTCACTTATTTCAATGAACACTATGACTTACCTCCGAGATCAAACCGGTCATCATTAATACCTGCAAGTGAATAAACAGCATGTTTTGGCTGCTTGTATTCAACCAGAATGACTGAAACAATTATTAAACTATTTGTTGGCACTGAATAATTTGAACAGAATTTGCGGGAAAATGTACAGCTGATTGTCTTTCACCGCCGATCTTCCCGGGATCCAGAATATTCAAATGAACCATCCCAAGCAAATTTCTATTATAGCAGGTCTCAATATTAGCTGGATGCAGACCAATGAGAGTCAGGATACCTATGATGCCATAAGGGAGTCAGTGCGGGAATTCTGCCGGAAGGAAGTCCTGCCGGTTTCTTCAAAAATCGACAGGGAAGACTGGTTTCCCGAGAAACTCTTCAGAGAGATGGGGAAAATGGGCTATCTTGGCCTTACCATACCGGAAAAATACGGCGGCTCAGGATTGGGGCTTAAAGCACAGGCAATTGTACAGGAAGAAATCGGTTATGCTTCAGCTTCACTGGCACTGTCATTCGGTGCCCACAGCAATCTCTGCCTTGATTCAGTATACAGGAACGGATCAGATTTCATAAGGGAAAATTATGTCTCCAGGCTTGCTAGCGGAGAATGGATTGGATCACTTTGCCTCACAGAGCCCGGGTCCGGTTCAGACGCTCTTGCCATGAAAACAACAGCTAAACGTGGCGATGGCGGTTATATCATAAACGGGAGCAAGACACTAATCACAAATGCCCCCTTTGCGAACCTCTTCCTTGTTTATGCAAAGACTGGTGAGTCAACTTACACTGCGTTCATAGTTCTCGAGTCAGACAAAGGGCTCAGAAGAGGAAACAAGTTTGACAAGATGGGAATGAGGGGCTCCCCTACCGGCGAACTCTTCTTTGACGACCTTTTTGTTCCGGATGAACGGATACTGGGAAGAGTGGACGGGGGACGTGACATAATCCTCAGTGGATTAAATTCGGAAAGGGCCATTCTGGCCGTGCTGTTCGTTGGTATTTCAAGAAGGGCCCTTGAACTCTCAATTGATTATGCTGCCCAGAGAATACAGGGCGGAAAGCCGATCAGCGATTATGAGATGATACAGGAAAAACTTGCTTATATGTACACTAAAACGGAAGCTTCAAAACTCCTGAGTTACAGGGCTGTGGACCGCGTGCAGGAAGATAAGATGAATGTGATTGACTCCGCCTCATCAATTCTTTATGCGGCAGAAGTCTCGGAATACGTTTCAAGGGAAGCAATCCAGATATTCGGTGGATATGGATATACAAGGGAATCAGAAGTTGAGCGCCTGTTGAGGGATGCAATACTCGGCCAGATAGGTGCAGGTACCACGGAAATAAGAAAAAAGATAGTGTCAAGGGCACTTATGAAGAATTTCAGGGACGGATGGAAGCCATAATATGATCTGTGTTCTCTGCGGCAATAATGATGCCGTTTATCACGGCATGTGCGCTTCCTGCGCCACTGACAACATAAAGGTCGGGTTCCCCGCCAAGCTTGAGTACAAGGAATGCCCGAAGTGCGGTGCAGTGAAGGTCGGCAAGAAATGGTACCACTCACATCAGAGAGATTCAGTAATGCGCGGCCTCACATCCTCGATCGTTCTGCCGGACAGAAATTTCCGCGTATCTGAATCTTCGCTCGAAGAACTGAACGGCCAGGAGAGCATGCTTACTGTGCAGATATCGGCTGACAGTGAGTTCACTTTCACAAGGCAGTCCACTGTTCTGATGAGAAACTCACAGGAGTCCTGTCCTGTGTGCGACAGAAAGTACGGATCCTATTACGAGGCAATTCTGCAGTTGAGGTTTGAGGTAAATTCCGACGAAACATTACTGGAAAGCATAGTAAGCCGTCTTGAAGACATTCCTGACAGAAGCGATCCAAACCAGTTCGTCACAAAATATGAGAAAAAGGACGAGGGCCTTGACATATACCTTGGATCAAGAAAACTAGCAGAAAAGATGGTTTCTTTCCTCTCCAGCTCATATCCCGGGACAAGGGTTCAGTCAAAGAAACTGGCAGGCAGAAAAGAGGGCAAAGACTTCTACAGGTTTACCTACCTGTACAGAATATTCAATCCCCGGGCAGGGAGCATCTTCCTTTATAACAGTGAGACAGTTTGTGTTCAGCACATAGAGGGTGACAGGATTATCTTCTCCAGGGGTGCCCGGGATGCCCCCTTTGCAGTCTCGTATTCAAAACTTCTAAGGAATGGTTATAAAATCCTCAGACCCGATCCCGAACTTGTAAGGATGATGGCTGTTTCAAAAGAAGGTCAGATTACAACACTGATGAACCTTGAGAATTACTCGACCATCAGTGTAAAGGCAGAACTGCCGCTGAGGGAGATGCTGTTCTCAATCTATGAAGGAAACCTTTTCTATGTCAGGTAGGTGCAGCTTATGGCTATAAAAGCGGAATGGGAAACGTTAAGGGAAGTACTGATGCACAGGCCGGGAGTTGAAGTTGAGTACGCCATGCTCGCTCCCGGGCCGTTTCTGTTCGAGAGGCCGTTCAACGTGGCGAAGGCAAGAGAGGAGCACGCAGGACTTGGAGAACTGCTGAAGGAAAATGGAGTACGTGTGAAGCTGATGAGGGAGGAATTCCGTGACAGGGCAGTTTCTGACAGGAATTTCAGGGAAAAGCTTGAAGAGAAGATACTCCAGAATGTAAAATTTTTTGGCAATATGGAATCTGTAAAGCGCCACAGGGAAAAATTCAGGGAGCACATAAGCTATCTTGATCCCGAGAACCTCTTTCACTTCCTGACGCTTGAACCCTCCATTGACCTGAAGAAAGAGGAATCAGAGGATGTAGATTATCCGACAATATATTCCAACCTCCCGCTTGCAAACCTTTACTTCATGCGGGACCAGCAGGCAATGGCAAACGAAACGGTCATAGTCGGAAGCATGAAGAAGAAGCAGAGAAAAAAGGAAGTGGAGATCACCGAGTTCTACTTTGAAGAGCTTTACGGCAACGACAGAATACTCAGGGTCGATGAAGGGGCTTCTTTTGAAGGCGGCGATTTCATTCCTGCCGGAGACTTTGCCCTAATCGGCACAGGTCCCAGAACTGATGTGAATGGCGCTTTACAGGTAATCAACAGCGGAAAGCTCCACTACAGAGAGTTTGGGGTAGTCGAAAACCCCGTGTACGATTTCATACAGACACAGAAGAGAAGTTCCATGGTGAACATGCATCTGGACACTTACTTCAATCTCGCAGCTGACGGGCTTGCTGTCACTTCCATAGAACTGTGCAGAAAAGCGAAAACAGTTGTATATACTGACAGTGGAAATGGAATGGAGCCTGGCAGGAAAACAACTCTCTATGATTACCTGAAAGAGAAGGGGTACAATTTCCTTGACCTCAGAATAAGCGAGCAGCTTAGCTATTCATCCAATTTTCTTACCATAAGGAACAACACAATAGTTGCGGTAAAAGCAAGAAACGTACTCGACAAGCTGTTAAAGGGGGGGCACTTTGACAGGCCCGTTATGGAGCGTGTCGAGGAAGACCTGAGAAGAGACAGTGAACCGCTCTTTCCTGAAAAGAAGGAGGTCAGGGAATATGGAGTAGACGTAATCAGAGCAGACCTGTCCGAGCTCACCGGAGGATATGGCGGTGCACACTGCATGACTGCATCACTGTCGAGAGGATAGAATGGCCGATGCTTTTCCTGCACAGTTGCAGTTAATAATGGAAAGGGTTTTAAGACAAGGTCTGATCAGGTTGAGAGCTAACAGCATGAGTATTAGAGGGATTTAATGGCATCAGAGAGGTCACAGAAGAAAGGAAAGGACAAGTGGAAAGAGAAAACCTGGTATACTGTGGTATCACCGGATTTCTTCGGCTCCAAAGACATTGCCTCCAGCCCTTCAATGGGCCCTGAGAATATGATTGGCAGAAAGATTGAGATTCCAGTTTCTGATATAACAGGAAATTTCAAGAAAGGTACAAGCAGGGTTGTCCTGAAAGTGACCTCGTGCGATGGCGCCAGATGCAAGACAGAATTCCTCGGACACTATGTGAGTGATGATTCCGTAAGAAGAATGGTCAGGAGAAGGAGGGACAGGATCGATTCCTATGTCCGTGCTGTTACGAATGACAGTTATAAGGTAGTTCTCAAGTCGGTCATTGTTGCCGATTCGAAGCTTACGAGTTCCAGGCGTATTGACGTAAGGCTTTCTGTTGAAAAATTTCTGATGGAGAAGATTGCAGGCATGTCTCTTGGTGAAGCCGCAGTCTACGTTGTAGGCGATGATATATACAGTGACATTGTCGGAGCGATCAGAAACATATACCCGATAAAGAAAGTTGAAATCAGGAAATCAGAGATATCACGGCTTGCACAGAAAGACATTGAGCAGCCTGACATCTCTCTCTCTGCATAATCTGCCGGGGTGGCTCAGCCGGAAGAGCGTCGGACTCATAAGATTCAGTTCTGAGAAATCCGAAGGTCTCGGGTTCGAACCCCGATCCCGGCATATTTAAATCCTAATATAAGAGTGCTCTCCGCCACTTCCTGTAGTTTATTGGAATACAATATAAACTGACACTCCTAAGCGGTTGACTGTGATTGCTTCTCCTGATACTTGCTCTGTGGAACAGAAAGTATTATGTTTATCAGAGAAGCCACCATAAGAATATCAAAATTAGTGACGAATGATCCAAACGTGAAGAATGCAGCGAACAGGGCAACGGCCAGTGACCAGAAGCCGATTCTTTTTCCCGCAAATATGAAGGCCGGATTTACCAGGAGCATCACATCGATCAGAAGAATGTAAATTAACGTGCCTGCAAACGGATCAATGTTCCGGTAGAAAGTGTACTCATACAAGGCTGCATAGGCACTGCCCCAAACAATAACTGAAAGATTGGCGGCAGCAGCGAAGTACCAGGCAGGATGATATGGATACCTTACTTTCACTCTTTATATACTTACTGTTGGCTATTAGACTTATAGTAGATTCAAACAATGACCTGTTGCATCTTCTTACAATCAGGGTTAGTCAGCCCGATGCAGATTTACCCATTCGCAGGTAAAATTTCCAGATCAAGAAGGTTGCAGCAAATATGAGTGAACCGGCAATGACAACCAGGGGCCCGGCAGGAACGTTCACATAGAAAGATGCGGTTATTCCTGCAAGTGCGCTCAAGAGCCCGAAGAGCAGGCTCAGCATTGAATAAGACTTCAGGGACCTGCTGACATTTCTTGCTGCGGCTGCAGGCACTATTACGACTGCACCCACCAGGATTGTACCAACTTCCTTGATTCCTATTGCCACAACTGCAGCCACAAGGAGCAGATAGATCAGATTCAGTGTTCCATACCTGATTCCATGCGAAACTGCGAGGTCTTCAGATATCATGCCCAGAACAATTCCACTGTATATTCTCCGTGTTATGAAAACAACTGCTGTGGCTATTGCGGCAGTCATGACAACATCAACCAATGTCACTTTTGTAATATCTCCAAACAGCGCTTCCATCAGGTCTGGTTCAGGCGTTATGAGTATGCCTATTGCCAGGGCCAGAACGAACAGAACGCCTATTATGGACTCCGGTGAAAGGCGAGTATTCTTCTGCACATACCAGGTTATAAGCATAGCCGCAACGACAAAGGAGAATGCCCCGATGAAGGGATCGAAATTCAGGATTATGCCGAGTGCCAGGCCCGGAAGTGCAACATGGGACAGGGCATCTCCGACCAGTGCCATGTGCCTCGAAACCATAATTGAACCAAGATACCCTGATGCCGGTCCCACAAATATCCCTGCAGAGATTGCGAGCAGCATCTCATAATTCATCAAAGCCACCTTCCTTCTTCTCCGTGGATGTTTTGACGGGCCGGGTATAACCGGTATCACCTGACATCAGAGATACAAGTTTTTCGTGTGTGAGATCTCTTGTAGGACCAAAATAAAGAATCTTCCTGTTCAACCCCAGGACGTAATCTGAGTAATGCACAGCAACGTGCAGGTTGTGTGTCACGATTACGACAGTTATGTTCATGTCGTCCCGGAGTGAACGTACCCTTTCATATATTGGCTCAACAGCACCTATGTCTATCTGGGAGGTTGGTTCATCAAAGAAGACAATGTCCGGAAAGTCTGCCGTTGCCCATGCCAGCAGGACTCTCTGCAGTTCACCACCTGAGAGACTGTCCAGGCTCTTGTCCAGGATGTTTTCCTTCATTCCCACCGACCTTATGATAGAATTCAGGTCAGAAGGCTGCTTAAAATTGAGGAATTCTCTGACTGACAACGGAAAATCAGTTCTGACATTGGATTGCGGGACATACCCGAACCTGACTTTTCCATGCCATTTCTTTGTTCCGTCATATTGAATGAGGTTCATGAGCGCCCTGATGAGCGTTGTTTTGCCGGCACCGTTTGGGCCCACAATTGCGAGGATCGAACCTCTGTTCAGGTCAAAGCTGACATGGTCCAGGATATACTGCCCGTTTCTCACCACGCTCATATCCCTGACTGAAAGAATGAAGCCTTGACTCAATTCTTCTTCCTGTAACCGTTCTGAACTGGTGGAGCGTTGAGGTCGCATATTTAATTAAAAATGCGCGGAACTGAAATAACTGATTAACCTAAAAATGAGTCATTGAGCTTCAGTTCCTTGCAGTATTTGAACGGCTGTTTCGTGAAGGCTCCCTGAAATGTGTCAGATTATAGAAAATGAATAGGGATACCAGTAACCCCGCGAGCATCAGGACTGTTACAGTGTACGGGCCGTTTCCGGTAAGAGTCTGCCCGATTATGCCTCCAGCAACAACAGAGCCGACAAGCTGTCCCGCAAACTGCAAGACATTGTACACACCAAGGTTGGCGCCGTATGATCCTCTTGCGGAAAACCTTGTGACCAGGGCAGGAAATACAATTTCATATAGCGAGTACCCGACAAAGAAAATAATGCTCGCCAGCAGGACAGAATCATACGAAACATACCTGTACGCGTATGTGAAAACGAGCGGAACGCTGACTAACAGTATGATGATACACAGAAGTGTTGTTCTTACTGCATGTCCCCTGTCTGCGTATCCTGACATCCCTATTGCAACAATTCCTCCAGCAAGAACAGGCCACAGGAGAAGAACAGTGAGGCTTGTTCCAGCGAGAAACTGGTCATGGTATGTTGAGAAATAGTAGAAGTAAGAGAACATCAGTGAAGATACGAAGAAGCTTATGACTCCAAGCTTGACGCTGTTCAGTTCTATTTTTCCTCTGGAGCTTATCCTGTGCTCTGCCTTTGAGTCTCCTCTCAGCCTCAGAAGAGGTATGTATGCTACTGCACCTAGAATTGCCGATATGAGGAATATGTATGATGTGCCGAATATGGAAGAAACGAGCGGGCCAACAACTATTCCTACCAGAAATGAGAGCCCAACCGGTATTCCGACAACTGCCATTGCAATATTTCGCCTCTCCTCAGGCACAGTTTCCTGCAAAAGGGCTATTCCAACGGAAGAGATTGCTCCGGCTCCTGCTATGAATCTTCCAGCAATAAGGACATAAATGCTTCCAGGGTCCCAGCATATGATGTTGCCCACAACATAAGGAAGCATGCCAATCATCAGTGCCCTCTTCCTGCCAAATCTGTCAGAAAAAATGCCAAAGGGAATCTGGAAAATCGCCATAGCAAGGCCATAGGCGCCAAAACCGAGACCAACAAGAAGCCCGGAAGTTGAAAAGCTGTTGCCATACGGTGTGAAGACAGGGAGAACAAGGAATATTCCGAAAAGCCTCAGTGTTTCAATGGAAGCGACCGAAAACATCACTTTTTTGTGGTATCTGTCAAACCCACGCAACATCTGGCACAGGATTGTGAAGTACGCCTTAAAGGTTCCCGGGAGAATAATGAAGGGTCAGGATATGTATGATGTGGTATCGGAATCGAATTTTGATACAAACCTTATTGTAGGGTCTCCGGAACGCGGGATCTGTTTAAGGAACGGGTACACCTCCCACGGATCGGAATTGGCAAGCACATGCACGGGATGATGTTCCTCAAAAAACTTAGAACATATGTCTGCGGTAAGTTTTCTGGTTTCAACCTCATCGACAAATCCCAGGGTGTGAATGTATTCATGCATCAGGATGACGAATATGAATGAGTTGAATTCTTTTTCAGTCTTGACTGCAATTCTGATTGCCCTGACTATGTTATCATTCATAACAATGTAGTTTCCGCCAACTTCCCAGAAAGCTCCAAGAGCATTGGGCAGGTCAGTCATTGCCAGGCCGATTCCAACCCTCTCCTTTCCTATTCCCGCCTTAACTGTTTCTTTAACCATCGAAAAAATGCCGTCGAAGTCAACCTTCGCTTCAAGTTTCGATATAATTCTGCCCATTTCCGTATTAACCGGAAAATTAATGGCCGGGCCGGCTGGCCGCCTGGATCTTACGTGGTTTTCCCCATTATTTCCAAGGCCTATAGGGAGTATTCCGGACATGGGTAACAATTATCATCTGATATATAAGTGATTTTTTAGGCGAAAACAGACAACGCGTGTATGACTGAACACGCTGGAAATTCCACTCTCCAATTCAGGTATAACATATTTATCTATTCTGATACTGGTTAAATATTGAACATTCCTGAATCTGCAGGCAAGCTTGGATAGTAAGGAGTGGACGATTGCGGGGGACTGGTGTAATGGGGTTTAGAGAATGCATATCAGTGAACAATGTGATCAAGAGCTATGGCAGAACGGTTGCCCTGAACGACCTCAGTTTTGACATCCCATGCGGTGACAGGTATGCATTACTGGGACCTAATGGAGCCGGAAAGTCTACAATGCTGAAACTTCTGGTCGGCCTTCTTGTTCCGGACAGCGGTTCAATTTCCATAGTCGGGCATCCGCCCACATCCATTGAGTCAAAGAAAGCAATCGGCTATCTGCCGGAGGATGCTTCACCTTACCTGACGCTTTCCGTCAGGGAGAACATGGAATATGTGGGATCCCTGAGGGGTGTTGAGGATGTGAAGGACAAGGTCGACAGGCTTCTGGACATACTGACGCTCAGGGAAAATGAAAAGGCAAAGGTCAGCAAACTCTCAAGGGGGAACAGGCAGAAGCTGAGTGTCGCCCTTTCCATAATTCATGAGCCAAAGGTCATCTTTCTCGACGAGCCACTCAATTATCTCGATATTCCCACACAGGAGAAGGTAATTTCTTTGTTCGAACAGTTGAAGGCAACGTATCTCGTTTCCACACACATAATGGCAATAGCTGAGAGGCTGACAAACAAAGTAATAGTCATATCCGGAGGGAAAAGGGTCTGGTCAGGGACCATGGATGAGCTGAGGCATACAGGAGACCCGAGTGAATCGATTGAAAGTGTTGTATCGAGGTTGATGACTGTTGTTTAGGACTCTCCTGAAATTTCTGTTCACGACCAGGTTCACGAAACCTATGATTATTGCCATAGTGGTCTTTCTGGCCTATGCAATCGGAATAAGTTCTCTTGGGCTTCCATTAGTTGAGCCAAGCCCGCTGTGGAGCTATTATGCAACAGGCATAATCGTTTTCTTCCTCTCAATAATGATTCCTTTCGGCGGAATCGTGATAATGAAGCCCGATCTTGACTACCTTTTTACCCTCCCTCTGAAGCGCAGGGAACTTGCACTGAGCTTTTACATTACCCAGTTCTTCGCCACAGGAATCACATTCCTTTTCGCTTTCGGGTACATTCTCCCATACATTGCTCACAGCTACCTTCAGATTGCAGTTGTCGCAGCGGATCTGATCATGGTAGCACTGATGATTACGGCATTCAGCATTCTTGCGTACAGCCTCAGCATGCAGTCCAAGATAATCCTTGCCATACTGATGGCACTTTGGACGCTTTCACCTATTCTCGGATTCCAGTATTCGTACACTTCAATGTTCTTCGGAAACCTCACAATGGGAACAATTTTCTCTGCTGCAATCAACATTCCGGCAAACTACCTGGCGATCAAGCAACTGGAGACAATAGAGCTTGGTTTCACAAAAGTCTCTGTGAGGTCATCTAGTGACATTTACAAGAACCAGGTAGCCTATGGGAACTATTCTGGAAGGAAGTCGATATACATGTACAACTTGCTGCAGCTGAACATGACATCAAGAATGAATCTGGGGGCAAGCACGAGTTCGAGGTCTGCAAGAGTTAAAGTGCACTACCTGATCATTCCCATGGTCATATTCTCCATTATTTATGTCATACTTGCAAGGATGTACGATACCGGCGAAGACCTGAATGTAGTTGTCCTTATAGTGTCAGTTTACATAGGCATGTTCATACCGATATTATTTTCGCAGAGTGTCCTTTCCTATGAGAGGGCCTGGCTCGCATTTACTTCAATGCCCCCTTACATTTACTGGAGAAACGTTGTGCTTGCCAAGTTCACGCAGATGCTGATTATGGTGCTGCCATTCTTCTTTGCCTCATTGTACCTTTATTTTACAGGCATAAGCGTAGCAATCAACACGCTGCCACTTTTTGCAATAACAATACCGTCGGTTGCTGTGATTGTGATGTACCTGTCGGGCCTGATAACGATGGACCAGATAAAGGAAGTCGGAACCATTTCATCTCAGTTCAGCCTCAGGCAGATGCTGATTATTCTGCCAGTCATTCTTGTTTTCGGCCTGGTCATTATTTCGCTGATGATATGGCAGGCAGCACTGTTGTCATGCGCAGTGATGGGCATACTGATGCTTCTTATAACTCTCAGAAAAGGCGCATGGACAAACCTGGTATACAGGCTGACTGAAAGGGGATACGTATAAACTGCTTAGAGGGGGCGAATTCAATACTCAGTAATGACAAGGCCGTCAATGCCCGAAAAAACATCCCTGTACCTTGTCAGCACATTCTCTTTTCTAGTTACAGCTATGCCGGCAATCATTGCATCCTCGACATCCATGTCCTTTCCGGTGGATGATTTTTTGGAGTAAATCTTTCCTGCTTCAATGGCGGCGGCCTGATCAAAGGTATAAACAGGCAGCCCTTCAAGGACAGTATAGATCTGTGCTTTTTCCACATCCTCTCTCGCGCTTCTGCTGATTCCAAACCTCAGTTCAAACACAGTAACAGTGGTAAGATATATTTTCAGATTGCGCCTTTCATAGGTCCTGACGGTCTCAACGGCACCTGGATCGGCCCTTATCAGGTCTATAAAAAATGAAGTGTCTCCGATCATGGCATTTCAAGTCTTTTGCTTACAAAGTTTAATCTGGCCCTGCTGTTCTGCCTGGTTCTTCCAATCTCCTGCTCAAGAGAATTTGCTTCATTATACCTGAGAAGAAGTATGAGATCAGAGAGAGAGCCTATGCGAGTGAGCCTATCTATTATATCAGTAAAACTCTGGTTTTCACCCATCATTTTAGTTAGCCTGGAATAAGCTTCGTCTGATATTGATATAAACTTCTTGCCCACGATAAAATATTGCCCTGTTGCTTATAATATTTGTGTTTCGATGATGTTGTCATGATCGTTTCCCCTGGTTGTCCGGAGTTCAATTAATGTTTCAGCCTTGGATCAATTATGGAATGCAATTAATCCCCAAATAGGTAACCTATTATTGTGATTATGCGCAGCATGAAGGTTGCAGCTTCAATGAGCGGATAATCTTCGTTGGTAACACAGAAAATGAAATAGTAACCGATGCCCGGGTTCGATAATATTCGGTCAAAGAAAACTGAACCGCTCATTATTGCTGCAAATTCGAGGGACATCCTTGCGGTTATGGGAATTATGGCATTTCCTGCTACGTGTACAGTGGAAATCCTCCGTTCAGAGAGCCCCTTCGCTCTTGCTGTCAGGACAAAGTCTTCCCCCATTGTGCTGATCATAAGTTATCTCATTGTCAGAAGGTGGGATGTAGCTGTCAGAAGAAACAGAGAGACAAGATGGAAGACTATAGCCCTGAAGAATGTGTAAAGCCCGTTTACTGTCGGATGTTCCAGATCAGTGAAACTGAAACACGCATTGACAGGGAGCCATCTCAGGTATGCAATGAAAAACAGGAAAAGAGATATGCTAACCACAATGCCTGGAATGGACCCTACAACTGTAGCGGTTCCGACAAGATATTTTTCTTTCCACGTGTCCCTTATTCTTGAAGCTGTAATTCCAAGAGGAATACCGATAGTCCATCCAATCAGTTACGCCGATCCTATGAGAACAAGTGTGTAGGGCAGGGTGGTGAAGATTATCCTGCTCACGGAAGAACCGACAAAATAATCATAACCGAAATGCCCCTTAAACATATCATAGAAAAACGCAGTGAAGTCGGTTATGACCACTTTCCATTTTCCAGGCCGAACTTTATAAGCAATCTGTGCAGATCCAGGCCGTCATCCCTTCCAGGACCCAGCGAGAAAGATATGAGCTGTGCCAGGTTGCCATGCATAAGCCTGAAAACTACAAATAGAAGTGTGGTCGAGATCAGGAGCAGCACGATTCCCTGTAATATTTTTCTAAGAGCCACGTATTTATTCAAGAGAACAGCACCAGGCCTGTTACAAAACCTGACTTGAATCCAAGAGAAATTTTGAGCGGGGAAATAATGCTTCTGAAACCGCTTGAACCAATATTATTGTAACAATTTCTACTTAATAAATCATCGAGTCCCGGATTCTACAACATGTCAGGCACTTCTGTTGCTGTTTATTATACACAGGGATTTGATTGAATTATATAGGCCATTATACAAATAATATTATATCAAAAGCAAGGCATGGAAGCCTGATGGAAGAACTCTTTGAACATTTGATGGAGGAATGGGACAGGCAGCAGGAATATTATGTGAGGTTCAGGGGTCGAAACAGTTATCGAAAAATGTTGTCAGGAGTTATGAGACCTTGTGATGGGTTGTATAGCCTGGAGAAAGAGCTAAACAGCGAAGATTTAAAATAAGTATAATGAATGTATTGTGTGGTAACATACAATGGTTACGGACAAACGACCATACACACTGCCCATACGGTGGACTATGGAAGAGAAGGAACTGATCGGAAAACAGGCGAGGAAAGAGGGATTGACCATATCCTCGTTTGTCAGGACGAAGATAGTTCAGTATTGCAGGAGTGTAGCTGAGGAATAACATGAGTCACCCGTGGAGTTCAAAGGGTTCCAAGAGGACAATATGGTGGAATTACGAACCACCGGAGGAGATGATGCAGTATCTCAAAGACATGAGAGATGCGGTAAGATACGCATTGCTGGAAGCCGAAACACTCCGTAGGAAGAACGGAAAGATGCCGTCGCCCATTGACCTGAGGAGGCAGATCAAGGAATGGTTTGATGCGAAGTATGATTATGCAAGGCATCACATCAATCCTGTATGCAGGTCTGCCATTGCGATCCTGAGGTCATTCCGGAAGATCAGCAGAGGAAAGAGATTCCCGGAGGCAAGGAAACTTGCCATGAGGATAGATTCAGAGCTGTTCAGAATTGTGGACGGCCAGATCAGGATCACGCTGAAACCTGGAGAATATGCATTTATGCCCGTCAATACGAGGAATAAGAAATATGATGAGTATTCTCTCGGACGCATTTCAGAGATTCAGCTCACAGACAGGATCGTTTCGCTTTCATTCGCGAGGATGGAAACGAAGCAGGTTTCTGAGAGGAAGATGGGCATTGACTTAAATTTCAAGAATGTTGTTGGAACTTTGACGGAAAGTGGATCTATCCAGAAGGTCGTTGAGATACCAACGAAGCATATCGTGAAGATCCAGAACGATTTGTCCAGGAGGAGGAAAAAGGTGCAGAAGCGCATAAAGAATCCTCAGAAGAGATACCGGAAACTGAAACAAACGAGGGGAAGGCAGAGGAACCGCATCAGGGATGCAATGCACAAGCTTTCCACGGATCTTGTGAGGGAATTCCAGGATACAACATTCATTCTTGAGGATCTGAAGCATATCAGGAGAACGGCAAAACCCGATTCAAAGAAGTTGAGATCGTATCTCAACAGATGGCCGTTTGCCGAATTCCAGAAGATGCTTGAGTACAAGGCACAGCAGAAGACAGTATACGTGAAACCAGGAGGGACTTCTTCGGAATGTCCTGTATGTGGTGAGAAAGTGAAGCACCCTACCTGGAAGATATCGAGATGCAACAACTGTGGTCAGGACTACGACAGGGACAGGTTAGCTTCACTGGCTATTTCCCTTCGTGGGCTTGACCTTTGCGGAGAACTGTTCCCCGTGAGTGCGTTGACCTCTGTATCGCCTGAGATGAGTGAATATCTGTACACCAGGAATCTGCCTGAGATTCCTGGAGCAGAAGGGACTGAGGCGGTATACGTTGCGAACAAGGTGAAGGTGCATAACACTGCATAACATTTTGAGAACGGAACAGAAGTACGAAATAATGTTCAATCTTCTTGAGACTACAGGCTCTTCACCGTATAGGATCATAGACATGGCTTCAGGCCCCGGTTCAATTTCAATGCGGTTTCTCAGGAAATATCCCGGTTCTGAAACTGTAATGATAGACTAGGATCCTGTACTCTTGCGCATCAGCAGGGAAAATTTCAGCAAAATCAGTGGAGGTTTCAGGTGGATCAAAGGCGACATATCCACAGGAAATTGGCTTGATGAAGTAATTTCCGGCAGTTTTAATGCTATCATGAGTTCAACAGCACTTCACTGGCTCAATGCAGAGCAGCTTTCATCCCTTTACAGGCACTGTTATTCTGTACTCAAGCCCGGTGGATTGCTGATGAATGGAGACCACACACCTCTTTCCTCCTCATCCCATGAATTTCAGAGTTTATCGGAACTTGTATCTGAGCAATACTCCGGCAAAGGAAGTCAGGAGGATACAACATGGGAATCATTCTGGGACCACGTGAGGGGAATCGATACACTGTCTGCTGAAATGGCTGAGAGGGACTCCACATATCCGCCCGGTTATCCCCACAGCCATACGGTTACCCTTGAGATGCATTCAAAGCTACTGGAAGATGCTGGTTTCACCTTCATAGGTTCTGTATGGAGCTTTTTCTCTGACAGGATAATTGTTGCACTTAAGAAATGACTCGAAAGTTGCACACAGTGCGCTTTATGATATTGAAGGAAATTTGCAATTCACAGGTTACTGCTCCAGACAGCATGTGAAGAAAAATTCCACTGTTGGGATATAACAAAGTGTTGCGCATGTTAACTGCTTCAGGATCATATAAAGTCAGTGGGTCTGCCCGGATTTGGACCGGAGTCTCCAGCTCCCGAAGCTGGAAGGATGCCAAGCTACCCCACAGACCCGCACGCTCTGATATTATTGTCTTTAATTAAACTGTTGGCTGGTCCGTGTTTATCGGTTCCTATGCAGATATCGCTTAAGTCATAAGATTTCTATATTTTGTGTTACTGGTGTAACCATAGAATCTGACCTGTACAATTTTCGGTAGACTATCCGAAACAGCAGAGGAGAGTTTGATTAATGTGATGTCTGAAGGCGATATAGATAATGTGGTGCTCTTCAACCTGCAACATCCTCATTCAATCCTTGGGCCAAAGGTAAGGGATGGCGGCACAGAGGTTTATTCATACCTCCCGCTGGCGGTATCTGCGTCCGTCATTGCAGGAGGGAAAGAGTACAGGATGGAAGAACTGAGGGACAGGCTTTTCATGGCCAGAGTGCCGGGAAAGCTGAAGGGGCCCGACTACGTTATCAGTTTGACTGCTGAAGACGGCAGTGTAAGGACAAGGCACGACCCCTTTGCATTTCCTGTCACAATGTCGGATGACGATCTTTATCTCTTCAAGAGGGGTGATCTGCATTACAGCTACAGGACTATGGGCGCCCACATTGCTGAACTTGAAGGTATGAAAGGGACAGTTTTCAGGGTCTGGGCACCCAACGCGGCTTCAGTCTCGGTGATAGGTGACTTCAACGGCTGGAAGATTGGCTGCACTCCAATGGATAACGTGCAGGAGTCCGGAATATGGGAGATTTTTGTACCGGATGTCGGAAACGGGGGCCTGTATAAATTTGCTATAAAATCGAGCACAGACGGGAATGTGATGATGAAGACAGATCCATACGCATTCAGAACTGAACTGAGGCCTTCCAATGCCTCTGTAATTTCAGTCGCCGACTATGAGTGGTCTGATTCTGAGTGGGTCAGGAAAAGAGAACCTGATTATGATAAATCTCCCATATCTGTTTACGAGGTCCACCTCGGTTCATGGAGGAGAAGGAACGGAGTTTTCATGAATTACAGGGAAATTGCACCGCTTCTTCTTGACCATATCAGGAATCTCGGATTCAACTACATAGAGCTCCTTCCTGTCATGGAACATCCGCTGGATGCTTCTTGGGGGTATCAGGTCACAAACTACTATGCACCCACAAGCAGGTTTGGCACTCCCTCCGACTTCAAGTTCTTTATGGACTTCATGCACAGAAACGGCATAGGAGTTATACTTGACTGGGTTCCTGCACATTTTCCCGCCGATGACTTTGGGCTAGCACTGTATGACGGATCTCACCTTTACGAACACGAAGACCCGAAGAAGGGAAGGCATCCTGACTGGGGCACCCTCATTTTCAATTACGCCAGGAATGAAGTGTACAACTTCCTTATGTCCAATGCCATATACTGGATAGACGAATTTCACGCTGATGGCCTAAGGATAGATGCGGTTTCGTCAATGTTGTACCTTGATTATTCTAGGAAGAATGGGGAGTGGTCTCCGAACCAGTACGGCGGTAACGAAAATCTGGAGGCTGTTTCATTCATCAGGTCACTTAACGATCTTGTCCACGATTCATTTCCGGGAGTTCTTATGATAGCTGAAGAATCAACTGCCTGGCCCGGAGTCACCAGAAACACAAAGGCCGGAGGCCTGGGCTTTGACCTGAAGTGGAACATGGGCTGGATGCACGATTCGCTTCATTATTTTTCTCTTGATCCTGTTTACAGGAAATACAACCAGAATGAACTGACATTTTCCATGTGGTATGCTTTCAATGAAAGGTTTATTCTTCCAGTTTCACACGACGAGGTTGTTCACGGAAAAGGTTCATTAATAGGCAAAATGCCAGGAGACACATGGAGAAAGCTTGCCAATGCCAGGCTCTTCTTCACCTACATGTTTACGTTTCCGGGTAAGAAACTCCTGTTCATGGGCGCTGAAATGGGGCAGGAAAGAGAATGGAACTTCGACGGCGAGCTAGATTGGCAACTGTATGAGAAAGGAAGCAACGCAGGCCTCTCAAACCTCCTGAGGGATCTGAATGCACTGTACGTTCAGAATGCATGCCTCCGTGACGGAGACTTCGATGGTTCTCTGTTTGAATGGATTGACTTCTCCGACTCGGACAACAGTGTTATCAGTTTCGTCAGGCATTCTTCTGACAGGAAAGCCTTCATTTTGAGCGTTTTTAATTTCACCCCGGTTCCCAGGCATGGCTACAGAATTGGTGTTCCGGAGGATGGCGAATACACAGAGGTTTTGAATACGGACGCTGAAGATTACAGTGGAAGCGGCCAGGGAAACCTGGGCAAAGTCGTTTCAGAGCCGGTTGATTCACACGGCAGAAAGTGGTCTGTGTCTCTGACTCTGCCCCCGCTTGGTGCACTCATATTTTTCAAGGAGCATTCAGATGATTGATAGCAGAATAGTGATACAGAATGTCAGACCGTCTGTGGACTGTGGTGAATTTGCCGCAAAACGGGTTGAAGGAGAAACAGTGAAGGTCAGCGCGGACATTTTTTCACACGGAAGTGAGAAAATCCGTGCCATGCTTCTTTTCAGGTACAGGGGTCAGAGTTCCTGGAGATCGGTCGAAATGCAACTTGGGGACAATGACGTCTGGAGCGCTTCTTTTGTGTGCGGGAGGATTGGTACTTACCAGTACAGAATTGAAGCGTGGATCGATAAATTTTCCCTCTGGTATGACAACATAAGGAAATGGGCCAGTGCCGGTGAAGACATAACCGGAGACCTGCACGACGGCCTTCGCCTGATCAAAGAAGAATGCAGGCCGGAGAATGAAGCTGGGAAAAGAAAGCTGGGAGAGATTATTTCTGCATTCGGGAAACTCAAGGGAACAGAGATAATTGACTTTCTTGGCAGTAAATCCCGCAGGAGGTTTCTGCTTGCAAACATGGAGAGGAAGTATGAAGCTAGTTCTGACAGGACCTACGAAATAGTTGTGGACCCCCAGATTGCATCCTTTTCCAGCTGGTACGAACTGTTTCCCCGTTCACAGTCATCTGTCGCGGGCAAGAGCGGTACTTTTTCTGACTGTGAAAAAAGGCTCCCGGACATTGCTTCCATGGGTTTCAATGTCCTCTACCTGACGCCGATACATCCCATAGGTCATACAAACAGAAGGGGTAAAAACGGTGCGAGAAAAGCTTCACGTGGGGACCCGGGAAGCCCTTGGGCCATAGGAAATGAACACGGAGGGCACAAGTCCGTCAATCCAGACCTGGGAACAGTGGATGATTTTGAGCACCTTGTGCTTGAAGCGGGCAAACTGGGAATTTCAGTTGCAATGGATATAGCATTTCAGTGCTCGCCTGACCATCCATACGTGAAGGAGCATCCGGACTGGTTCTACCGGAGGCCTGATGGGACAATAAGATACGCTGAGAATCCTCCGAAGAGGTACTATGACATATATCCGCTCAATTTTGATACCGGGGACTGGAAGAGCCTGTGGACTGAACTGGCCAGTATATTTGAATTCTGGATACAGAGGGGAGTCAGAATATTCAGGGTAGACAACCCCCACACAAAGCCGTTTGAGTTCTGGAAGTGGCTTATATCGGACATAAAGAAGGAGCACAGTGACGTAATCTTCCTTTCGGAAGCATTCACTCGACCCAAGGTCATGTATGAACTTTCAAAGATAGGCTTCTCCCAGTCGTATAGTTATTTTACATGGAAGAATTATCACTATGAGCTTATGGATTATTTCAACGAGATAAATTCATATCCCCAGAGTGAGTTCTTCAGGCCAGTGCTTTTTACAAACACCCCGGACATACTGACTGAATCTTTGCAGCTGAACGGAAAGCCCGCATTCGTATTCAGGGCATTTCTTGCCGCAACCCTTTCACCTTCCTGGGGAATCTACAGCGGTTATGAGCTCAATGAGAACAAAGCAGTTGAAGGCACAGAGGAATACCTGAATTCAGAGAAATATGAAGTGAAACAAAGAGACTGGTTTTCACGCGGCAACATCAGGGATTACATTGCATCGCTGAATAAAGCCAGACAGAATCTTGCCCCCCTGCAGGCATACAGGAATCTCACTTTCCTCCAGTCCGACAACCCGAACGTGCTTGCATACTGCAGGAAAGAAGGCATGGTCACAGTTGTTATGGCGGTCAACATAAACCCGTCTGAAACACATCGCGCTAACATCACTCTGCCTGAGTCCATTTCCGACTATCAGGAAGATACACTTTTCACTGATCATATGTCAGGCAGAAAACTGGTTTCAAAAGGCGGCAAGATTGAAGTTACACTTGTTCCCGTATCCGGACCCGGCATTATCATTACGGAGGACATTTAATGGAGGATGACAATCCGCTCTGGTTCAAGGACGCTGTATTCTACGAAGTTCATGTTAAAACTTTCTTTGATTCAACAGGCGACGGAATAGGTGATTTTCCCGGCCTGACTATGAAGCTTGACTACATCAAAAACCTCGGCATCGACTGCATCTGGTTGCTGCCTTTCTATGAATCGCCCCTGAAGGATGACGGTTATGACATTTCAGACTACTACTCAATTCTGAGGGACTACGGCAACATTGACGATTTCAGGACATTTCTTGAAGAGGCCCACAGGAGAAAGATCAGGGTAATTGCCGACCTTGTACTGAATCACGTATCGGACCAGCACCCATGGTTCATTGAATCGAGATCGAGCGTGGACAGCCCCAAGAGGGACTGGTTTGTCTGGAGCGATACACAGGAGAAGTACAAGAACGTCAGGGTAATATTCGTTGACACAGAATACTCAAACTGGTCTTGGGATCCTGTATCCAGGCAGTATTACTGGCACAGGTTCTACAGCCACCAGCCCGACCTCAACTTTGACAACCCGGAGGTCAGGGAGGAAATGAAGAACGTGATGAGGTTCTGGCTGGACATGGGCATCGACGGTTTCAGGTGTGATGCTGTCCCTTACCTTTTCGAAAGGGAGGGTACATCCTGCGAAAATCTTCCTGAAACGCACGCATACTTCAAGGAACTCAGGAAAATGATTGATGAGGAGTATCCCGGCAGGATACTTCTGGCGGAAGCCAATCAGTGGCCCACTGAAGCTAAAGCGTATTTTGGCGACGGGGACGAATTCCAGATGGCATTCAACTTTCCACTCATGCCCAGGATATTCATATCTCTGGCAAAGCAGGATTCTTTCCCAATCATATCGGTTATACAGGATACACTGCCTATTCCTGATAATTCCGGCTGGTCGATTTTCATAAGGAACCACGACGAGCTGACGCTTGAGATGGTAACCAACGAGGAACGTGACATAATGTATTCAGAGTACGCAAAGCTCCCCAAGATGCGCCTTAATTTGGGAATAAGGAGAAGGCTGAATCCGCTCATTGACAGCGACAAGAATACGTATGAACTGATTCATGGCCTTATATTTTCATTGCCGGGAAGCCCGATCGTATATTACGGGGATGAGCTTGGAATGGGCGATAACATCTACCTTGGAGACAGGAATGGAGTCAGGACACCAATGCAGTGGTCATTCGACCGCAATGCAGGTTTTTCGACTGCCGATCCGGAGCAGCTTTCCAGCCCGGTTATAACAAATCCGAATTACCATTATGAATTTGTAAACGTGGAGGCTGAACTGAGGTTGCCCACATCTCTTCTTAACTGGATGCGCAAAACTATCTCTGTGAGGAAGAAGTATGCCGAAATATTCGGACGTGGAGACATACAGTTCATAGAAACGCATGAAAAATCTGTTCTTGCATACATGAGAGATTACAGGGGTGAGAAGATACTGTGTGTTTTCAATCTTTCCAGGGCAGCAAAAGCAGTTCAGCTTGACCTTCGCGAACTGAATGGTTATATACCGGTGGAAGCGAATACAAGCAGCGAATTTCCTTCAATCGGAGAACTCCCGTATTTCTTCACGCTTGGTTCCAGGAATTACTTCTGGCTGTATCTGAAGGAGCCCGGTGGTCACGACGAATCCTGACCTTGCAGATTACCTGCTGAAAACTATTCCCGGGCAGAGGTGGTTTGTTTCCAAGTCAAAGGAAATAACAGGAATAGAGGAAGAGGATTCGCTTGATTTTGTTATAGGTGGTGAGAGATACAAGTTTATCAATGTAAGGGTGGATTTTGAAAACTCTCATGACAATTATTTTCTATACCTCAAAGTTGACAGCGAAAGCCCGGGGGGCTTCTCAGACGCACTTTCCGATACTGCATTCGTGAAGCACTTTCATTCCATTTTCCGGGATGGCGCAGAAATAAGGACCAGCAGGCTTGCGATTAAAGGTGAACCGTACGGGAATTCGAATAATGATGTTGATGTGAAGCAAACCAGGCTGCTCAGAGGCGAACAGAGCAACAACTCTGTTGTACTTGACGGCAGTGTCATAATGAAGATCTACAGGAGACTTACAGATTATGAGAGCCCTGACTACCAGATTCCACTTGCGCTGGCCCTGCAAACCTCATTCAATGGTACGCCCGCATGTCTGGGGTCAATCCGTTATACAGGTTCAGACAGCGATCTTCTCCTTGCCACTTTTTTCAGGTTCGTTGAGAATGCAGGCGACCTGTGGAATGTACTGACTGGGCATATGAACAGGTCCGCGGATGAAGGGAGGATTGAGGCGGACCTCATGATTGACGAGGTCAGGTCGCTGGGAAAGCTTACGGCAGAAATGCATAATGCTCTCGCTTCACTTCGTGGAGATGATTTCACTCCGGTTCCGGCCACAATTGATGACCTTTCCGCATGGATGACGTCCTTTTCCGATAACGCTCTGCTGCTTGGCAGGGCACACAAAGCTGATTCTGCTTTTCCAGACATTAAGAAACTAGCTGACAGAGCAAGGGAACTGCTCTCATCTCTGCAGAATTCTCCATTTTACAAGATAAGGATACACGGTGACTATCATCTGGGCCAGGTTCTAAAAGGAAAGGAAAGGCTCTATGTTATTGATTTTGAGGGCGAGCCGATGAGGTCGCTGGAGTTCAGAAGGCTCAGGCATTCTGCGCTGAAGGATGTTTCAGGAATGCTTAGGTCCCTTGATTATGCTGCTTCATACTGCACAAGAGGAGAAGCAAACAGAGAACTGGCTGAAGCGGGAAAGGAATGGGCGGCCAGCGCAGGCAATGCATACCTGGAGTCCTACATGAAAAGTGTTGATTCCAAAATGCAGTACCTTCCTGAAGGTTCTGAGGAAACAAGAAATCTCCTTGATTTCTTTATTCTTGACAAGGCGCTGTACGAGTTCAATTATGAGATCAACAACAGGCCGGACTGGGCTGACATTCCGCTTAATGCAATAAGGGAGGTTCTGGGCGACGATGATTAATTTCTTAACTTGCGCAGGCATGTGGTTTAGCTATGGCCTTCCTTGAAACAGGAAATCCGCAGCCTCTCGGCGCTACCGTAACAGAAGACGGTGTCAACTTCAGCATATACTCACAGAATGCTTCTTCAGTGACGCTTGAACTGTTCCGGGACCCGTACGACTTTACTGCCATAGAGACAGTGGAGCTGGAAGAAGTAACAAACCACTCCTGGCACGTCTTCCTTTCAGGTCTGAGGCCCGGTACCCTCTATGGCTACAGGATCGACGGACCATATGATCCTTCAAGCGGGAACAGGTTCAACAGAAACAAGATGATAATTGACCCGTATGCAAGAGCCGTGAGCGGGACAATAAAGTGGGACGACAGCATATTCGGATACGAGATCGGCAATGAGAAGGAGGACCTGTCGATAAGCAGGACTGACAGTACAGAATTTGTTCCGAAGTGTGTTGTTGCTGACCCTGAGTTCAACTGGAGAGGTATAAAGCCTCCAAAGACTTCCTGGAGGGATACTGTAATTTACGAAACTCATGTGAAGGGAACAACATACCTCCGGGAAGACCTTCAGAAGGAAATCAGGGGAACATACCTTGGCCTCTCCTCGTACAATATGGTCGAATACTTCCAGGACCTTGGCATAACTGCTGTTGAGCTGATGCCGATCCACCACAGGGTGGATGACCGTGCTCTGGTGGAGCGGGGGCTCAATAATTACTGGGGATACAATACAATATGCTACTTTGCCCCGGATATCAGGTTTGCGTCTTCAATGGCTCCCGGCGACCAGGTCAGCGAATTCAAGACGATGGTCAGGAACTTCCACAATGCAGGCATAGAAGTCATCCTGGATGTTGTTTACAACCATACCGGTGAGGGGAACCACCTGGGGCCGACACTCAGCTTCAGGGGCATTGACAATTCTGTGTACTATCGCCTTAACAATGAAAACAGGCGTTTTTACAACGATTTTACCGGGACAGGAAACAGCCTTGACGCGAGGCACCCACAGGTCCTGCAACTCATAATGGACAGCCTGAGATACTGGGTGACAGAAATGCATGTCGACGGATTCAGGTTTGACCTTGCAGCGACACTCGCACGGCAGCTGCACGATGTTGACAGGCTGTCTGCATTCTTTGATATCATACATCAGGACCCGGTAATTTCAGGTGTAAAACTAATTGCAGAACCATGGGACGTTGGCCCCGGAGGCTACCAGGTTGGGAATTTCCCCGTAAAGTGGGCAGAGTGGAATGGAAAGTACAGGGACATTGTAAGGAAATTCTGGCGCGGAGACGAAGGCCTCATCGGGGAACTGGCCACAAGGTTATCTGGTTCACCGGATCTCTATGAAGCAAGCGGCAGGAAGCCTCATGCAAGCATCAACTACATAACATCGCATGACGGCTTCACAATGTATGACCTCGTCAGCTATGTGTACAAACATAATGAGGCAAACGGCCACGGAAACCAGGATGGAATGGACGATAACTACAGCGTCAATTTCGGGACTGAAGGTGAATCAGAGGATGAAAGCATACTGGACAGCAGGTACAGGAGAATCAAGAACCTCTTCACCACACTTCTTGTTTCCCAGGGAGCACCGATGATACTTGGCGGAGACGAAATAGGAAGGACACAGGGCGGAAACAACAATGCGTACTGCCAGGACAACGAAACAAGCTGGTTCAACTGGAATCTCACTGAGAGGCAGAAGGGCCTTTACGATTTTGTGCGTTCACTCATAACACTCAGAAAATCAATACCGTCTCTCCGTAAACAGGATTTCTTCACAGGTACATACAGGCCGGGAAGTGAGGTAAAAGATGTTGTCTGGCTCAGACCTGACGGGCACCTGATGGACAATGGAGACTGGTCCAATCCAGGAATCAAGGCCATGTCGGTGCTGATATCCGGGCTTGTCAGGAAACCTTACGGGAAAATGGAGCGGTATCGTGACACGCTGCTCGAGTTCAACGCATCGCACAATGAAGTGGAATTTTCCCTGCCTGATCACGGCCAGAGCTGGAATATGGTGCTCAACAGCTATGAAAGGGAGGCTTCACTTGGACGGCTGATAACGTCGGGCTCTGTGGTTCTGCCACCTGATTCTTCCGCGGTGCTGAGGGCAGATCATTCCTGAAAAATTGAGACTGATGCTCCGGGCCCTTGAAGAATCTTCCTGTCAGATGATTTTCCGCCGTATTCTTCAGAATCTGTATTAATTACAACATCCCCTGCAAGTTCTGCAGTTCCCGAGTCAAGAAGATAAGTAACCAGAATTTCCCTTCCGTGTCCGGCGTATGAAACAGCAACCTTTCCGCCTGACTCGCTCACTGAATAGTTCATCCTGGCAGTTCCCCTGATATATTCCCTGCGAAAACGGATCAGGTCACGATAAAGTTTCAGCATCGAAGATCCGGAAACGGTATTCCAGGAGAGCTTGGAATTCAGAAATGCTTCAGGGGAGGTAGACAGCGGTGCATCCTCCGGCCATTTGAAATCCTTGAATTCCTTACGCCTTCCACTGTCAACGGTTTTTGCCTGTTCAGAATTCTCGGGGTCTGCAAAGAAGAGGAAAGGGTTCGATTCCCCATACTCCTGCCCCATGAAAAGCAGAGGCGTATACGGGGACAGGAGAAGAATGGCTGCAGAGAGCTTCTGCACTTCAAATGAAACAAGTGAGGATATCCTATCCCCCATTGCCCTGTTTCCAACCTGGTCATGGTTCTGGATGCACACAACGAGACTCGACGGTTTCTCTCCTCTGAAGCTGTTTCCCCTGTTCCTGTTCAGATAGCGGGAATACTGCCCTTCATAGACAATACCGTCACTCATCGCCTTTATCAGCCCCCCTTTCGTTCCAAAATCAGAGTAGTAACCGTTCTTCTCGCCTGTAAAGTATGAATGAATTGCGTGGTGGAAGTCGTCTGACCACACTCCATCCAATCCGTATCCGCATCTGTTTCTTTCTCTGACCAGCTTTGCGTCATTTCTGTCGTTTTCTGCAATCAGCACATATTCCCTGTGTGTTCTCAGTGAAAGGCCACGCACTTCGGATGACAGTGACTCCAGAAAATGTTCTGTTGAAGTATCCACAATCTCGTGCGTAGCATCAAGCCTCAGTCCATCAAAACGGAAGTTCTCAAGCCAGTAAATGGCGTTGCCAAGAAAGAAGTTCCGTACCTCATTGGAATAGGATGAATCAAAGTTGATACCTTTTCCCCACTGGTTGCTGTGCCTGTCACTGAGGTACGGCCCAAAGAGAGGCAACACACATCCAAACGGCCCCAGATGATTATAGACCACATCGAGAAGGACTGCAATACCACTGGAGTGGCACTTATCAATGAGTTTCTTAAGATCGTCAGGCGAACCGTAACTGAATGCGGGTGCGAACGGGAAAACGCCGTCATAGCCCCAGTTATGCGCTCCGTAAGCCTGGGAAAGAGGCATCAGTTCCAGCGTATTTATCCCCGTTTTAGCAATGTGGTCCAGTTTACCTGCTATTCCATCATATGATCCCGGCACGCTGAAAGTGCCTGTGTGGATCTCGTATATCACCATGTCCTCGATACTTCTTCCTTTCCATTCCTCAGAATCCCAGATATACTTCTGTTCATCTATGATCATGGATGGCCCGGAAACGCCGGCAGGCTGGAACCTAGAAGCGGGATCTGCTGATGCCCTGCCTTCTACCTTGAAAAAGTACCTGTCTCCCGCCCCAATTGCATCAGTCTCCAATGAGAAAAATTCACCGTCTTTTTCCAGTTCACCTATGTCGTTTCCTCTCCCGCCTATGAGGGAAATTCTGTCCTTAAGTGGAGCCCAGACTCTGAATTCTGTCCTGCCATCAATGAAATTAGCCCCGTTTTTTCTCCACTCACTTCTCATATCTCATGCCATGGATGTCACTTATCAGAACAACTCCGGCGGGCAGGTTCCCAAAAATGGATTCTGCAATGTTCTCCCTGAGGAACTCCCTGCCATTGAGCAGGTCCCTGTATACTCCGTCCTTGAATTCAGGCCTGCTGATGTGAGGCCTGTTTTCTTTCCAGAAATCATTGTTTGACTTGAAATACCTGTGGTGCTTCGTAGCAGCAGTCAGGAGCATGTCTCCCCTCAGGATGTAACCGAATGAAGATATATATTCAGATCCCGGGCCTTTCCATTCCACTTCCACGAATTTCCCTTTTTCAATGAATTCAGAGTACTTTGACCTTACGGAAAGAAGTCTTGAAGTCAGCCAGAGCTTCACTTCATCTTTGGATAATCCGGATAACCCGTCCGGCGTCTCAATTTCATCTAGATTCTCCAGCATTGTTGCAAGGCTTTCAAAATCCACATTTCTTCTGTTGTCCGGATCTGCAAAATTCGTATTGTAGATCTCGGAACCCTGGTAAATGTCTGCTGTGCCGGGCAACATGATCTTCAGGACTGTCTGTGAAAGTGTGTTCAAAGACCCGTACTCCGCTAAGGTGGAAGAGAGGCGCTTGAATTCCATGCTTCCCGACAGTGATATTCCATCCGCAAACGCGATACATTCACGCTCATATTCCTGGTCCGGATTTTCCCAGCTGGTATACTCGGAACCCTCTCTAAGACTCTTTTGAATGAAAGAGTGTACCCTTTCCCTGTCTTCACTGTCATGGTATTCTCCATGGGCAGCCATTACCTGCGCTATGAAGTAAGAATCCTTCTTTGATATCCAGACATTTCTGGGCAGGCTTTCGAGAAATTCCTCCCACAAATCCCTGAAATCCATCAGAGCATTGTACCTGGCTCTCAGGTCTTCTCCCATCTTTGTATCGTGTGTTGACAGCGGATTGAGAGTCTGCAGCCCCGATTTGGATATTTTCTCAAAATGCCGGAAGAAACTGTTCCTGTCAATGTGGTCTTCATAGGGGCTGATGCCGACTTCATTGAGAGAGAGCAGAGGAACATACCTGTACAGAAGGCAGTCCTCCACGGCCTTGGCCATGACAGCACCGGTAAATGTCTGTATCTTCATCAGGGCTGAACGTGAATCCTCGTTTTCATGAGCTTCAAGAATGAGAGACCTAAGAAGTGAAAATTCATATCTGTACTGCTGCTGGTATTTTTCTGCCCTGTCAACCGCCTCTACCAGTGGTTCAATGTCCCCTCCTGAATCACTGACATATGTCCTGTACCTGCCGAAGAATGCGATCACGAGTTTCAGCGCATATTCAACCCTTTCCTGCGGTACCCCGTACCATGAAATGTCGGAAGACTTTACTGAGACAATATGCCTCGCAAGATTCCTGATATCCCCTCCGAATTTTCTCTCTATTGTCTCGATCTTCAGCTCTTCAGTGTAGAATGGCGATTCGTACATTGAACCCGCGTATTCCCTGAAGATATCCCTGAATTCATCGAGGGAATTTGAGTCAACGAAGAGCCCGTTTATCTCCCTTAGTGATTCATAACCTGTTGTGCCGTCAATATTCCATGAATCAGGAATGTTCTCTCCGGCCGTGAGAATTTTTTCAGCAAGTATTCCCAGATTTTCATACTTCTCCTTCAGCCTCAGGAAATACCTCTCCGGGTCATGCAGGCCATCAACGTGGTCAATCCTGAATGCGTCAATGAGCCCCCTATCCACATATTCAAACAGTTTTCTGTGGTAGTAACTGAAGACATGGTCAGAATCCATATTCATTGCAATGAGTGAATTTACAGCAAAGAATCGCCTGTAATTTATCATTGATCCGGACGATGACCCTCTTGTCAGAATGTAATTCTGCCTCTCAAGATGTGAAACAATGTCCTCATCTCTTGAGACTGCGATTCCGTCAGCCATGAACGGCAGAGAAAATCCGTCCACAAAGAGCCTGTCACCGGAGAACCTGATGTCGTTGCTCCTGATCATTTCGGAAGCATATCTTTCCAGCACCGGGAGCATCAGTTTTCCGAATGCCCTCGGATGGTACCAGTCTATGTCAAAGAAATTATAGAATTCAGACTTGTTTCCCCTTGAAAGTATGTCATCCAGCAGAGCGTTCTGGAGGGCCATGTGGTTTGCCACAACATCCACCATTATGCTAAGGCCTTCCTTTCTGGCTTCAGCCAGCATTTCCTCAAACTCCTTCTCCCCACCGAGGCTCTCGCTTATTTTCTCAGGATCTGTGACGTCGTAGAAATGTGTTGAACCGGGAGCAGCTTCCAGTACTGGGGAAAGATAGAGTGTCCGTATTCCCAACTTCTTCAGGTACGGGATTGTTTTTCTGAGCTCTCCAAATCCAAAAGAATCGGTTAGCTGAACTCTGTAAGCTGACAGGAGGAAAACACGTCTGTTTGCAGAAAGCTTCATGATTAATAAAACGGGGACTGACTAATAAGATGGTATCATTACCTGTAAAGTTGCAGGATGTTACCCGAATGCAGGTTTCCATGCTGTTTCATGAGAACCATGAAAAGAATGAGATCAGGCCTCCGACCTTGCTCTTTGTGGACATTGCCTTTATGTCTCTGACGAACTCGTCGATGTCTTTTAGTTCGGAACTGCTCAGATCAATGTTCTGGCTGCTGACATTCTCAGCCGCCCTCTGAATGCGGGATGTCTTGGGAATGGCAACTACACCTTCCTTGCTTATCAGCCATCTTAGTATGATCTGAGGTACAGTTGCCTTGTGCGATTCTGCAATCTTTGCAAACGGATTTCCATCACCGGACAGTGCGGAAATGGCGCTGCCATGCTTGAGCGGGCTGTAGGCTATTGTAGTGATCTTTTCACTGTTGCAGTATTCCAGCAACTCCTTCTCAACGTACCTGACCATCGGGTTATACTCGACCTGGCTGGATACTATTTCGTATTTCTTCATTGATGACTGCGCTTCCTTAAGCTGGGCAAGGTCGAAGTTGCTCACGCCAATGTGCCTTATTTTCCCGTCATCCATGAGTTTCTCCATTGCTCTCATTGTTTCAGAAATCGGTACCCTGGGGTTGGGCCAGTGCAGCTGGTAGAGGTCGATCTGGCTCACCTTGAGCTTGGAGAGGCTGTTCTCACACGCCTTGATCAACCTGTCGTACCTGAAATGGTTTGGAAATACTTTTGTCGCAAGAAATATGTCCGTTTCACCGGATATGGCCCTTCCGACCATTTCCTCATTCCTGTAATATTCGGCCGTGTCGACAAAATTCGTGCCCGCCCTGATTCCTTCCTTTATGACATTAATGGAATTGTCTGTTCTGTCCATCTGCCATGTTCCAATGCCGACAGCGGATATTTTTTCGCCTGTTTTACCTAGCTCTTTGTACATATGTAAAGTGTCTCCCTGAATTAAGACGGGCGCTTATTTAAAAGTTGATAAAAACTGTTTCTATTGCTTCTTCCTGGTTGTTGATGTCTTAGTACTCCTGGAGGAACCTGAGGGGGTCTTTTTCCTTGCAGGCGTCCCTTTTTTCAGTCCGGTGTTGTATTCCCCCAGAAGCTTTATCACATCATCTATCTTCAGACCGGCAACAATTTTCTTGCTCAGCTCTGTGTTTCCGGTACTTTCAATCCATGTATTCAGGTGGCCTTCGCGAATGTGGTACATAACCGACTCCGGATTCTCTTTCTGAAGCCTCATCATTTCAGACTGCAGTTCCTGTAGATTGGATGCTTTGCCAATGACTTCATTGTACCTCATAAAATAGAATGTCTCTGGCATAGATATCAATAAACTCCTCTTATATTAACCATTGGAATAGCGCGGGACCGATAATATTCACTTCGGCTTCTGAACAGAGCCTGAAGGCAGACCGGGTATCCTGAACCGCGTAAGTATTGAAACGAGTGTAATGTCGGATCTGTCACCCTGAACCGGCTCTCTCAGCCTGCGGAACATGAAAGAGGAAACAAATCTTCCTATGAATATTGCAGTGTAAAGGTACAGAAGGGACCGGCCGAGGCCAAATGGACCTATCATGAACTGAAGAAGGACACCTCCAATCATGGAGCCTGCAAGGTAGATGAATCCGTTCGCCCCGTTTATTATGGAGAGGAACTGTGCCCTCCTGCCAACCGGAATAACATCAAGCAGATAAGAGTTCATTGTTACGTTCTGGATTGCCCCTACAACGCCGCTGTATGCACCGAGAATGAGGAATTCCGGAAAATTACCCATAAACGCATATCCAAGCGGGATGATACTCAGCATCATCCTGTTAACAAAAATCAGGGGCCCCCTGTTTATCCTGTCGGTGATTTTTCCTATCCATTTCTGAACGGCTATCGTTGCACCAAGCGTGAATGCGGTCATGGCAGCCACCATAGCATAGTCAAAATGCATTACTGTGGCAATTGTTATAGGGAAGAGAGGCCAGGCCATGGACCAGAAGAATCCCTGAATATTCATTGCCATGAAGTATCTGTAGAACAGCCTGTGTTTCTTTATGCCCTTCAGGGCTCCTGCAAGATTTTCTGTCTTCTCCTGCTTTACGCCTGATTCCTTAAGTCCCCTCAGAAGGAAAAATGTGAACACATAAGAGAAGACTGCCATTAGAAATGGAATCAACAGAACGGATCTGCTTGTACCATGAAGCACAAAAGCCATTGCCGAAACTGAGAGAAGATTGCCGATTGATCCTATATTGTTGACGGCTGCAAGTCTTCTTCCACGCTGCTCGGAAGGGTATACATCCCCCAGGAGTGCGTACCAGTTGACAGCTATGACGGATGAAGCAAGCGACAGGAATGAATAGACAATGATAAGCTGTATGGCGGACGTAACAAAGAGCATTAGACCCCAGAGGAAAGCAAGTGCCATGCTTGCCGCCATGAGAGATGGTATCCTTTTTCCGCTCATGTCGCTGAACCTGCCCCAGAAGACCTGGCCGAGATTTATTATTGCAGTTGACGAGGATTGCAGAATGCCCATTTCGATTGGCGTTGCACCGAGGTACACTCCAAAAACACCAATGAAGTTGGATGCGGCAGTAACACCTGCGCTTATTGTAAAAGTTCTGACATTTATTATCCTGTTACTGTCCATCCTGAATTTTTACGACATATCTGCCTTATATTTCACCCTTTCCGGATCGTGTAAGCTACATCATCTGTGCGGGAAACAGTAGAATGGATGTTTTAGGCTTCTTCCATAAATAATCCGGCAAGTTTGGATATATATCAGAAAGGAACGGGAAAGCACAAATATGGCTGGCCACAACTGAAGGGGTACTGAAGATGGAAATCATTGAAGCAGTTCTATTGCTGCTTATCTCTGCACTCATACTTGGTGAACTATGCGAGAAGCTGCATGTTCCTGCTGTGGCAGGGGAAATCCTTGCCGGCGTCATTCTGGGACCGGCGCTGCTGAACGTCATAATCCCGACAGACTTCCTGCACGGTTTCTCCGAAATCGCCCTTTTCTTCATTGTTCTGCTGCTTGGCATAGACGAGGAAACACAGACCCTTACCAGGAACTACCTTGGAGGAATTGGACTGAGTGTTTCGGGATTTCTTTTTCCAGTTGCAATCATGTACATTATTGCTGTCCAGTTCCTTGGCCTTAGCAGCCTTCCGGCTCTGTTCCTCTCCATATCCGTCGGAATTCCGTCCATAAGCATTACATCTGTCCTTATTCGCCAGTACAGCCTTAGCGGAACAAGAGTTGGTAAACTGATAGTATCCTCGGTTGTAATTTCAGACGTTACAGGTTTTGTCATAGTTTCACTTGCCTCAAACCCGCAGGCCTTAACAATAAAGCTTCTTGGAACCGTGTTGTTGCTAGTCGCTGTATTTGCCCTCGATTTTGCCCTCAGGAGCAGGAGCAGTTCTGTTGCCGGTTTTCTGAACAGGCTCCATGCTGCCCAGAGGGGCCCGAAAGTGATTTTTGGAACAATAATAGTATTTTCACTCTTTGTCTCGTTCATCCTTGATTTGCTTGGAATAACTTACGTTCTTGGTGCTTTCTTTGCCGGCATTCTGGTCAGCGATGTGAGCTTCGGCGCAGAACTGAAGAAAACTGTAAGGAGAACAATGAGCAGGATGGAAAGCAGCTTTTTCGGACCCCTCTTCTTCTCAATTGCTGGACTGGACATGATAATCCCCGGGATCCCCAGCCTAAAATATATTGCCTATCTGCTGCCGGTAACAGCAGTGGCCGGTGGCATTCTTGTTTTTGCCCTGGCAAGGAGGCTTGTAGGAAAGAAGGATGCCGCTTATGTGACAGGAATACTGGGAAGCAGGGGTGCTGTCGGAATAGTAATAGCAACAATTGGGCTGAACCAGTTGATTCTTCCGCCTGACCTTTATACTATAGCAATGTTCTCCACAGTGCTGTTATCACTTGTAATACCGGTCGCAGTAATGCGCAGGGGAGTATTTGAGGAGAAGTACGGCACCGGCAACGACTGATATCCCTAAGATTTCCAGCATGCCCCCGTAGAATTCTCATACCAGGCGTTGACATATTCTCCTGTTGATATCCTGTTGCATACGAAATGCCTGTCGCAGTAGTCACATATTTCCTCATTTCCGATTGTCCAGCCTGTTCCCGGATTCATGTCGGTCTTCAGTTCCACCATCTCTTCTGATAGACCCTGTGTCAGAGTATCAAATGGCTGGGAATCACACTGGTTGCAACCGCTGGAACAGGGATACGGTTCGCAGGTGAAAAACGGCCCGTTATTGCCTCCCGCACTGTCATGGTAATCGCAGAAGACCATGCAAGATTTCTCTGAAGAAAGTGTAGCAGTAACTCCCGGGGGAAGGAACACGTTATAAGCTCCCTTTATTCCAAGGTCCGTCACAGTACCGGACGCAATCCAGCCTTTTATTGAATTGCCTATATCCGGGGAACTCACCGTAGGGGGAGGGTCGGCATCAATAATCACATGACCTCCGAGCGACCCTGTTCCGACATTATACTGTGACAGCTTACCTGAATATGATGCGTTTGATTCTATATCCTCAACAACTGTGTTAATCTTCGCCGGCCATGTATTGACCTTCCAGAAACTCCCCCAGAAAATATTGAACCACTTGTAACCTGCGCCCCACAGCGGGCCGCCGTTGTAAACAGCGAGACTCTTCCCTGCGGCAGAAACAACAGGCGCCTGTCCCGTATCAACTCTGTGCCCGCACGGGTAAGCTATATGCCAAATTGAGGAGCCCGCAATGAACGATGCCCTCACGCCTACGTGATGAAAGTACTGTATCTCTGCACCGCACTTCTTGCACTTAGTTATTTCCTCGCAGTTTGCGCATCTTCCATCTTCCATGCCTGTACTAACATCTATAACATTATTTATTTTTGCCATTATTCCTGTTTACAATGAAGCTTTATTTCAGAAGGGAAACCCGGAAAATCCTCCGTCTATGGGAATATTTGCCCCATTTATGTAACCCGCTTCATCTGAACACAGAAAAGAGACCAGTTTTCCTATTTCCTCTGTACTCCCGAAACGCCTGGCCGGGATGGCTTCCATCAGTTCTCCATAAGCCGTATCAAGAGAAATTGATTCTTCTTCAGCTTTCCTGGCGGCTACACTCTCCAGCCGGGGCGTCATGAAAAATCCCTGTGAAATGCTGTTTACGGTTATTCCACTCTTCGCGTGTTCAAGTGACAGTACCTTGGAAAGGCTCACTACCGCAGACCTAAGGGCCGATGAGAGTGCAAAGTTAACCATTGGCTGTTTTGTTGTCAGTGAAGTGACGAATATCACCCTCCCCCTCGATTCTATTATTTCAGGAAGGAATTTCCGCACAATTGTGACTGAACTCCTTAATATCAGGTTGGTTGCCTTGTCCCAGTCCTCCTCTGTGAGGCTGAGAAACGGGGCTATTTTTGGATCTCCGTAATTCAGGACCAGAAAATCTATTTTCCTGCCTTCTGATGATACTTCCCCTATGAATCTGTTAACGTCACCAGGTACCGACATGTCTGCGGAATGTGCCTTCACATCTGTTCCAGACGCCCGGGATATTTCTTCCGCTACCGCATTCAGCTTTTCCCTGTTCCTTGACAGCAGGTGCAGGTCGCATCCCTCGCCCGCCAGAACGGATGCTATGCCCTTTCCTATACCTGAGCTAGCAGCAGTAATGACGGCAGTCTTTCCGGTGTATTTCGCCATATCCACATAGGTTTTGGCTTCTATATTAACATTTTTGAGTGTGCCGTGTGGTCCAGAGGGCAAAGATTAATACCAGTTTCCCAATGATCGGCTGCCAATGAAGAACGAGTTACCGGCAGGTTACGCGGGTTATCAATCCCATTTTTCAACCACAGTTACTCGAAGGGCCACTGCCGTACGGTAGATGGCTGTTTCTGAATCCTGGCTCTATTTTCTGAAGGGTGTTGAAACATGCCGCATGTAATTAAAAGGGAAGATGCTATTTTCGATGTCAGGAGCAGATATGTTGTTCTTGAACCTGACGGATCAGAGTACGAACTGGACACAAATTCCGTACCGGCTGAAGGGCTGCTTGAAAAGATAAAGGATCCACTGTTGAGAAAGTACATTGCAAATGAAGGGCTTTCTTTGAGTAATGGAGGCCCGCCTCCGTCCATAGATGCAATGAAGAAGCTCGAACTCGTGGACTATGAGGCTGCCTCTGATTCCGGACATTTCAGGTTCTACCCGGACGGGGAGCTTATGATCGATATCCTTTCCTCATGGGCTTATGACATAGCAGTCAGGAAGTTCGGGGCAATGAAGATAGAAACACCACTGCTGTATGACTGGTCTGTCAGGGAAATAAGGGAGCAGGGGGAATCCTTTCACGAGCGGCATTACAACGTGAGCGCAGGAAAAAACAGGGATAAATGGGTACTCAGGTTCGCTGGAGATTTCGGGCTGTTCAAGATGATGAGGGAAACAGGATTGAGCTACAGAAACTTTCCTCTGCGCGTAT
>JBJKSW010000046.1:0-50835 GCA_046703525.1 Thermoplasmataceae archaeon
CGTATATGAACTGTCGAAGAGTTTCAGGTACGAAAGGAGAGGAGAACTCTCAGGCCTCAAGAGGCTTCGTGCTTTCACGATGCCTGACATTCACTCATTTACGGCCGATAGCATTAGCGGGTGGAAAGAATATTCAGACCTGTTCATGAGGTACAGCGATCTTGCAGATTCCGCAGGCATAGAGTATGTACTCGTCTTCAGGGTTCTTGATAGTTTTTTCGAAGAGAACAGGGACGGGATTATTCAACTTCTCAATCATTCCGGAAGGCCGGCATACATCGAAATTCTCAGCAGGATGAAACACTACTGGATAATAAAGAATGAATTCCAGGGGATCGATTCCGCCGGAGGGTCCTGCCAGCTCTCCACGGTCCAGCTCGACGTTGTTGACTCTGAGCGGTACGGTATAAGTTATGTCGCCAAGGACGGAATGAAGAACTGTTGCACAATATGTCACTCAAGCATCGGAAGCCTGGAAAGGTGGATCTATATTCTCCTGGAGGAAGCCATAAAAATGGAGAAACCTGAACTTCCGCTATGGATATCTCCCACACAGGTCAGAGTAATTCCAGTCAGCGGGGAATATGTTGAGGAGGGTGTCAGAATATGCAGCAGGCTGAATTCACTCGATATCAGGTGTGATGTTGATGACAGGAATGAAACGCTAGCAAAGAAGGTGGCAGAAGCAGGAAAGAAGTGGGTTCCGTACGTTGCCGTTGTTGGAAGAAAAGAGCTTGAATCAGGCCTGGTTTCAGTCAGTGTAAGAAGAGGTGGGTCAAAGATGCGGATTAAAGAGGATGACCTTGCTTCACGAATAAAGGATCAGACGCGTGGAATGCCGAGCATGCAATCAAGCCTCCCTGTGTTGCTGAGCAGAAGGCCTGTTTTTCGAAGTTGAGGTTCCTATGACTGCCTGCTGTTTTCCTCTCTGAGTGCTTCTATCAGTCTTCCTATATCTGTTTCGTTGTTGACATAGTGTGTCGATATCCTGATGCCGCCAATTCCGGAACCTGCCCGGTATGAAACAGTAATACCTCTCTTTGCGAGCTTCTCAACCGCTTTTCGGTCAAATTCACGTCCCCTGCCGGTTTCGAACGTTGTTATGCCTGTCTGGTGTCTTCTGTCATGTGGCTCGTGAATATTCATCCTGAGGTCCTCCAGACCTTCAATCAGTACCTTCTTCAGTTCCAGTACCCTCTTCTCGATGTTTGAAATCCCAATTCCGTTTATGAGACGAAGGCTGGGTGCAAGTGCTGCAAGGCCGCCGAGGTTGGCTAGGCTGCCACCATATTCCAGCATGCTTGATGGGTCAGGGCTGAACGTGAAGTTGCTGAAAACAGGGCGGTCTATGTCTGCGAAATAAGCAGGCCATCCCCCTTCAGGCTCAACAGTGTTGTTGTATCCGTAGTATGGGCGCTCAAGCCTCTCAACTATTTCTGAACTCACATATGTATATCCTACACCGAGCATGTCGGAAAGCCACTTCTGAGCGGAACCGGCGATTATATCTGCGCCAAATTTCCTGGTGTCGAGGGTTGCCTGACCAACGTGCTGAATTGAATCTGTAAGCATGATTGCATCATTCTCGTGGGCAATCTTTGCGACTTCAGGGACTTCAAATTTGAATCCGTTGATCCATGTCACTGAATCCAGAAACACGACTGACGTTTTCTTTCCAATAGCACCTGAAAAGTCTTCCTGGCTGTATGTTCCACCCCTGTTCTTTACAATTTTTATTTCAACTCCCCTGTTGCGCCACTTCTGGAGTTCAACTTCACTGAGGACGTACTGGAGGTCACAGGTGACTATCTCATCCCCCTTCTTCGGGTTAATGGCATTGAAGGCCGACTGTACACCCTGGGTTGTGCTGGTTCCGGTTACAGCTATATTCTCAATACTGGCATTCAGTAGATTTCCCAGTTCTTTCTTTGCTTCCACCGGTATTTTGTGCCGCATCTCAGCCAGTGAAGCTCCACCCTGTTTGTGCATTGCATTTATTAATTCTTCCACTGCCCTGACTGAACCCGCAGGCATCGGCCCCGTTCCGGCCCAGTTGAGGTAAACAGTTTTGTCAAGCGCAGGAAACTCCTCCCTTGCTTTTTTAAACAGATCAGTCATATGTCAACCAATTCAAATTACTTCAACCCCTAAATAATGTTCAGTCGTTATATTCTCAATAAATCAGTAACTGTTACATTTTCGTATACATTACAGGCTGCCGCTTAATGAATGATGCTTTCTTGATTGGCAAAGCGGAATTTTCCTTAAGGATAGCCCCTTTTAAAGCAGTATGCAAATAAGTTACATGTGTTGTTCATATGATCGTCAGAGACATAATGACAAAGGACCCGGCGGCCATTGACATCAAGAATGCAACCGTTTCAGATGCAATGGCAAAAATGAAGGACCTGGATGTTAATCAGATACCGGCTGTGAATGGAAAGAAATACGCAGGGATGCTGGATTACAGGGAGATTCTGAGGAGGAACAGCATTCAGCTTTCAGCAAGGGCCGAGAGTTTTCTCGTAAACACGACTACAGTTAACCCGGAAGAAGATGTAATCAAAATCATCAGGCTGATAGTAGATACAGGCCTTTCCGCTTTCCCGGTCACAGAGAAGGGAAAACTTCTGGGTATTGTTTCCAGGACAGATATACTTGAGAAGATAGAAGACCTCCTCGACGGAAGGGAGATCAGGAACAGGCATGTCATGTCATCTGATCCAGTTACTGTACTGGAGGAAGATGATGTCGATACGGCTGCAGTAAAGATGAGGGGGCTTGGTGAAACCGAAATACCCGTTGTGGACAGGAACAACCGCCTGACAGGAATTCTGAGGCTAGATGACATAGCTGCAGACACATTCAGGCGCCAGAAGGAGAGCATAAGGGGCGGCTATATGGCGACCGGTGATGTTGGCGGCGACATGGTGAAGGTGAGTGTTACTGCCGCATCCCTGATGAGCAACCCGGAATCTGTCATGCCAGGAGATTCAATTGTCAGGACTGCAGAAATGCTTGTGAAGACAAGGCTTCATGTTATGCCTGTTGTTGATGAGGAAATGAAAATAGTTGGTGTCGTGGACATGATGGATATTATTGATTCACTGGACACTGGAAGGCTGAAGGAAGGAATACTAATCCAGGTCACCGGCCTTGACCCTGACGACATGGACATTTATGACATAACATTCGCGATGGCGAGCAAGTTTATAATCAGGTTTTCCAGGATCACCGGCCTTTCGAACGGAAAGCTGAACATACATGTGATTAAGTACCAGTCTGAGGGCAGAATCAAATATTCCGTCAGGACAAAAATTATTGCTGAACCCCTTACCATGTCGCTGGACCATCACGACTGGAACTACGGCAAGTGCCTCTCGTTCATATTTGAAACATACGAACCCAGGCTCAGGAAATGGAAAACAAAATAATAGGGTCCAGGAAGAAACGCGGCTCACATCCCATTACATCCTGGCTTTCCCCTGAAGTGGAAATGCCATCATGAATACAGTCAGTGCAGTGCTCTTCGGAATGTCTGCAATTGCGAATGTTCTGATGGCACTCATATTTCTTTCGCGCATCAGGGACTTGAAAAGAACGGGCAGTGTCTCAGGCCTGCTTTTTCTCTTTCTTTTGGTCCCCGCCCTCTACCTTCTTCTCAGTTATACGATCCTCTGGTATAGAATATACCTGGCACTTTTTGTTATATTCATAGTGCTGGAGTTACTGCTGGACTATGTTCTCCGCATTCCATTCAGGAAAAACAGAAAAATACTTGGGCCGTACATTCTGCTCTACGTGCTTTCATTCTGGGGTATGATAGGAATGAATTTTGAGTCAGGCATATATTATGGCTTGGCAATTTCAGCACTTTACTTGATCCACACTGCAGTCATGGTTAAATATGAATTGTCTGCAGCCAGAAAGTTGCAGACCTGACACAGCATAGGCCTATCTCACTTCTGAATTTCGATCACGTGGAAATACACTGTGTCACCGTCAATGGGGAATATGTCCATCTCATTCTCCTCCCAGACTACCCTTCCGGTTTCGACGTCGTTTACAAGGTAGAAGCCACAATCCTCCAGAAGCGTCATGAAATCATCATGAATGTATGCCTCCAGAAAACCATAGTCTTCTGCCAGTTCAGCAGTCTGGGTGTCTCTGTCAACAAATGAGCTCATGACAACAGCTTTTCCTCCCGGTTTCAGGATCCTGTAGAATTCATCAACCACAACGGATGTCTCAGGAATGTTGTTCACTCCCGCGAAGGATGTCACATAGTCTGCAGAATCGTCACGGAGTGAGAGATGCCTGAGATCTGTGGCAATGTATGTGGCCCTGTTCTTTATGCGCGTATCGAGATCATTCTTTGTTGAGAGCAGAACGTTTGGATCAATGTCCGTGGCAATTGCTCTGGCCTCTGCCCGCGTCAAAACCTGCTCCAGCATGTTCCCGAGACCTGTTGCCAGATCCACAACCAGACCGGACATGGAAGCAATTTTTGGATACACTGCTTTCCACCACTTTGCCTGTGCCTCCTTTATCCTCGGGCTGATCATCTTTTCATAGTTCTGGAGGAGTTCCTTTCTGTACTGCTGTGATGTTATCCGGCTGTCCCATTCCCATTCAATATCTGATGTCTTTTCATCAATGAATATGTAGATGCCATTTTTTCTGACGTAAACTCTGGTACAGTTTTCGCATTCAAGTTCCTTTCCAATCTTTCCACCACAAGCAGGACACCTGTACAGGTCATCCAGCTCCTCAGATTCCATCATTTCCAACATTCCTCCGTTCCGGCCTGCAACCTTCACTATTATAAAATGCCGGAAGTGTTTAATATACATGAATGGTCACACCTTAGGTCTCTCCTTTCATGATCTGATTTAACTGTCTGAATTCCTGAAACGGGAGCATCTGCGGATTTAAGGATAACGATTTAAGAATTATTTTCAAATAGATAGTCATGGGCAGCAGGGAGATCGCCATAGGAATAACAGGAGGTCTGGGCCTTGGTCTTCTTGTTGGGAGTGAATTCCACAGCAAGTTCATGACAGTTCTCGGAGCTGTTATTCTCGGGATTGCGCTCATATCCATGATCACTCTTGCGTATCTTGAAATCAAGTGAAACTGCTTTCTTTTTCAGTGCTGCAATAAGTTAAAATCTGATTGTTCGATATCAGGTTGCTAGGGGAGCGCAGGAATATGCTGAGAGGGCAGCAAGTAATGTTGTTGCCGACCCTTTAACCTGATCCAGATAATACTGGCGCAGGGAAGTGTGATTCTATAGCGACTTTACTGGCAGGAAATAAGAATGGATCCTGCGAGAGATGGACCGGAAAAGACTGAAAGATACGTATCCTATAAGAAAAGAATTGCAGCACTTGCTGTTGCAGTAGTTATTGTGGTGACTGCATTTTCCGTCTACTACACGGTTGCAAACAGGCCTTCAGGAGAGAATACACTGACGGTATACACATACAGTTCTTTCATGAGTTACGGCTTGAACAATACAACTGCAAAGAACACTGTTTTCCAGTCGTTCGAACACCAGTACGGCGTCAAGGTAAATGTGAGATACATTCAGAGCGGCCTGCTGCAGTCACTTGAATCAAAGAGCAGTTCCCGGCCGGACGTTGTTATCGGTCTGACAAACATTAATGGAATTCAGGCCGTGGAAAACCATCTTCTTCTGAAGTACACACCGCCTGGCGAGGGGTACGTAAACACTACTCTTCTTTCTGAAATGGGCAGCGTTGCGCAGTACCTTGTTCCCTATGAGTATTCGTACCTTGGAATCGATTTCAACAAGACATTTGTCAAGAATGAAAGCTTCACACCCACTTTCAGCGACCTTCTCAAGCCATCCAATGCATCAAACCTGCTTCTCCAGAACCCCATTTCCAGTGCTACCGGCGAGGAGTTTCTGCTCTGGCAGATCGCTTATTATACATACGTCCTTCACGAAAACTGGACTTCGTGGTGGCAGGCTATCAAGCCGTATACGAATCAGCACATTTTCACGGATTGGGCCAGCTCATTCTCTTCCTTTGGAACGGGAGCCGGAACTGACCTGCTTGTGAGCTACCTCACTGATCCTGCATACAATCAGGTGATGGGGTATGGAAACGGCACCGGCTCCACTGTGGCCTACAGTAACGGTACTGCATACGGATGGAGAACAATTTATGGCGTTGGCATAGTGAACGGATCGGCAAATATAGGAATTGCAAAGGAGTTTGTAAATTACTTTCTGTCACCAACAGTGCAGAACCTGATACCTGAAAATGAATGGATGTATCCTGCAAACAGTACCATATCGCTGCCAGCTTCTTTCGGCCTCATTGTAAATCCGGGTCTTATCCATCCCTTGAATCAGTACATAGATGCTACGGCTATTTCCCGCAACCTGAGCACCTGGGAGAATGAATGGCTAACGATAATGTAGTTTTCAGGTTCAGGAACGCAATTCTTCTTCTCGTTCCTGCAGCATTTGCCTTTGTTTTTGTGCTCTTTCCTTACTTTGTTCTTGTTGCTGCGCACATAAATTCCGGTTTATTTGGAATGATTGCAGGAAACGGTACAACGGCCATCCTTACAAGAAGGGCGATTTACAACTCACTGATCCAGGGCGTGCTGAGCTCAGCACTTTCCTTTGCTGCAGGATTCCCGCTTGGATTATTCCTTGGGAGGCATGAATTCAGGTTCAAGCGCCTCCTGAGGTCATTTGTACTCGTACCATTCTTCCTGCCCTCAGTAATTGTCGTTTACGCTTTCCTTTCCGGTTTCGGGTCATCGGCTCCCGTCATTGGAGGTTCAGCACTATTCGCAGGTTTTTCAAGCGGTCTCGCCGGAATTATTGCAGTCAACACCTTTTTCAACGCCCCTATAGTTGCCCTGTTCACAATGACTGCACTGGAACAGTCTGATCCGGGGGCAGAGGAGGTTGCTGCAACACTTGGCGCCTCCAAATACAGGAGCTTCATTACAGTTTGGGGGCGCGGAGGAATACGCGCTGGGATAACAGGTGCAATCCTTGCTTTTATGTATTCCTTTACAGGTTTTGCTGCACCCCTCATAATAGGTGGCCCGTCTTTCTTCACAATGGATGCCTGGATATACTACCAGGCAAAAACACTCAATGACATATCATCAGCAGTTGCCGTTGCTATGGTGGAATCAATAATCCTCATTATTCCCGTGATAGTTTATATCCTTATTTCGGGGCGCAACAGAGTAATGGAGAGCACAGGCGCCATAAGGGGCAGCCCGTCAAGGCAGAAATCAGTATATTTCCTTGCAGGTCTGATATATGCAGCAATTTGGGTGGCTGTAGAAGTCTACCTTCTTGCCTCTGTATTCAGGGCGTCATTCACGTCACAGGTTCATTTGCTGGGCCTTGGAAATTATGAGCTCCTATTCGGAAACCGTATTGCTTCAGGAGTCGGAACAGGAACTGTGGCAAGTATCCTGAATTCATTGTTTTACGGATCAATGACTGCACTGCTGGTCACATCTGCCGGAATGGCATGGATAGTGGGGAAAAGAAGGCTTTATGGAAGGTTTTCAGGTGTTTCGGAAATTCCTCAGTACATTCCACTCATTGTATCTGCAATAATCATGGCCTTTGCAATCTCAATGGTCTTTGAATCTGTCTTTCCGTCCAACCTGATTTGGGTTCTCATAATAGCGGCCCAGAGTGCTGCTGCAGTACCTGTCGTGCTGAGGGTGATTGATGCTGGCCTCTCTGCTGTGCCTTATACACTGTCTGAATCTGCAAGGACACTGCGGGGATCTCCTTTCTTTCAGGTTGAACTTCCGCTGGCAAAAGCAACCTTTGCATCAGCTCTCATGTTCGGATTTGCTGTTAGCCTTGGTGAATTTTCGGCGACAAATTTTCTCGCGTTCGGCAGTTATGTCCCCTTAAGCGTTGAAATCTATTCGCTCCAGACTTTGAGGCTTCCCGGAGCATCATATGCCGCAGCTTCGATACTCCTGGTCATAAGCCTGCTGTCTTTTTATGTAATCCAGAAAATGGGGGAGAAATTCGTTGGCATACGTTGAAGTCAGCGGACTGACAAAAAGGTACAGGAGCGGGTTCCTTCTGGACGGAATCAGTTTTGAGCTCGAAGAGGGTGAAACAATGACACTGCTTGGCCCCAGCGGTTCAGGCAAAACCTCCCTTATTCGCAACATATGCGGCCTGGAAAGGCCTGACAGCGGTACAATATCTCTAGCCGGCAGAAATGTGACTGAAATACCAGCTGGTAGGAGGAATGTCGGAATGATTTTCCAGGACCTTGCCTTGTTCCCCCATATGACCGTGTATGATAACATTGCGTTCGGCATCAGAAACACCGGCATGAGTGAGGGCACGGTCAGGGACAAGGTTACGGAACTTGCGGATCTGCTCAGGATTGGCCATCTCACAGGACGGCGCCCGGGAGAAATATCAGGAGGTGAAAAGCAGAGGGTTGCGCTTGCACGTTCAGTGGCACCGTCTCCCCAGCTTCTCCTTCTGGATGAGCCCATGAGCTCTCTCGACATGCAGCTGAGAGGCAATCTCAGGAGCGAATTCAAGGCTTTTGCCAGGAAAAGAGGCCTCACAATGATCTACATCACACACGACCATCATGAAGGTTTTTACATGGCAGACCGTGCGGGGCTCATGTTTTCGGGCCGTCTGGAATCATACGGTAAGCCAGAAGCCTTATTCAAGAACCCTGACACCGTTGAAAAAGCAAAGTTCCTTGGTTACAACATTATCAGCATAGGAGGCAGGATAGTTGCGTTCCATCCTTCCGAATTCATGATAACAGGAAATGCAGGAGATGTCACCGGAAGGATCAGGACACTGGGTTTTGAAGGCGAAATAATCAGAGTTCATCTGGTCACTGAATCAGGTGAAATGTTTCAGATACACGCAAAGCCGGGAGAGCTACCTGGCAGCATAGCTGCAGGCAGCGAAATATCAATAGAGATTCCTCGCAGGATAGAGATTGAATGACATCTGACACCACCATTCAGGCAAAAATCTAATAACTGCATTGGTATGAAATCCGGTGCATATATCATCTATTCGGGAACCGGACAGGATGATGGCAGTTATTGATGTGATCAAGTCAACCTGGGGAAGGGAATCTCCTGAACACGTGTTCAAGGATTTTCTTGTTGCAATCCAGTTTCACGGCGGGCTGGTCCTTACCGCCGAAGAAGACGGCATAATCACCGGAATACAGGTCAGCATACCGGCCCGCAGGAACGGCTGCAATTACCTGTATTCGCACCTGACGGGTGTAAGGCCTGATTACAGGGAGACCAGTGTGGGCTATGAACTCAAGGAGAGCCAGAAAAAGTGGGCACTCGAAAACGGTTATGAACTGATAGCCTGGACTTTTGACCCGGCCGTATCAAAGAACGCTTTTTTCAACATCGAAAAACTCGGTGCCACTTCAAGGTCGTACAGAAACGAGTTCTATGGAGAAATGAAGGATGAACTGAACTACGGCATACCGACAGACAGGCTCATTGCCGAATGGTGGCTGAAGGACAGAAAAGAACATCTTGATCCATTTAAATGTGTTGACATAACAGGCACCGCCGGGAATGATCTCGGCACTTACACTGAAAATGAATGCCTGAAATTCTCAATAGTTCATGATTTCGCAGAACTCAAGAAGAAAGACATGAATGAGGCGTTATCACTCAGGCTAAAGATGCGGTCTGCATTCAACTTCCTTCTGAGCCATGGCTATGCCGTCATTAATTACAGCAGGGAGGAGCATGCATACCTCTTCAGCAGGAATTCGCAGTTCGTATCCAGGCATCCGGAGAACATATTCGGCTGATTATTCCTTTTCAAGAAGTGTGTATGCACTGTGAACAGATTTCATGAATTCTGAATGATCTATTTGAATTCCTGTTCCTGCGGTCCCGTTAGGCCTTATGGTGCCGTTTTCCATTGTGAACGGGTTGGAAACAATGTCTCTTGAGAAATACCGGTCATTTGGCGATGTGTCACCCGGGAAATCAATCAGTGAATTCGACGCGAGGGCAACATTGAAGGCCCTGCCGATACCTGTTTCGAGCATTCCGCCAATCCAGACATGGCCTCCGCTCCTCCTGACTGATCTGGCAATTTTCAGAGACTCAGTAAAACCACCGACCCTGCCGGGCTTTATGTTCACTATTGAACAGGCCTTTATCCTGAATGCTTTTTCAGCTATCTCTGCGCTTGTTATGGATTCATCAAGGCAGATTGGAGTCTTCATTGACTTTGCAAGTTCGGCGTGATCAACGAGATCATCGTGTCCAAGGGGCTGTTCCAGATATTCAAGGTTGAAACTGTCAAGTTCCTTAAGCAGGTCAATGTCCTCAAATGAATAACTGCAGTTCGCATCCGTGGAAAGCGGTATGTCAGGATATTTGTTCCTGATAGAACCGAGTATTTCCATCTCCTTGCCCTTTTCTATCTTCACCTTTATTCTCTTGTATCCGCGCTTCATCCCGTCTTCAACAAGCTTCAGCATCCTGTCGGTTGAACTCATGCCAATGGACACACCCGCGCTTGCATATCCCCTGTTTTCACCCATTGTGTCCTGTATGGCCTTATTTTCCGCCCTGCTGTGAAAATCCCAGAGGAGCATTTCAAGTGATGCCTTGGCCATGTTGTTGCCCTTGATCACCGATGCCCTTTCCATAAATTCTGCAGGAGAAGGAAGGTCTGCAAGCATGGGGGCCAGAAAATCCTTTGCAACATGCAGCACAGTCGAATTGTCTTCATAACCGTAATCTGGAGAAGTGGATGTCACTGATTCAGAATATGCAGTATTGTTGCCGTCACTCAGTTCGAATATCAAAGCATCCCTGACTTCTGTTGTACCAAAACTCGTCTTGAAGGGAATCACAAGCGGTATACGCACATTATAGCATTTCAGGCGGAGAACCATGAAGGGTTATCCAAATTAAGATTAATTATTTGTGCAGTCAGGAGTGGAGCCTTTTTCATCTTTCAGTATGCATTATGCTTAAGTAATGAAAATAAATTGTACAGCAAATGGAATACAGGAAATTGTCTCCTGAAGAGGAGAGGGTAATTCTATTAAAGGGCACAGAGAGGCCATTCAGCGGCGAATATGAAACAAATTTTTCAAAAGGCAGGTACATGTGCAAGAGGTGCGGTGCACATCTTTACAGTTCAGACAGCAAGTTCGACGCCAGATGCGGTTGGCCGAGCTTCGACGAAGAAGTTCCTGGTGCGGTCAGAAGGGTTCCAGACAGGGACGGAGTTAGAACCGAAATACAGTGCACAAACTGTGGCGCACACCTTGGCCACGTATTCCTCAATGAAGGCTTCACCCCTAAGAATACAAGGCACTGTGTAAATTCTATCTCCTTGGTCTTTGTTCCGGAGGGCGAAAATGCCAGGAAATGAGGAGACTGCATATCTTGCAGGAGGCTGCTTCTGGTGTACTGAGGCAGTTTTTCTTGAAATAGACGGAGTGAAATCTGTAGATTCCGGCTATTCCGGAGGCCATGTTGACAACCCATCCTACGAGCTTGTATGCACTGGAACTACGGGACACGCAGAAACTGTAAAAATAGAGTTCGATACTTCAAAGTTATCATTCAGGGATATACTCGAAATATTCTTTTCCTCACATGACCCAACGACTTTGAACAGGCAGGGCCATGACGTTGGCCCACAGTACAGATCCGCCATTTTCTACCTGAATGATCATCAGAAAGAGGTTGCGGAGCAAGTGATTAAAGAGCTTGGAAAGAGCGGATCGTTCAAGTCCCCAATTGTCACTGAAGTCACTGAATTCAAGAATTTCTTCAGTTCTGAACAGTACCACAAGGAATACTTCAAGCGCAACAGTGAAGCCCAGTACTGCCAGTTTGTGATCAGTCCGAAAATAGACAAGTTCAGGAAGGAACACAAAGCGATTCTCAGACGGTAGAATAGTGCTGGACCGCCAATTTTCGGGCATCGGTATTCATTTGCCCTTTCTTTTCCCCCTCAGATCGGCAAACAGCCTGGAAACCCGTCCCCTCAGAAGGAAAAATGCAGCACCCGCCTCAATTAACACTACAACTGAAATCTCCATGATTTCCGAGTTCTCTGCAGCAGCCGATGAATAATGGATGCTCACTACTGAATTTCCACTGATTGTTGCGGACCCTGATTTTGAACCATGGTATCCGCCTACCGGAGAGGAATAATAATTTATAATTCCGGCCGGCGTGTCAAATGTGATGCTCCCGGTGTCTGAATACCTCTGGTTCCCGTTTGCAGTTACTGACCAGGTTGTCCCAGCAGGTAGGCCTGACTCAACAAATGTGAGCTTGTAATACTTTATTGGCTTCAGAACAGATATGCTGCCTGAACCCTGGTTTCCAATGAACACTTCTCCTTTATTGTTGCCTGATGCCACACAGTAAGGTTGTTTTCCGACAGTTATGTTCTGTGTTACCCTGTTTTCACCGGCATTAATTACTGAAACAGTTCCGGAATCTGTATTGGAGACGAACAGGCATCCGGTCTTCGGGTCGAACGAGATGCCGGATGGCGAAGATCCGACACTTATGTTACCCGTGAGGGTGTTATTGTTCCCGTTGATTACATCCACTGAAGAATACCCCTGATTGGAAACGTATATTGTTCCCGTAAGCGTGTTCATGCCGAATTCGTAAGGTGACCCTCCTACGGATATACTTCCCGCAAATGACCTTTTGCCCGGATTGTATGACATGACAGTGCCATTTGAAGGCACAGTGTAATATAGCAATCCATTCTGCGTGTCAAACAGCGCGCCAAAAGGGCCTTCAGTAAGGTTCAGGTCGTACATCACTTTGCCGGACGAAACATTCACTGCAACTATTTTATCTGGATTCTGTACTGTAACAAACATTATGTTCAGCAATTGATCATATGCAAGTTCCTGGGGGTATCCTCCGATTGTAATGTTTGAAGTTCTTCCTTCAGAAAGATTCAGAGAAGTTATGTTATTGTAACCAGGCAGCACGTAAATTGAGTCGGTGGAATTCACGAATGCAAGAGCAGCAGGAAATTCTCCAACTGTGTAGCTGCTTGTCATATTCAGGTAATTGCCTGAAAAAGCAGTGATGATATCAGGGCTTGAAGCGACATACAGGGTATTCATTCCTTTCAGGTACAGAATGGCTTCCGGCCCGCCTGAAAGAAGCTGATGATTCACATTTCCGTTGATTATTCCGCTGGAATTCAGGTTCTTAGTGTACGCAACGAAGTATTCCGCAGTGGAATTCTTATTGTCGGGAACCCCTGATGTGAACGTATGGGCATGATAACCGCCCGCATAAAGAGAAACAGGTACCGCAGGCAGCGTGGAAAGAATAAGGATGGCCGCAATTGCTGCCAGTGCTCTCACGCTTGCATATCAAATCAACTTATTTAAGGTGAAAATAAGTTTCAGTTGTAAGAGAGTGAAACAAAATCATTTCCAGTGGCTAAATCAAAAGCTGCTTCCTGTGAACTGCAATTGGTCATAAATTTATAAATCGAGGCATAATATGCATATCATGGTCGTAAAGACGCTTGCTGATGTCAGGGAAGCGGTAGTCAAAGTACTGGAAAGCATGCATCAGGAAGCCAGAGACCTCGAAGTAACATACTCAAGCTATAACGAAACAACGAAAACATGGACTGTTTTTGCAAATTTTGTCACCGATGACAACAACTATGGAGTCATGCTCATGCTGGACGAAGAAGGAAACTGCACAAAATATGATCTATCTAAGTACAGCTACTGACGTATTTCAGAATTTTATTATCTGTGTCCAACGACCATAAGACACGGGGAAACACGTATCGCCAATTCAGATTGGAAACTGGGGATTTCACTTAATAAATGGTACAGTGTCCACTTAGCTAACTCCACAACTCCCTAACTATCCTTTACCAATAAAAATGGGTTACCTTTTCCGTATATGCCGATTAAGGCGTACTTGAACCACTTTGGACATGCGGGGAAAGCGAACATACAAGACAACTTCACCACTTCTGGTAATTATGGTTGTCCGACAATGACATGGCAGAACTCTGACTATGATCTGTGAAAACTTGAATACCTGGATTTCAGTTGCATATGTGACTCTTAGATAGAAACGGAAGATGATTAGATGAGCTTGAGAAGGATAAAAATAGTCTGGGTCACCGTGACCGTTGTGTTCGGCGTATTTCTATACTACGATCTTGTTATCGGTACGCCATTTTCGTCCCGACCTCTTCCCTCAGTCCCATTCTGGCTCAAGATAGAGATTTTCTTCAATTCCCCATACATACTCGCCTTTCTAATGCTCCTGTTCATTTTTACATCTGCTTGGACTAGCTTCAGGTTAATTCAGGAGTTCAGTAAGAGGAAAAAGAAAGATAAAAACACTGATTAAAGGCAATATATACACACTTTGGACATGCGGAGGGCCGGATTCGAACCGGCGAACCCCTGCGGGAATGGACCCTGAATCCATCGCCTTTGACCTAGCTCGACAACCTCCGCTCTTCTGCAGGCAGATTAATTCGTTTATAATAAATTAAGCGCAGGCCATGTGTCCAAATCAAAAGAAATATGCAACCCCAATCACTTCTTGATCCATGAGGGCCTGCATTCTGACCATAGGAAACGAAGTGCTCAAGGGAAGAACAGTCAACACGAATGCAGCTGAGATAGGAAGGGTTCTGTATTTTTCAGGATACGAAGTACACAGGGTAATCACTGTATCTGATGAGCCTGAAGAGATCGGATGGGGCTTCAGAACATGCGTGGATGCCTGTGATGTCATTATTTCTTCCGGAGGGCTTGGGCCGACGTTTGACGACATGACAGTATCTTCCTTTGCTGGCGAGTTCAGCATACCGCTTATAATACACCCTGAGACTTACAACCAGATAAGGGAGAGATTTGAGAGCAGGGGAATGAAGATGACTGAAGAAAGGGAAAAGATGTCACTAATTCCCGAGGGCGCAAAGGTCATCAGGAATGATGTGGGCAGTGCTCCCGGGCTGGAGATCCAGTTGAAGGGAAAACTAGTTTTTATACTCCCCGGGGTCCCTCGAGAGATGCGGCCGATGATGGAGAAAATAGGCAAGGAAATCAAACTCGATGACAGCTTCTATTCTGAGAAATCTTTTACCGTTGAAGGCATTCCTGAGAGTTCCATCGCACCTATCTCTAAAGAACTCATGAAAGAGTATCAAGGAAAAGTCTACATTAAAACTCATCCGGATAAAACAGAAACTGGAATTTCAAAAATAGAAATAGAGGTGTCCGCCAAATCTGAGCACATAGAAGAGGCAGATTCCGCAGTGAACAGTGCGATAGGAAATATCCGCGAAAGAATAAAGAAACTTGAAAATGAAAAATAAAAATAGTGCTTGAAGAAGAACGGATCTAGTCCTGTTTTTCATCTTCCTGCTTTTTCAGGACTCCCTCAAGCGTGGCAGTCCAGTTTGTGAAACACAGCATGACAAGGTTCCTGTCCCACTGGTCCTTCATCTTATTCACCCAGATGTTTGGAGAAAAAGCCGGTGGCACTCTCCCATGCATCTTCAGCCACTTCTTTGTTGTAAGTTGGCCTCTCGTGATTGAAGAATGCATGAACTGCCCCCTCGTATATCTTGAGGCTGTAGCTCTTCTTGTTTTTCACAAACTCTCTCAGAAGGTCCGGAAGTGTGTTGTTGATTCCTGTATCTTCGCCGGCATAAAGCCCAAGTACCTCCCCCTTTATGTCTTTCACGTTCTCCACCGGATGTGGATTTGAACCGTAGAAAACAACAGTTGCCTTCACATCTGACCTTGTGGCCAACTGGAAAACAATCCCTCCGCCGAGGCAGAATCCCGTGGCACCTATGCTTCCGTCTTTGACGTTTGGATCATTCTCAAGGAATTTCTTGCATTCTATCAGGTCCGATACCATGCCTTTCTCAAGGTTCTCCCTCGAAAAGAATATCTTCTCCATGACCTTTTTCTTCTCCTCGTCAAGATCCTTCATGAACTCCTGCACTGATGCCTCGTCCCTCCTTTTTTCCGGCGGAAGGGAGAAGAATTTCATCATCGTCTCTTCGATGTTCTTCGGATTGAGGACCAGCGAGTCCCTGTGGTAGAGATCGGGTGAAAGGACGACGTAGCCCTGCCCTGCGAATTTCTTTGCGATCGCCCTGATGCTGGATTCCAGTCCCCATATTTCATGAACAACAAGTATCGCGGGATGCTTCCTGCCGTCGTCAGGGTGTGCGTAATAAGACCTCATTTTGGTACCGTCTGAAAGAGTAATAACTATGTCTTTTTCATTCATCAAAATCATGAGTAAATGTATGGGATACTATTAATGCTTAATTGTGCGGCATGTGCAATCGGATAAATTAATATATAAAAATTATGGATATCTACACATTGGCTCGAACTTCTATGATCAGGGTTGCAAACGTCCTTTACGATGACGGAAAGGAAATGGAAGTAAAGGAAGACATGAAGGCATACCTGAAACGTGTTCTTGGCCTCGACTGGGATAAGAGTGTCTGGGACGGAACTGTCACTGTTCCAGGGATAGAACAGGATAAGGATCTGCTTTCAGCCCTCCGGAAGTACGTGTCAAGCGAGAGGATTTCGCTTGATCCTGTCGAAAGGATGACCCATTCCATCGGGAGCTCATCTCTTGAAATGGTTAAAGCGAAGAACGGCAGGCTGCCTGAACCTGTTGATGCAGTCATATACCCACTGGACAGGGAGGCTGAAGACCTGGTACTCGGGTTCAGCGATGTCAGTATACATTTCGTGATATTTGGAGGCGGTACGTCCGTCACTGGCGGAATACGCGGAAAGGTTGACGGAAGGACTGTTGCGATCGACACCTCCAACATGAAAGATTTCCAGATAAACGAAAACATTGTTACAGCCGGTTCTGGCCTTACGGGGAAGGAGATTGAGGAAAAACTCAATTCCGGAGGCAGAACTCTCGGTTTCTTTCCTGAATCCATTTACAGATCAACTGTTGGGGGCTGGATAGCCACAAAAGCAACCGGGCAGGAGTCAAACCAGTACGGCGACATAGAGGACATACTTCTCGGAGCCAGAATAGCAAGAAGCGACGGAGTGTTGAAGGATGCGGAAAAGCCCAGATATTCCGCGGGTATAATGGCCAAGGACATAGTCACTGGGTCAGAGGGTAGGAACGGCCTTATCCTGTCTGCAACAATGGAAACGCACCCTCTTCCAAAGAACAGGTATTTCAGTACTCATATGTTCCAGAGTTTTCAGGCTGCGGTTAGAATGATCTCAAGGCTCCGCGAATTTCCCTCGGTGTTGCGTGTAATGGACGAGACCGAGACTGAGATCTCATTACTGGAATTGAATCAGCGGACAAGGGCACTTGTCAGGAGGTATCTGGGCCTCAGGGGTGTCGTCAACGGATCGCTTGCATTAATAGTCAATAATGACAAACCCTTCGGCAGGTATTTGCCAGATTCAGTCTGGCTTGGTTCAAGCGGAGCAAAGAAGTGGCTTGACACGAGGTTTGAGCGGCCAAGGTTAGCCAACGCCCTCTGGAAAAGGGGCATAGTAGTCGATACCCTTGAAACTTCCTGCCCGTGGGGGGACGTAGAGAAACTCCACACAGCTGTTACAAGTTCATTCTACAGGATAATGAGGGATCTGGATTCTACCGGCATAATAATGGCCCACCTTTCGCACCAGTATCACGCGGGAACCTGCATATACTTCTCGTTCCTCTTCAAATCAGGGAAAGAGGAAGAAACTCTGTCGGCCGTGAGAGAGTCCATTGAGAATTCAATGCTTTCCAGTGGAGGAACAATCACGCACCATCACGGGCTCGGGAGTTATCTTGAAAGATACCTTTCTCCAGACATGAAGAAGGCCCAGAGAATTTTCAGAGACCTTATGTTTTCCCCAGATATTGAAGAGAGCTGAATCTTATGAAAATTGCAGTGATTGTCAATGCAGCCTCTGAAAGACTGAAGGGTTCAGGCTTCAGGGACGAACTGGCTGCAAAACTTACCGGCCATGAACTGGATTTCAGGGAAACGTCTTCACCAGGCGATGCGACCAGAATTGCAAGAAGGCTTCTTGATGAAACTGACATAAGGTATATTGCCATAGCAGGCGGCGACGGAACGTTGAATGAAGCGGCCCAGAGCCTTGTGGGGAGCTCGAAGGTTATAGTGCCCCTTCCCATGGGTACGGGCTCCGACTTCGCAAGAGCCCTGGGAATTGACAGCACAGGCAGTGCAGCGGAAGCCATACTTTCAGGCAATATCATAAATGCCGACGCTGCACTCTGCCACTGGAACGGGTTACAGAGGTATTTTGTCAACATACTGGAAATCGGGTTCGGAGCTTCTGTTATGAAGAGGGTCAATTCGCATGCCATCAGATCTGGTAAAGTTTTCACCAGGTCCGTATTCAGGGAACTGTTTGCCCTCAGGAACTACCAGGTTGAAATACAGTCTAAAGAACACTCTGAACGCCTGATGTCACCGGAAATTATCATCGCCAACGGCATCTATTTCGGGGGCGGGATGAAAGCATCGCCTGGTTCCAAAATCACTGACGGCAAGCTTGATGCACACATCATCGGAAAGTTGGGCAGGATTTCCCTGCTTTTCAGGTTTGGAAAGCTTCGCAATGGAACATACACTGAAGATCCCGACGTGAAGAACTTCCTGTCGGATGAGATCAGAATTTCAGGAGACGCACCCGTTGAAATGGATGGCGAGGTCGTCGGTGCACTTCCAATGACAGTAAAAGTGATTCCCTCTTCCCTTCTTTTTGCTGCCACAGACAAATCGCTATTTCTTCTAAAAGAATAACTACTTTAATTTAAATTCCATATACTTATGAATGAATGAGGGCAGCAAACTCGAAGAAATTGTAAGGGGAGTCTCGAACCTGTTCTCCGGTAACAGCTTTCTGGATGTCGGTACCGGATTTGGCACAGTAATCACTGCCCTCCTCACGGACAGAAACCGTACAGTGACTTCCATAGACCCGGAAGCCTGGTACTTCGATGAAATCAGGAAAGTCTATGTAAACGAGATCAGGGACCGAAGGCTTTCTCTTGAGACAGTAAATGCAGCCCAGATGCCATATAAGGACGGCAGTTTTGACACTTCAGTATCAATCTGTTCCCTGCACCACATGAAAGACCCGGTCAAAGGAATGGCCGAAATGGAGAGGGTAACCTCCGGCAGGGTAATAATTACTGACTGGGACCCTTCCTCTTCCGGTTCCCATAATCCGCACACCCCGAGGGAGCTTGAGAACAACAAAAAGGCCATACTCACATATGCGAGGAACAGGGGATACAGGGTGGAGGAGAAGGGTGCCTGGTTTCTTGCTTGGACATCCCGAAACAGAACTGTTTGATGCAGGAGCAGTATATTCGGGCATATTAACGCAAAAATGTAAAATTAATATCACACTGTTCTGTTACATTTTACATGCCTAAGTTTCCGTCACAGGAATGGATGGATGAGTTTGTCAGCAAGCTGAAGGTCAATGATGCATACAAGGAAGCCGCAAAGGACTGGGAAGGCGATATCACTTTCGTCTGCAGCAAGGATTCCTCTTTTGACCAGGACGTGGCCATGTGGTTCGACCTCTTTCACGGCGACTGCCGCGAGGCGAGATTTTTTTCAAGCCTCGACGAGGCACCAAAATCGGCGTTCAAGTATAAAGGGCCATATGGAAACTGGTCAAAACTCATAAACGGTGAAATAGACCCCATAATGGGCGTTCTCACCGGGAAATTCAAGCTGGATGGCCCGATGATGAAGATAATGAGATATACCAAGGCAGCCAAGGAGCTGGTCAACACAGCGGGTCAGATAGAGACGGAATTCTGATAGAATGTGGTTCTACCGGAGTCCTGAAATCGTTTACGGACCTGATTCACTGCAGTTTCTTGATACAATGGAAATAAGAAAAGCAGTGATTGTAACGGACAGGAACATTGTTGCTGCCGGCCTTCTGGATGTTGTGAAAGAACATCTTCCTGAAGCAGAGTTGCATATCATCGACAGCATACGGGAAGAGCCGTCTCTTGAGGAAATAGAAACTGCGTCCGGAACAATCAGCGGGTTCGAACCGGAATGGGTTATAGGGATTGGGGGAGGATCATCAATGGACGCTGCAAAACTCATTTTTTTCAGGATTGCACGGCCTGACCTTGACTTCTTTGACCTGACTCCACTTACCAGGCTCGACCTCAAGAAGAATCTTGGACTCATAGCCATCCCGACCACCAGCGGAACAGGCTCTGAGTGCACATGGGCCGCAGTCATAACTGACAGCAGAGACAAGAGGAAGGCAGAACTTGCATCTCCGGAAGTGATACCTGACATTGCTGTTCTCGACCCCGTCATGGTGCAGAATCTCCCGTATGAGGTAACCAGGAATACTGCAACAGATGCCCTGACACACGCCCTTGAAGCTTATGTGTCGACCTGGAGCAATCCATACTCTGACGCACTGGCAAGGCAGGCAGTATCTATGATCACTGAAGGGATTTCCGAGGTTGTGAAGAACCCGTCCGATGCCGATGCCAGGTCAAAAGTGCATATAGGAGCTTCAATGGCCGGCTCCGCTTTTTCAAATTCACAGATAGGACTTGCACACGCGATGGGGCATGCACTCGGTGCAGTCTTCGGGAAACCCCACGGGACTTCAGTTGGAATATTTCTTCCCGGAGTAGTGAAGTTCAACAGTGAAGTATCCGGCCGGAGATACGAAGAACTCAATGTCCAGTTCGCAAAGGCAATCAGAGGGACGGGCCTCCGGGAATCGGTGTTGAACTTTCTCAGGCTACTGGAAAGGCCAACAATAGTCTCAGAGCTCGGAATTGATGCCGAGACTTTCAGGAAAAGTTACGGCAGAATGGTTGATTTGAGTTTCGAGTCCACGGGAATAGTCGGAAACCCGAGGGACGTCAGGAAACAGGACATTCAGGACATTCTTGAAGAAATAAACAGGTGAAGTCAGTTGGAAGAATTGAAGATTGGATCCATAATAGACAATGAATTGAGGCTTGAGGGAGATGCGAATGATCTGGTGTCCCCTTCGACGGGACAGAAAATAGGGGTTGTGTATCAGGCCGGCAGAGATACTGTGAGGTCTGCCATTGAGTCTGCGGACAGGGCCTTCAATGAAGGTTGGAAGAGCACAGGCCTTGCAGAAAGGAAGAAACTCCTCCTGAACCTTTATGAGAGAGTGCTTGAGCGCGGAGACCGCTACGCTGAGGCTGAGGCAATCAACACAGGCAGGACAATGAGGCAGAGCCTGCTCATGGACCTCCCGATTGCCGTTGATCACCTCAACTATTTTGCAGGTGAAACAGAATTCCACACTCACAGGAAGCTCTTACACCCGGATTACCCGGGCACTGAGGGTGAAGTGCAGTATGCCCCTTACGGAGTGGTGGGTGCAATAGCCCCCTGGAATGTCCCGCTTCTGATGGCAATATGGAAAGTCATTCCTGCAGTGCTTGCAGGCAATACGGTTGTGCTTAAGCCATCCCATTACACACCCGCATCCGCATTCGAGCTGGTTAACGACATGATTGCGTCCGGCTTCCCGAAAGGTGTCATAAATCTTGTCCCGGGAACCGGGAACAATGTAGGAAAGGAACTTGTCGCAAACCCAAGTGTCAGGATGGTCAGCTTCACAGGATCAACAAAAACGGGAAAGCAGATTGTTGCCGACTCTGCGGCCGGAATCAAGAAAGTTGTACTGGAGCTTGGCGGGAAATCGCCGACTGTGGTGTTTGACGACTGCGATTTCGACAAGGCAGTCAGGGGAGTTCTATTCTCAATCTACCTGCACATGGGCCAGCTATGTGAGTCAGGAAGCAGGCTCATCATCCAGGAATCAATCCGTGAAAGGTTCACCAGGGCACTGTCGCGCGGCATAGCTGCAATGAGAACTGGAAACCCCATGGACATGGAAACTGATGTCGGCTCAATAACAACTTCAGACCAGCTGGCAAAGATACGCTCTATAGTGGATGACGGCATTTCCCAGGGCGCCCGCCCTTATTATGTCAAAGAGTTGGGAAACGTGCCAGATGGCGGATTGTTCTATCCTCCAACAATACTTGACCGTGTTGATTCTTCTATGACAGTATACCGCGAGGAGATATTCGGCCCTGTACTCACCGTTACAGGGTTTGAAACTGAAGACGAGGCTGTCCGCATAGCCAATGACACAAGGTACGGCCTGGCAGCGGCAATATGGACACAGAATATGGAAAAGGCAAGGCGCGTGGGTTCGCAGATCGAGGCCGGCACCATTTGGATCAACCAGCACCACCTCCCAAGTGCTGCAGCCCCGAGAGGGGGGTTCAAGGACAGTGGCGTCGGGAGGGAACTCGGCCTGGAGGGAATCATGGAGTACACCCAGACAAGGCACCTGTTCGTAAATGAGAAGGGAATTGATTTTGATGATGTGGCACCCGGGCTAGTTGTCAGTGACCAGTCTTTCCTCGATGGAAACGATGCTGATTAGTCCCTGGGTTGAACAATGTTCCATTAGACAAAATAGCTAATAATCAATTCGGCCTCATTTTATCATGTACATCGCAGTAGTCCCCATACACGGAACCATCAACCAGAGAATGTACAGCGTAATGAGACCTGTTCTGGAATACGTTTCATCCAAGAACAAGGTTAAAGGCGCCATAATCCACATAAATTCTGGCGGTGGTGAAGCAGTCGCTTCTGAGCTGTTTTACAACCACTTTATGGAAATTTCTGCAAAAAAGCCTGTTTATGCATACATAGAGGGAACTGGTGCATCGGGCGCTTACTGGATTGCGCTTTCTGCCCAGAAGATCTATGCGTTCAGCGGATCTGTTGTGGGTTCAATCGGAGTCCTGAGTATCATTCCAAATGTCAGAAAAATGCTGGATAAGATAGGTGTGGAAATACACAGCATAAAGATCGGGGAGTACAAGGATGCGCTCATGCCATTCGGGGAAAAAGACCCGGAGGCAGAAGAGATGGTCAAAAAGATCATGCAGGAATCCTATGAGAGGTTTGTTTCAATTGTCAGAGCCAGGCGCAGGATTTCAGATGATTCCCTGAACAGAATTGCACAGGGCCAGATCTTCTCAGTATCCCAGGCACTAGAGGAGAGGCTCGTTGATAACATGGGCACCTTCGGTGACGTGGTTGGGGACATGAGCAGAATTCTTGCAGGGCTGAAAAAATACAAGGTAATCACTCCCCCCAGGCCTTTCTTCCAGAGGATGTTCGACATTCCCGGAAGCCAGGGAATAATGGAAAGCATCCTAAGCGCAATTCAGAGATAGTCTGGTGGTAGATGCCATTGCCAAACTGTTTCATGGCACACAGCAAAAGCCTATATGCTTAGCGAAATAGCATGCCATGGATGACCTGAAGGTATGGTACAATGGCGAAATGCTTGAACACAGTAAGGCTCTGGTTCCAATCTCAACGCACTCCCTTCAGTACGGATCAGGCATTTTTGAAGGAATAAGGGGATACAGGAATGAAAAAGGACCCGCCATCTTCAGGCTCGAAGACCACATGAACAGATTCTTTGATTCAGCCAAGATCTACAGGATGAAGCTCCCGTACGGCAGGAAAGAGCTTGAAAAAGCCATTGTGGATGTGGTAAGGGCCAATTCGCTTGATGATTGCTACATCAGGCCATTCGCTTTCATTTCAAACCATTCCGGGCTTCTCAGGCCAAAGGACCTTACAGTTGGCGTTTATATCTGGGCTTTTCCGTTCGGCGCTTACTTCGGAAGTTCAATATCCACCGGTGTCAGGTGCAAAGTATCATCCTGGCAGAGAATAAGCTCCAGAAGCCTTCCGATTCAGGCAAAAGCCAGCGGAAACTACCTGAATTCAATGGTAGCAATACACGATGCCAAGGAGAGTGGGTACGATGAGGCAATTCTCACCTCCCTGAATGGCTATGTTGCTGAAGGGCCCGGAGAAAATATTTTCCTCGTGAAGAACAACGAGATCATTACTCCGGGAAAGGATTCAGACATACTTCTCGGGATAACAAGAGATACGATCATCAGGATTGCCAGGGACGAAGGCTATTCTGTCAGGGAAAGATTTGTCCACAGGGAGGAACTCTATACGGCTGATGAAGTCTTCTTCACAGGCACAGCGGCAGAGGTTACCCCTGTTGTAGAAATTGACAACGTCATGGTGGGAGACGGAAAGGTTGGAGAAATTACAAGAAATCTTTCACTTGAACTTGAGTCAATCATAAGAAATGATCCGGGGAAATATTCATCCTGGCTGACTTATGTGGAGTGATCCTGAACATGGATAATGACAGGCATTCACACTGGAAAAACTTCAACTACGACCGGTCGGACAGAATGAAAAAAGACCTGATACCGATGGATAAAGTCATGAATGTTCTTGAGCCGAAACCTGAAGACACTGTTGTTGACGCTGCCTGCGGATCAGGTTACTTTACGCTCGCGATCGCGCCCCTTGTGAAAACAGTGATTTCTATTGATGCAAACGCAACAGGCCTTGACACACTCCGGAACAGGTTAATACAGATGGGAACTGCTAACGTTACGGTCATTCAGGAAGACCTCTGCAATTTTGTTCCGGAAGCGGGAAACAAGATATTCCTTGCAAATGCTTACCATGATCTTGACTGCAGGCATGATCTCATAAGCAAATACTCTGCTGCACTGGATGGCCCTGATTTTATTCTCATAGAATTCAAGAAGAACGCGGTTATGGGGCCTCCCGCAGAGATTAAAATTTCAGAGTCAGAACTTGAAGATATTTTTTCGCGCCACTCCTATTCGCTTAAGGCAAGTGAGGAATTGCAGATGCACTATGTCCACAGATATTCAAGAAACTGAATTCACGTTTTCGTCTTCGGGCTTGTTTTTCCTGCCTGTAAATGTATTTATAACCAGTATCGTTACGTAGTTATGTCTGAAGAAGAGAACATGATAACGGACATTATTAAGGCAATAGAGGGCACTAAGAGCACGGCGGAACTTTCCTTTGAGGACCTTAGCCTGAAGCTTCCCGGAATGAAGCTTGGCGTTGTGATCACGGGAAAAGTGAGTTTCACTGCCAAACCTATACATGAGAGAACAAGCCCGGGCAAGTAGGTGCTTCACACTGCCTGATGACAAAGGTGGCAGGGTCAGAATTTCTTTCAATTCCCTGCCTTTTGGCACTGTTACACTGTCTGGAAAGGATTACACCGTAGAGCTGGAAAAAGCGGATATTTCAAGAAAATCCTTCAGGTCCCTGCCCGCAGGCATTAGGTCTCTGAAGGTTGTCAGGTTTGTTTCAAGGATACTTGACAGGACTGGATTCTCGGTTGTCTTCAGGGATGAAAAGGGTTTTATCGTCGGCATGGGAAGCGGCCACCACTCTATTCTTGGTGACATTGATTTCAGCGTCTTGAGAACACTGAAATATTTCCGCTGAAACCGTAATGAATTACTCTGGCCGGCCTGCCGCATGCGGCAACGAATCAGTTATAAACAATGATAAGATGAAATGCCATGAAGGGCAAACTCAGTGTTCAGTACAATCTCACAGATGACCTTTTTGAAATGTGTTCTTCGCTCACTGGAATGCAGATAACAGATAATCCCGAGGAGGCTGATGCCGTAATTTTCGGCAGGGACCCCAAATTCGGAAGCAGAACAAAGGTATTCCAGGGTCTTTTTGCAGGCTTCGATCACCTCGACCTTGATTCTTTCCCGGAGGACGCAACACTTCTCAGCAACGCCGGTGCATACAGCGAACCCGTGGCTGAAACCGTATTTGCCCTGATTCTTGCAAATATAAAAAGAGTCTGTGAACACAACAGCGATTACCACGGAGTCAAATTCAAGCGCAGAAGCGTTACCACGCTTTTCGGAAAATCCATGGGAATACTCGGTTATGGGGGAATAGGCAGGAAGGTTGCAGAGATATCCAGGAGCTTTGGAATGAGTGTTTATGCTTATTCCCGGACAAAGAAGAATGATGAGATTGCAGAATTCCTTGAAACGCCTGAAGAACTGTTCAGCAGAAGTGATGTTATTCTCGTTTCAGTTCCGCTGGACAGCAAGACAGAAGGCATGGTGAACTCTAAACTGCTCTCAAGGTTCGGAGGTTCCATGATAGTGAATGTAGCGCGTGCCAATATTGTGGACAGAAACGACATGCTCTCTTATCTTGAAGAAAATCCGCATAAATTCTTTCTCACAGACGTTTGGTGGAATGAGCCTGACATTTCAGGGCCAATCCCGCATAACTGCATAGTCACTCCTCACATAGGCGGCATGGGAAAGGAATTTCTAAAAACGGCGGTTGAGAGGGCCTGCATTAACCTGAAAGAATACATGGATGGCAGGCCAAGAAATGTCATACGTTCAGGAAAGCCGCTTTAAAGCGTGTCGACTGGCTGCAGAACTGTCTGATGGCTGACGAAATTCGATATTCGTCAGACAATACTAATTATATATGATTTGTCATTCCTACCTTATGCCTTATGACTCAGAAATAAGCAGAGATAAGCCAAGTCTCTTCGTTTTTCTAATAGATCAGTCCAGGTCAATGAGCCACAAGATTGGCGGTGGTGTAAGATCAAAATCACTCGAAGCAGCTGACGCGGTGAACAACAACCTCAATGAAATACTCAACAGGTGTACCAAGTCTGATGGTGTCAGAAACTATTTTGATGTCGGCATTATAGGTTATGGAGCCAGGAGAGACACTGCAATCTCGCTGCTCAAGGACGCAACTATACTGCCCATTTCAGACCTGGAATCCAGAATACTGCGTGTGGAGAAGAGGAAGCAGGAAATAGAGGGAGAACAGATTGAGTACGATTTTCCACTGTGGTTTGAGCCTGTTGCGGCAAGCGACACGCCCATGGTCAAGGGAATAGAGATGGCCAGGGAATGGATAGAGGAGTGGATTTCTTCGCACAGGGACTCTTTTCCACCAATCATCATCAACATATCGGACGGAGAGGCTACAGACGGAGATCCTGTTGACGCAATGGAAAAGCTGAGAGGCCTATCCACGGATGACGGATATGCTCAGGTCTGGAACTGCCACCTGTCCAGTTCTGCAGTAACTCCAGTTTCATTCCCCTCTTCGGAGGAATCTCTACCGCAGGAGAAGTACGCGCAGCAGATGTTCCAGATGTCAAGCCAGCTTCCTGAATCTATGCTGGCAATCGCCAGGGAAGAGTACAAGGACATCCAGCGCGGAGCCAGGGGTTATGTGTTCAATGCACAGCTCGAGGACCTGATAAAACTGCTTGACATAGGAACAAGAGCAGTATCGTCCCTGATGCGATGAAAATAGAGACATACTATTCCCCGAAAATTGGGAATTCAGAAACCGAGTACGAGGATGCCTTCGCCATAAATCCGGGAAAAGGTAAGATTGCCGTAGCCGACGGCGCGAGCGATTCAATCTTTTCCGGCCTTTGGGCACGGTCCCTCGTTAATTCCTATGTAAACTCGGACCTCTCCATTACAAGTGATGATTTTATCGAGAATCTCGTTTCATCCGCCAGAGTGCGATGGCACACGGACATAGAGTGGGACAGCCTCAGGCTCTTTGTCAAGAACAAAGCACTGGGTGGTTCCTACAGCACACTGATATTAGTGGAGTCCATGGAAGGCAACTCCTTCTCTAAGGTCAGGGTGCTCTCGGTCGGAGACAGCTGCATTCTCTTGGAAAGGAATGGTTCACTTCTGTCTTTTCCGCTCTCAGACTATGAGCAGTTCAATATTTCTCCAAAACTTGTATGGAGCGGATACGGCTCTCCATTCTCGACCGAATACAAATGGAATAAGCCTGTTTTTTCGACTGAAGACCTCGAGCCTGGCCAGGATTCAACCGTTATTGTTGCAACAGATGCAGTCTCAAAATGGCTCCTGCAGTACTATCCGGATTCGTGGAACGGAGTCATGGAACACACCAATGATCTGAGGGAGTACCTTACAGAACAGGTAAAAGGAAGAAAGATGCGGAACGACGACCTCACGCTTGTCAAGGTCATCATATAGACATAAGAATTCTGGGCGAGGCGCCGCCCCATAGGGGGGGCTGTTTCAGGAAGTTCTCAAGCAGCGCAGTAAGCTTCTTTGTTTTCTTTCCCATTTCCCTGAGCGAATTGAATACAGGCGAAACTGACGGATCGCTGAAATCATTTGATGTAAAAATGAGCCTGTCCTGGTCGGACGTGTTGTACTTCCATATGTTCCTGTCCTCAGCGACTGCTTCTGCCGTCAGGTATATGATAAGTGCTGAAAAGTTGTCAAGGTTTTCAGAATACTCATTGTTCCTGGAAGGGTGCTGGAAATTCTCATGCCCCTTTTCGGGAGGGTTTCTTCCCGCAAGGTTCGGAATGAACATGCCATCGTAATCAATGAATGTGACGTCCGCTTTGTCCGTAACAAGAATGTTGTCGCCGGAAAGGTCTCCGTGAGCCACGCCCATTGACTGCATTGTATTTACGGATGAAATGAAATTCTTTGCAAAGAGCTGTATCAGGGAGGGGTTGTCAAGGTGCTTCTCGATGAACTGGTTCACATTCTGCCCCTCAACCCAGTCCATCATCAGTGCAGGGTAGAACTCCTTTGGCTTTGAGGGAACGCGGACCGCCTTCGAGAGGTACCTGAAATTGACAAGAAAGGGAAGTGATACCTGGGACAGGTACGAACTCAGGTAATAGTAACGTTCGGCAATGTCCGGCGCAGCTCTTGTAAAGCACTTCAGTGCCCTGAACTTCTGCTCCAGCTCCAGCTTGAATACGACCCCGAAATTGCCGGACCCGTAGATGTAGGATGTGAATTTTACATTCGGGTTTGTCTTGAGTTTGCCGGACCTGAGGTCAGGATAGCTTTCCGAAATCGAAAAATTGAGGTTCTGAAGCGACTTTGCATATGCACTTGAAATTGGCCAGCTCTTCACTTCCCTCTTCCTTATTTCAGATGGTGGTTCCGGTATGTCTATTACTTTTGTAGTACGTCCCGAGGGGAAAGCATGGCCGTCAGGTTCAGCTATCGTGTATCTGGCAGAGAGCAATCCCAGTATGCTTCTTCTTCCGTAAGCTGCAATTGATATCTTGAATTCGCCGGGCTCACTGGACCTTATGAATGCCTCATAGGTCGAACCGCCGTTTTTCCTGGCTCTCTGTATTCCAAGGTTTCCGGCCGGTGTCATATAAGCGGCTTCAACCCTTGTAATGCCCGTGTCAGGCTTTATTCCTATCACCATCCTGTGTCCACCCGGCCTGTCTCCATTCTGTTCAATGCTGTAACTGATGGTAGCTGCCTTATTAACGGGCCTGGCAGGCCTCTTGGCGCCCGCCGGTGATTTAGTACTCTTTGCCAACATTACCTCCAGTATACTGTTATAATTCTATTTTTGCATTGGAAGACAGCCGGAAACTGATTGGATTCAGTATATGCTGAACTGCGCAGCAACAGTCATTACTACAAAGAGAACAGGTATGATCTGGTAGAGGCAGAATCTTCTCACCGTTGATGTCAGGGCGGCGGCATGGACAGGCTTTTCACCAATATTTTTCTCATGGACATAAGTGGAAAGGTACTCATACCTGGAAAGAGCAGGAACAAGCAAGATTTCGCTGATAATCACATATGATGCGATGGTGACAGCGGCATCGACAGTGAAAGAGAAGTATGAAAGTGAAAGGTTGCTCTGCCTGTATACTTCCAGTATCAGGAGTATGCTCAGTATTGAAGCAGCAAGGCCGAATCCCCTGAAGAACCTCCTGCTCCTTTTCAGCAGCAATGCGAGAAGAGACCCTGACTGTGAGCTGTCGCCCGAAGAATATGCCCTGATTATGTATGCGAAGAACCAGAGTGCACCGGCCCAGAACGTAACCGCAGAAATGTATGCGAATTTGCCGGCCCACACGATGAAGGGCATCAGGGAGTTGAGTACTGAATTCAAGGTCATTCTGAAACGTCCCGGATCTCGTTTGAGACCCATTCAGGCGATTTTATCGCACATTAAATACTTCTGTTAAGGCAGATAACACTTAATATCTTTGGTTGTCTCTTGAAGTTTATGCTAAGGTGCCCTTCATGCCTGTCGAATTCATTTGAAAGCTACACCGAACTTTCTGAACATTTTATTGAAAAGGCCTCTTCAAGTGATGCAGACCACATAATGTGGCTTAACAGGTATGCCGTAAAGAAAAAGTCTGAGGCCGCTCAGCTGGCCGGAATACTTGAGAAATTCTTCAGGACTGGATCGGTCAGGTCCTGGATAATAGAAGCTGCCAGGAACAGGTTCTTCGGAGAGAGCCCGAACCCGTACATACAGGCAATGCAGCACCCGACGAAATGGCTCCTTCTGGGGTACGCGTTTGAACACCACCACTTTCTCAAACAGTGGGTCCGAAGCTGCTCGCTCATTGTTGCAAACACAGACAGGGAAGACGTCCAGAACTATGAGCTGGACAATATTGTGTCAGAGTGGCATGGATCTGAAAATGTGCAGTCACATCACGAACTTCTTTTGAAAATGGCGGAATCCTACGGTGCAACACGGGAAGAAATATACCGCACTGAGCCACTTGCTGCAACAGTTGAAGGCACCAGGTTCTGGGACAGTGCGTGCAGGAATTTTTCCTTCGTCGAGGGGATGGCAGCCATGCATAGCATGGAACTCATACCCAGCAGAAAGATGAAGGACTATGGTTCGAAAATTACCTATTTTGATCCCGCCATCTTGACAGACGGTTCCATTTCAGCAGCTTCTGTTGCCTTCCTGAAGGAGGGTTACGAAGCTGATGCGGGCCATTCTGAATCTGCACTTGAACTCATTGAGAGATACTCACCCGGAATGGGGCTTGTGCAACCCTGTCAGGCGTTAGCCTTAAAATCGTTGGATAAATTCTATGACTACCTGATAGCAAGACTTCAAAGAGGTAATATGATTGAAAACAAACAACACTGAAGGCTGTGGTCTCTGCAATGCAACCTGGGGAGCGTATTACAGGGAAATAGACGGAGACAACATGTTTTTCTGCTGCAATATCTGCGCAGACATATTTGAAACAATGGTTAACAGGGTTAAGGAACACACCGGATGGAAGAGCATAGATTACGTGGAGCTGATAGGGAACTATTCAAAGGGCAGAAACTGCACGGCTAAACATGGCACAGAAGAGTTCAGGTATTATTTCAGAACCTATTCTGACGGCACTTTCATAACTTTCGAAAAAAAGTAGCCCTGTATCTGTCATCCAGGTTATGCCCTTACTCCTTCGTCCATCACAGTAGTCCTCTTTCTAAGAGATTTTCCCATAAGGAAATAGGAAACTGAGACCATATATGTACCAAGGGCAACCCAGACCCAGAACTGGCCGGGAATCCCGCTGAAAATGGATAGGACGAAAAGGCCCATAAAACTGCCCGTAAACCTTCCAAAACTGGAGAAAAAGCTGTATGTGCCAATGTATGTTCCCCTCAGTTCAGATGGTGCTATGGACGTCACTATAGTCTGTGTAGTTGGGGAGATGAAATTCTCGCCAAGCGTTGATACAAACATGTAGATTATGATTATGAGAAATGCCGGGGAAATACTCAGAATCAGGAAAGCTGATGCATAGAACAGTGCACCGACTGCCCTCCATGTTATTGCAGAAAATTTCTTTGTCATCAGCCTCAGCATCGGAAACTGGAGAAGCACAACTATTGCGCCGTTCAGTGCGAAAAGGTATCCGAGGTACAGAAGTGGAATATTCTCCAGAACCACTGCATAAACTGAAAGTGAAGTGTTGTTCTGCCTCATGAAGAAGGCGAAGGCAATCCCCGCCAGAATGAATACCAGGAAAAACCTGTCAGAAAGAGTGTCCCTCATTCTCTGCAAGCCCGGGCGTTGCCTGCTGCCTGCAGCTGGTGTGTACGTCTCCGGGACTATCATGTAGAGGATGAGTATTTCAACGCATGTGGCAAGCGAGGCAAGAAGGAATACGTACTGGAAGCCAATGCCGGCAAGAAGACCTCCAATAAGGGGGCCGAACGCTGCCCCTATGTTAGTCATTATCCTCACTATCGTATATGCGGACATCCTGTGTTCCGGTGTGCTCAGGTCAGCCACTGCAGCCTGAAGAGCAGGATACTGCAGGGCATTGATTAGGGTGGTTACATAAAGGGATGAAATGAGGATGATTACTGAAAGGTGTACCTGTATGGAGAGAAACATGATGAAAAAGGCGAAAATATTTGGTATCGGTATTGAGATCATGAAGAAACGCCTTCCTATCCTGTCTGTCATCTTTCCTGAATACAGCTGCATCAATGCCATGACAAGTGTTGCAAAACCAACTATTACACCTGTAAGAATGAAACTCAGACGATAGACCTGTATGAAAACAAGCGGAAGGAAAATGAATGAAGAAGTACGGCCGGTAGCCCTTATGAACCTTGCAAATCCGATATAGTAAATCTTTTTGTTGAGATTTCTTACATTATATATATTTTCCATTTGTCAGTTTCGTCCCCGGAATCATATGCAGTTTCTTCTGAGAGGGGCTATTTCAACAAGTTACATAACAATTGGTATTGACGCCGGATGAACTATTTTCCTGAAGCCGGGCAGGGGCTGAAGAGCAAAACGTTTGTGCTTTATTTAAGGCAAAAGTACAAAGTTCACATACAACTAATTCATTATCTATTGCAAAGTCTGCGATAATCATGGTCAGAGAAAGGCGCAACGGGAGTATCATATCTTTACTTTTCATGCTTGTACTCATGTTCTTCTTCCTTATCGTTCCGCTTCTCAAGCTGATGTCAACCAGATTCAACTCATATTTCAGCTTCTTCCCCCTCTTCTTCTTCATCCCGTTCTTCTGGTCCTTCAGCGGCAGAAGAAGGTATCTCAGATCAAGGCACGACCAGGGAACTGCAGAAGATTCGTTTGAGCCGCACGGAACAGGGATCAACGGAAACGGCATGGATGGATTTGGGTTCGCAATGCCCAAGCCTGAATTTACGCCACTGCATTTGGCAAAATATCTTGCATTTGTTCTTGTGATAGCGCTTGCAGCCGTCCTTATTTATGTGTTCATCCTCTGAGGGCTCAGACGCAGACGATCCTAAGCAATAGATTAATGAAAGGGACTCCTTTTTTTTCTGTTTCCGGCCGTATGATGAAAAAAATTGGTGATCCCTGGAATTAATATTCCAGGTTTGCACCCTCTGCCAGGGCCTTCAGTTTTTTCAGTGCAATGCTGTATGGCACGCTGCCCATTCCATTGAATGTCTCAAAGCCGCAGTCCGTACCGCCGAGTACACGCTCAGGACCTATTTCATCAATATCGGCAAGGTTCTTCAATTTCAGTGCAACACTCTCCGGCGTCTCAACAAACGGGCTCTTCACGTCTATAACGCCAGCTGCTATGTTAAGGTGGGACGGCCATCCATGCTCCTTCACATGCCTCTTTATTATCAGAGGGTCTCCAGAATGCCTGGGATTTGCCATTTCTCCGACAACTGTTCCTGCCTTGAGCTGCAGTATTTCAGGAACTACTCTCTCGTATGGCGGATCAAGGAGGTGGGAAGATGCATAATTTCCATAGCAGTAGTGAACTCTGATCCTTTCGGCAGGAAGCCCCTCTATTGATTTGTTTATTGCTTCCACATGGCTGTGGAGAGCATCGTAGAAATCCATACCCCAGTTTACTCCAAGGCTCTTGGCCATGGCAAGGTCTGGAGCATCAATCTGGAGATCAACTCCTGGAACTGAAAGAATTTCCCTGTACTCTTTCGAAATTTCCTTGGCCACGGAGAAGAGGTAGTCGATGTGATCGTCGTACACTTTTCCCGGCGGATAGAACACTGTTATAACTCCAGGTGAAGGCGATGGAATGAATATTTTTCCTGCCCCTTCCTCCCTGGCTATTCTTGCAGCATCGTTTGCCTCTCTCCTTGCCAGATCTCCGCCGGTATATACCAGCTGGTCTTCGATCCTGTTCAGGTTAAGAACAGGGCGTTCCTGGAGTTGTTGTGCAATGACTGGGTTTGATTCAATCAGTTCTGCGAAAAATTCATTTGAAAACTCTCCCATTGTCTTGTCAGTCTTTGAAAACCCCGCAAACCTGTTGGGAAGGTAAGTTGTATAACCAGACTTCCTCTGCTCGCCGTTGCTCACCCAGCTGAGACCACGGTGCGAGTTGTCGGGATGCAACTGATCCTTTATTGCCTTTCTTTCTGCCTCATTAATGGCGGCCTGGTTATCGAGGGAAATTTCTCCTGTTTCTGACTTTTCAAGCAGTTTCACAATACTTTCCGGACGGTAGAAACTCCCTGTCATTGTAGTCCTAAAACTCATAGTTCTTGGAATGAACCAAGGTTTTAGTTTTTATGTAAGTTAGAATTACTACAAGTAATAAGTCCGGGCATCACTTCGTCCCATGACGGTCAGTCAAAAACTGCATTTTCAAATTTCCAGAGCGAGCCGTCTTCGCTCTTCTGCGGCAGGCCGTCAAAGTATCCTTTTTCGGCTGCTTTCCTTATTGCATTCAGTGAAAAGGCGGGGGCACCGGTTGCACCGGGGGAATTATAGTTCACAATGTGCATTGAAGAATTTCCGAAAAGTGTTACTGCCTCCGGAACAAAGCCGTTTCGGTCTATTACAGACGCTCTTATTCCTGCAATGCCCCTTTCCGACACATCAGAAGGCTGTATTGAAGGAATGAATGAATTTATTCTGTTGAGCATGTATTTCTTTCCAAGCGAGCTCCTCCATTCTCCAGCAGCCAGATTCAGGAACTTTCTGTTTATGAACAACCTGAGCTTAGGCAGCCTTGGTCCCTCAAGAAGAAACCTGAGAACTTCTTTCCTGCTGGAGGATATTCCGGTATAGGCATTCGGATCAGTCACAGGGACTGCATTGGGGCCTATTTCCCTGTTCCCGTCATGCCTCAGAATAAGGTGGGGGTCCAGAAATGGAAATTCCCTGAAATTTGGAACTGAATATATGTTCCTCCTGACTTCCATTGCTGAACCCGACTTTACCTTCCAGTACTCTCCACGGAAGAACAACGGCGCAAACTCCAGCCCGAGGCCTGCCTTATGCGCGAGGGAAAGTGAAGAGCCACCGGCTGCATTGATTATGAATGATGCGGTAAAGGTTGTATCCACACCGTCAACAGTTGTTTCGATGTAGGCCGGAAAACTGGAATCACTGAGACGGTTTACCCTGCAGTTCCGGACTATTGTGACACCGCTGTTTTCCACTATTTGAGCTAGCCTGGACGTCAGAGCCTGAAAGTCTGTAGACGTGTCAGTTGTTGAGAGAATGCCTCCGGACGAAATGATAGAAGGTTCCAGTTCACTCACTTCCCTCCTGTTCAGAAGGAGCGCCTCATCCTCCCCCATTCCGTTCTGGGTCGACCATTTCCTGTAGCTCTCAAGGACCTTCACGCCATCCACCGATTTTGCTATCTCCAGTGTGCCGACCTGTTTCCACGGAAGCTGGTACTTATCTGCCAGTTCCTTCCACAAGGAATATGATAACTGAGCAGACATTGCGAATGTCCGCTTTCTTAAAGGATCGAGATAGAAAGGCCTGTGAATTACACCTGTATTCCTCCGGGTGGTCACTGAACCAACATCATTTTCACGCTCAAGCAGTGTGACCTTAACATCATAGAGCTGATTTACCCAGTAGGCGACACAAACTCCAAGAACGCCTCCCCCTATTATGAGAACGTCTGCATGTCTTGCTTCCTCTTTCTGCAATATTATAATTAAGCGATCTGCAACTCATTAACATTTCACCAAATAATCAGAAAAATGCGGACATCGTTTCCTGTATTTCATAGTTGATGAGGCCAAAACTACGAATCTGGAGTTGCGCCTGAATCCTCATCCTTCTCCTTGCGTTCCCGCAGGAGACGGTAATAGAGAATGGCGCTTATGCCCTGGGCTATGCCTCCGAGAAATTCTGGAAGCGGAAGTGACACCTCCATCAAGTAACCCGATGCGACTGATGTTCCCTGTGATGCCCGCATCCCAAGCCCCTGTATGCTTGAGGCGGTGCCAAAGTCGTCACTCTTTACGCCGCGCACGTTCACGGCAGAACGGATCGGAGCGCCATATCCTCCGAAAAACTGCCTTCCGGAATATGCAACTGTCATCAGGAGTGCGGTAGGAAGGAAGGCCATCAATGCCAGCAGGGCTCCCTGTATGACCCTCGAAACAGATCCGTATATGACAGGGCTCTGCTTCAGTGGAATGTAAGTGGAAACAAGCGACCCCACTGCAGTTGCAAGGTAGGAAATAGCGAAAATGAGACCTATTTCTGTTGTGGAGGCACCGTACCTGAGTTTTATCCAAGCTGGAAGCAGGACAATTCCAAGGCCCAGTCCGGATCCCTGTATCAGGTTTGTGAGAAAGACTTTCGATGTGTATTTGCCGCTTGATCTTCTCATGATTCTTCTCTTCTTCTTCTGCCCTTTCCTTTCGGGAGTTATGAAAATGAATATCGCGGAGAGGATTGCAAGAAAGAATGAAAGCAGGTAGAAAGCCCTGAATTCCTCCGCGGGGCTGTAAGAAGGCAGCAGGTAATGGCCGAAATAAAGAAGTGCAGCTCCAACCACTGAAGAAAATGCACCAACAGACATAAGAAGGCCCATTCTGGAAATTCTCTTCTGGGTGTCGGGCCAGTTTCTTGCTATCATTGCGAGCATTCCCGGGGCAAAAACGCCCCTCAATCCTCCGGGAGCACCTCCGACACCGCCAACTATTGTTGCTATGACTATAGCTTCAAGGTAATCGAACCTGTACAGGACAAAGCTGGCGAAAATCAATGGAACATCCGCAATGATAAGCGAATATCTGTATCCAATCCTGTCGCCAACCATACCCGCGAACAGCGATATGAAAACAGATATCGATATCATTACAAAGAATAGGACTCCTACTACTCTGACAGGTACATTTAGGCTCAGGAGGTACAAAGGCAGTGAAAGCGTAACGTATATCATGGCCACGCTTCTGAAAATTCTGGAGAGTATCAGAAACTTGTATCCTTTCTCTATCCTTGCGGTGATATCATCCAATATTTTATCAGCCTATTAATCACAGCAAACTATTTGCCTGTTTGCAGAAATTGAGCAATATACGCTCGCCCCATTTCATACAGCATACTGACCTGCAGCAATTTACTATGATCAGAAGAGGGATGCCACCAGTCTCTTCGAGAATGTTTCCGCATTTCTCCCTGCTTCTTCGTCGTTACCCTTCCTGACAGAACTCATAAGGGCATAAACAGGTTCCACCTTCCAGTAAAACTCCATTCTCCTTATGAACATGCCATCCACAGTCCCCCTGTACTTCCTGATTATTTCATTAATTTCATTCACAGGAAAGTCGACAGCAAGTGCTGCAAAATCAATTGCCGGATCTCCGATGGCACTCTCGCCCCAGTCTATGATGCCATTGAGTTTCCCTTTTCGCTGGTCCACCAGTACATTGTTCCTGTAAAGGTCTCCGTGTATCAGGGATGTTTCGATCCTGGAGGAAGTGGTGCCAAGGAATTCCCTGAAGAGGCCATTCAGAATACTGACCGTTTCATCGCTGAGGAAACTGGAATATTTGTCACTTATAGTCCTGTAGAGTGATCTGTATCTGTCACGCCATTCATTCTCGTCACGGTAGTCTATCACTCCGTCCTTCACGGCAGACTTTCCTTTCTCTAGAAGATAATTCAAGAAGTCTGACAGCTGTTCAGATGCAGTTCCTGATAGCGTACTGAGGGAGTTGAGCGGTTCCCCCTGAATGAGATCATATCCGCCGAAGAAATCATCCTGGTTCCTGATCAGGTATCTATAGTTTGGAACTGAAACAGGGCAGTCCTTCAGGTATTTCAGGAGATTAATTTCCTTTCCCAGGCTTTCCTCATATTCCTCCGAGCGCGGAAACTTGAATGCATATTTCTCGTTGATTATCAGAACATAACTGTCCCAACCGTTGAAAGATACTCTCGACGAAGTTATGCTGATATCCGGAAAATATCTGAGCACCCTGTTCCTGAGGCTGTTAAGCAGGGCTGGCATGGATTGTTCAACGGCCATATACTACTATGTTCTTATTGTATTTAATCCAAGAGAGGGTTTATGCATGATTCAACCTGCAGAAATTTGCTGAAGCAATATATTAAAGGGTCAGCCACAACTCAAGCAAGTTTATGTAAGATATATATCGGCGTGAATGTTCACAATTAGAGATGCAGGAAGTCTCAGACAACGAAGTGAAGCAGTTCCAGGAAAAACGGAAATTAAGAGATCCCTATATCATTACCCTGATTATTTTACTCTACACAATTATATTTTCACTTCTTTATTATACAAGGTTCCTGAATTTCTTCACATCAAACTGGGACCTCGGAATAGAGATGCAGATGCTGTACTCAACGGGCCATGGCCTGCTGCTCTATGAGGCCGGGGACTTTGAAACTTATGGTGTACTCTCACAACTGGAAATACACTCCACTTACCTTGCCGTTCCGGTTGCATATGCATTCCAGTATTTTCACACAGTGCTATTCCTTTATTTTCTGCAGGCATTTTTTATTTCCATTGCTATAGTGCCTCTGTGGTACTTATCCGCAGGATTAGGCCTCTCCAGAAGGAATTCATACCTGCTTATCGCTGTCTACCTGCTTAACTTCCCTCTGATTGCCAGCAGTTTCTACGACTTTCACTGGATGTCCGTAATGCCATTTCTTCTGTTCTCCCTGCTTATGACAGTCCAGAAGAAACATTTCCTCTGGTCTCTTCTGATAATCGTTTCCGGAACTCTTGTGCTGGAAGTATTTCCATTTCTGGCAATGGGTATCCTATTGTACTCATACCTGGAGCGTTCAGGGTACAGGCTAAAAGGAATTTTTTCCGGTTTGCCTTCAAGAGAAAATTTCCAGCTGTACGGCCTTCTTGCTGCCGGAGTTGTGTCCTATGTGGCGGTCAGGTTCCTGCAGACTCACTACATTCCTGTATTGCTTGACAACACAGCAGGCATTGCGAACGTTGAGAAATACTTCATACAGCCTTTGTATCCCTCTGGATTTTCTCCTGCCGGCACGGGAGACGCATTGATGTACTGGCTGTTTCTCTATTCTGCATTTGCCTTCATACCTTTCCTTTATCCAAAACACCTGATTATTGCAGTACCCTGGCTCTACGAATCTATAGTGCTGATGCCCAGGTACGCAGGTATAGCTGACCAGTACAATTTCCTTGCAATCCCTGCACTTGTTATTGGGCTTGCTTTCGGGCTTAGGAGAATTGAAGGATTCCGGTCAAAGAAACTGGTAACAGCAATGCCATTCGCAGCATTGATCGCTTCATTTGCCGTTCTTGCGTCAAACGGAATGACCATGAAATATGCAACACAGCTTGGTCTTATTGCCATGATCATTGCTGCAATTGCTGTTTCCGCTGTCCTTTTTTATGTTCTGTTTCTCTCAGGCAATAAAGGAAAAGCAAGAAGGGTTTTCACACGGCTTGCTACGTCAATTCCACTTCTTATCGCTGTCCTGCTTGTTTTTAACTTTGCAATGGGCCCAATGAATACGTTGAATGACAGCAGCTCAGTTGATTCCGGTTATGCGTTTTCATATTCACACAACCAGGAATATCCTGCCGTTATGAGCCTTGTTTCAATGATCCCGGGCAATTCGACAGTGATTACTTCAGACAACCTTTTTCCCTACGTATCCAGTAATAACCATTCACTTTCTTTCTACTGGGAAAACGTTTCGGCACTGGAATTTGACCCTTACATGAATTTCAGCAACGGAATTTCTGCACAGTATGTTCTTGTTGACCAGAGCCAGTACAGCCTGATTCCTTATGCAGTCAAAACACAGCTCAACAATTCAGCGGATTATGGCCTTTATGCGGAAGTTCTGACTTCACTTTCGTATCCGGGAAACGTTTACCTGTACAGATACCACTTCTCAGGAACGCCCAGAACCATCAGTTCGTGAAGTGTCAGTGGTTGTGGTCTTTGTGCCCCTCATCCGGCATCAGTTCCTCCGATACCTTCTGCAGCTTTCCATCCCTGAAGGCAGCGATTGCTTCATCAACTGTCATACCTACTCCTGAATAAAGTGTAAGTCTACCCCGGATGAAGTTAAAGGCGTGCGAGCCGATGTGCGCAACAATTACCGTTTCTGCCCCGTGCTGAACCACAGATTGCAGCATTGATATTCCGCGGGCAGATTTGGCGATCAAGGCCGGATTCTCATATCTTTCCGTTATTTCATAGTCTTTGCCCGAATCAAATATCAGTATTTCTGAAGCTTCTCCGGGCCCGCTCACGTGCTTGCCCGTTGCAGGTACTGCAATTTTCATAAGAATGTGTAGTGGCATGGTATAATTAACAATGATGCTTTAAAAAAAGAAAAAAAAAAGAAAAAATTGGGCTGTTTACAAGCCCTTTCTGATCTCGTAAATCTCGGTCAGGAATGCAACAAAGACAACGAAGCCGATTGCCAGAACCAGTGCATACATGACTCCCGAAGTGGCTACAGTGGACAAGTATGGATTGGGGTCAACCGTTGCCAGCTTTGAGATAGCGACAAGCACGCCACCTACAATCAGCATTATCAGGCCGACTATAAGACCGATTATGTTTACGAGACCTATCGATGCAGTCGAAGTTTTCGCCATTATCTCATACCTCCCTCATTTATGACACATCCTTCTCGAATTCACTCTCCGACAGGAACTGTGACTTCTCGTCGATTATTGTCTGGATTTCGGGTGTCTTTATTCCACTCAGTGCTGCCCATATGTAGAACAGTACCGCTATGACCATAACAACTATTACGTCATATGGGAATGGCAAGTAGTTTCTGGGCATTCCGAAGAAGTTTGCACCGAATCCCGAATAGAAGTCTGTGGACCCAATCCATGTCATGAAAGTAAGTACTGCAGCGTACACCGGACCCCAGATTCCTGCCTTTATATCCTTCTTGGTAAACTTCCTTGTCATGGTCTTCGGAGCCAGAGCTTTCAGGACGAAGTAGACAATAAATCCTATGTACACTCCAATAAGCAGATAGAGATCAAGAGGCCAGCCACTCCAGTATACCACAAGACTCGCTCCGACGAATCCGATAGGCGATATTATTTTGGATGCTGGAAGCCTGAACGGACGTTTCAGTTCCGGAGCTTGTTTTCTTAATACACGGAGGGCAGGTCCGCCGACCAGGTATGTGAAAACTGTAGCAGACGTAATGAAAGCCACCAGAGAGTACCAGCTGGGGAAAGGCAGGAAGAATACGAAGCCGATAATCAGGGATGCAACGAGAGGAACTATTGGTATTCTCCTCTTCTCGTTAACCTTAATAACCGACCTCGGAAGGTATCCTGTTGCACCTATTCCGTAAATGGTCCTCATTGATGTTCCAAGATACACATTCAGAGTTCCGCCAGGAGATACTATGGCATCGCCGAAGAGAACGTAAGTGAGCCACACTATTCCCGCTGACTGTGCAAGTTCAGCAAATGGTGCATTGGCTATTACCGATCCCTTGAGTCCGGCCCAGTTGCCTGCGGAGATTCCAAGAACGTCCCACTTTATGCCTCCGAGATAGATAGTCTGGAGAAGCACATAAAGGACTATTCCAATCAGGACAGCGCCAATGGTGGCAATTGGAATGGATTTCTGGGGGTTTCTGGCCTCTCCTGCATAGTCGAGACCCTGCCTGAACCCGAGGAATGAGAATACAATTCCTGACACTGCAACCGCTTCGAGAGTCGGGCCGAGCCCGTATGGCATGAATCCGGAATACGTTGTGCCTGCATGGGTGTATGAAAGACCTGCAATGTTCAATGGGTTAAATCCTACAGCAAAAAGCATGATTACTGTTACCGACGGTATCAGAAGTTTCCACCATGTCATGCCTGTGTTTGTCCTTCCCATGACCTTTATACCGAAGTAGTTCAGGAAAAAGAAGAACACCATTAGCAATGCTGCCACAATAGTACCCGTAAGGGTCATAATCGGGTATCCAAGTGTTTGTATGTTCGTGGTCAAAATCGGATAGTAAGCGGAAGCATACGTGACTACAGCCTCTGCCTCAATTGCTGGGACAGATACAGCAGACAGGAAATATGCCCATCCAAAAAAGAACCCGCTCAGGTTTCCGTGGGAGTATTGTCCGTACCTGACAATGGACCCAGACCTGGGTATCATTGTTCCTAGCTCTGAATAGTTCAGAGCTATAAACAAAATTATGATTCCTCCTACAACCCAGGATATTATGGAAGCAGGTCCAGCAATATTCGCCGCTTTGTAAGCTCCGAACAACCACCCTGAACCAATGATTCCGCCCAGACTCAGGAACAGAAGATCAATGGTCCCTAGTTTCCTGTGAAGCTTAGCATCAGATTTCTGTGCTATTTGCTCCATAGATTGAGTTTCGCTAGCCATTCTCATGGCATGTTGCTAGCTAAATTTAAATGTTTGTATTACAAAACACTGAATTACGTAATAGTTGTAGTAAAAAAAAGCTTCAGATTAGGCTCTTTCATGATGTCAGGCTTGTCTGGAAAAAGGCATTTTCAACAGCGAAAAAACAATAGGAAGACTTAAATAATTCTTACTATCATTATTTCTGTCGAATCCTTCTTTCCCTGAGTTCATGAATTAGCCATTTTTATTCATGTTTTTCAAAAATAAGGCAGCCAATGGGAAAAATATTTCAACACGCGAATGTTTAATTTGTGTGAAATGTCCGTCGTGCGGTACTGAACTGTGGGGGAACATAACCTCCTGTCCAGTTTGCGGGAGGCAACTGTCGAGAGCCGAAAATAATTCAACGGGCTCTCAATTGCCACTTTCAACCGATTTTCCAACTGACGCTTTCAGCCTTCAACTTAAAAATGGTGAAAAGATTCTCAGTGAAATCGGTATTGCCAGGGGTGCATCCTACTCCATCATATTCCGGGCGGTTACAGAATCTGCATACATCACCATACCTGCATTTGTCACGTTCTTCGACGCATTTGGCTCAGCCAGTTTCATGAACATCCTGACGAGCATCATACCAAGCATTGCGATATTTACTGGAATTTTTGCCTTGAGATTTTTCATGACCCGAAGAGCCCGTTCGCACACAAGGTATTATGTCACGAACATGCGTGTTGTCTCATTCCGGGGGCTTAGGTATTCAAGAGTGAGAGAAATGCCCGTCTCCGAAATAGGCCATGTGAGGGTTAGTAAAGGAATAAAAATTGCGAACGTTCTGTTTACGAAATCAAGGAAACATACCTATAGAGCTTCAAGGAAAAAACCTCAGGACAATGAAAGTTATGACTCGAACGCAGGTACCTCCCTTCTGGATCAATCTGCACAGAAAACGGGAAGGAGGGTCAGGCCTATCACCTTCGTTCTTCAGGATGGAGCTTTGAACCTAAACGATTCCAGGCGCGTTATATTCACTGAAATCTCCAAACAGAACGCTGAAGAAGTCAGGAAGATCGTTGAAGGCCTGATCGGTGGCAGGGCAACCGGGAAGAGTGAACAAAATATGAGCGGTGCATCCTACTGAATTATGCCTTAGAAGTGATTGTACAAGAACATCAGTGTAGCATTGATTCCAAGAATTCTGGAAGTATGCCGGCTCTGAAATTGTTCAACGCATCAGAAACCTTCAGTCCATCACCAAGATACAGCTTGATCTTGCCTTTCAGGTAGAAATAAGTCGGAGACCCCACATGAGCGACAATCAGAGCAGCGACTCGTTTCTGCAATGCCGATACAAGCATCCTGATTCCCCTCGCTGAGAGCCCTTCAAGTCCAGGATTGCGGTACGATTCTGTCAGTTCAAAATTCCGTTCCGAATCGAATATAAGGATGTCGGCCCCTTCTCCGGGACCACCTACTACACCGTCATTGGATGGCACTGCAATGAGCATCTAACAAACATTTTTAACCTCATATTTAAAACATAAGGTTACAGCTTCGGTCATATATTTATATATTTGTATAATACTTAGGCTGAAATCTCAGGATTCTGCTTTCTCACCTTTTCCTGATATTATCTCAAACGATGAGCCCGCCAGATATCCAAGGAATGCCAGTGAATATATGATGATCAGAGTGAGTGCCAGCACAACAGCGTATCCTCCCGGGACTCCGATTATGCCTGCAAGAAGGGATGCCTGCTGCATGGACGCAGAACCTCCGGCAAAAACTATGTAGATCACTGCAGCAAGAGGTGAACCAACTGATATTACAACACCAAGTGTCTTCGAGCCTGAAAAGACAAGGCCTGCTGCTGCACCAAACAGCGCAGCAAAATACCAGTCCCCGGGGTAACCGGCGCTGATGGTTACCATGGATGTCAGAAACAACAGTGCAAACCCGGCAGTGTATTCAACTGAACGCTTCATGGAGTCACCCCGCTATCGTACAGGTAGAAGAACTGCACCGGCGCCTTCGGAGATATGATCGTGTAGTATACGCCAGAATTCCAGTCCGCAAAGGTGTTGTCGTAATACGGGCTTGCAGGATTCTCTGAAATCCCTCCGGGATAAATGCCAACCCCGTCCACAGGATTGCTCATGTTAACAACCTGCCTCCAGGACGGGCCATAATCCGAGGTCAGGCCATATGCAGCATTTGGAGTGTTGGAATCTCCTGCTGCAGGAAGCTTCTCAGTGTTGAAACTGGAAAGACCGAAAATGCTGCTCAACTGCCTGGTATGGAAGTTGCCCCAGTCCCAGCTGCTGGAAAACTGCCCTGACCTGTTTGTCAGGTAGGAAATTGTCTGGTTGTACGCTTCTGTCATAAGTGTGGATATATTTCTCGCCTGGCCTGTTTCTGGATTGTCAAGCCATTTTGTTTCGGGAAAATTCACAGTCCAGTTTGCAAGATCTTCTATGAGCGGGCCATGATATGTGGAAGTAGGGCCGATGAAGAATGAGTTTGAAAAAAGGCCCTCTGCCTTTGTGATGTTATAATGTTGCATATAAGGGAGAAATGTGTCATTGACAAGGTTGCTGAGCCAGAAATAATAGATGGTGGCAGCACTTGAGTCAACAGTCATGTTCCCGTTCCAGGAACTCAAGGCGGAATAGCTTCCTGTGTTTGCTAAATTGAAATCCTTCAGTGCACTGAGTAGCGGCTTGAGGAATATGTTTGTTGTATAATCATGCACGGTCTGCTGAACCGCCTCCATTTTTGCCGTGTTGAAAGATGAAGTTGAATTCAACATGGAACTGATCTGGTCCGCCCTGTATCCTGATTCATAATCCCACCCTATGTAGTAAGGATAATTGTTCGATACAGTGATCTGGTTTGCAGAAAACACATAACCTCTGGCCGGATCATAAAGGTATGGCAGTTTTGAAACAGGTATGTATCCCACCCAATTGTACTGTCCGGTGCCGGGCATGATCCCTCTCGGGTTACCCTGGTTTATGACAGGATAGTTGCCATACGGGAAAATACCTATGTTGCCCTGGCTGTCGGCGACAGCGAAGTTCTGGATCCCGGTCTTGAAATATGCAGAAAGATTCTCCCTGAACTGCATTACTGTTGATGCCCTGTTTATGCGCAGAAAGAACTGGAGCTCGTTTGTCGGATATAATCCGGTCCAGTCCATTGCGATTGTGGAAGGTCTGGTTTCCATTACAACTCCATTGTTTGCCCTGAGAACTGTTATTGACCTGCTGGATGCTCCTGCAACCTTTATTGTTTCATTGTACACTGTGTAATGTCTCCATGTCCCGTTTGAATAGTAAAGGTAAGGATTGTTGCCGTTGACCTGTTCAGCATAAAAGTAAGTCTCCTGAACCTGAGCATTTGTTGCCCCCCATGCTATCCTGCTGTTGTGACCCAGTACGATTCCCGGAAAGCTTGGAAAAGTTACTCCTACTGCATTCAGGCCGGGCGCTACAAGTTGAAAACCCATCCAGATTGAAGGTACGGAAGTTGTCAGATGAGGGTCATTTGCAAGAAGGGAAGAGGTGTTCGATGTCTTGGCTCCGTTCACGGCCCAGTCATTGCTGAAACTCCTGGAAGACGGTTCGGAAAGAAGGAAAGCGTTGTGGCCTCCGAGATACCTGTTCTCAATGACGCTCAGATACGATTCAACCGAATTGAAGTATGTAATAAGGCCTGAGGATGCCTGGTTCAAAGCAGCAGAAGGGTATGTGTAGGATGGGGAATACAGGGAAAGGTTTCCCATATCACCGGTATTATTGTAAATTGAAGGGTTTGCGCTGTATGGCACAATAGGGCTCTGTACACCGGCAGGATATGCAGGATAAATGGCGTGAAGAACGGCTGACGACATCTGCTCCAGAGCATAATTGAAATTCAATGGAGAAGTCCCGCCTGCACTGTTCTGCCAAAGGAAGAACTGCTGCACTGCCAGAACATCAGTAATGTTCCAGTATTCGGGCTGGAAGTTCAGAAGTTTGAAGAGAATCGGAAGGTTGTGCTTTACAATCGATATCGAAATGTATGCATTTATGCCATGGACAAAGGAGTTCAAGGCCATGTACTCATAACTGCTCTTTGACAGGTCCTGGTATTCCTGTTCTGCAATCTGAAGATTCAAGAGCTGCCTGTTGAATATGTCCATGTTCAAGGCTGACGGCCCCACAACTGAAGCAAGAGTTCCGAGCGCTGTCTTCTTGAAAATAGTCATCTCCTCTAGGCGGTATTTTGCCTCAAGAAATCCCTGCCAGTAATAGACTCCGGCAGATGTGTTTGAAGCGATGCCGATGAATCCGTCTGCCTGATTGAACTGCACAATGGAAGTTGGTGTGCCATTTACCGATATGTTCTCATACTGAACACCAGTCGCGTAATTCGGCAACGGTGGCTGCCAGACGCCAGTCTTGGGATTAAGCAGATTTCCAAGCGGGGGAAGCGGACCGAGGCTGATGCTTATCATTATGAATACGACGGCAAGAACGACAACCGAAATGACGAGTCTCTTTTTTGACCGTATTTTGACCGGTGAGGACACGAAACTAGCATGTACCATATACATATACATTTATGTCTGGCCCATGCTGCGTCTGCAGTTGCTGCAAAGCAGCCAGAATTTCTATTGATCGGATTAGCGGGGGTGCGTGGAAGCTGCAAGACTGGCAAATCATAAACGCAATAATATACACAAAAAGATAAATATAAAAGTTAAAAAAAATAAAATAATTAAAATGTTAACTCTCAGTCCTGTTTTCTCCTTCCGCTGAACATTCCTGTGCCGGTTAGAAACATGACAGCGACTGAAGCCACAGCAGCACCAATCACTACACCCACGCCTATACCGGTTGCAAGTGCTGCTCCTGAACCCGAAGCTTTCTGTGCGAATGTTACAGTTATTGCTGTACCGGAGTTGTTAATGGTGGCATTTGAGGGATTCGAAACAGTATAACCGCTTGGAGCAGTGACCGTGATGTTGTAAGTTCCAGATGTGAGCGTTACCGTAATTGAAGTTGATGTGCTCGTATAATCTGTGCCGTCAACGTTTACTGTCCAGTTGTCGCCTGCCGGCAGTCCTTTCTCGTTTATTGTGAGAGTGTAGGTGTTCTTCAGGAAAGTCACCTGTACAGACTGGGCTGCTCCGTTTACCGAGACGTTTCCGGATGCTGTAGTGTGGTATCCGGTAACTCCTGCAACTGAATAGGAGTACGTTCCGTTTGGCACCGAAAATCCTATTGAAGAAGTTGTTGAGGACTTTGTATTTCCATTCAGTGTCACAGACCAGGAAGTGCCGGACGGCAGGTTGGACTCTGTGAATGTAACGCCATAAGCCACCTGTGTAAAAGTCACAGTAACAACTCTGTTAACGCCATTCAGGTAGACAGACCCTGAAGTTGCAGATGCCACGTATCCCGGCACGTGTGAAATTGAGTAGGAAACATTCGTGTACTGTGCATTGTCAGGTGAATACACTATGGAACCTGTACTTGACGACAGCATTGACGAGCCCAGGGTCACGGCCCAGGGTGTGCCCGATGGTAATCCCAATTCCAGGAAAGTTACTGTAGGAGAAGTCCACATTGAAGTGAGCGGGTAGTAGTCTGTGAGTGACCCGTATACATTCATTGGAACTGTTCCTATTCCATCTGATCCTGTTCCCGTGTAATTGGACCAGTAATTTCCGCCTACAGGGAGTGGTGCGTTCATGAACACTGCCGTGCTATACGGATAATAGTAGTTTGCTGTTGTGGAATTGGTAGTTTCATTCAGAAAATTGTTGTGGTAGAATGACAACTGTCCGTATGGCTCGTAAAGGTACAGGAAATAGATCGTACTGGTGGCATTGCTGTAATTGACCTGAATGGTGTTGGCGAACACTGTTCCAGAATAATCATATTCTGAATACAGAGAGAAGTTGTTGTTTGTCAGCGTATTTCCGTAATACTGGAAGTTGGAGTTTTCATATGAATATATGCCGCAGTATGATCCTTCAGCAGTGTTGTTGAAGAATGAGAGGACGTTGTTCTCTTCAAGATAGTATGCATATTCAGAATCATTTGCAAAATTGTCAAAGACCCAGGTGCCCAGGTTTTCATACAGGTAAAAGCCATAGGACGATGATCCTCCGTTCAAAACAGTATTGTGTGAAACAATGTTTGTTCCTGTGTAGTAGTACTCCAGATCAATTCCATAGCTCATAGACCCAAATCCTGGAAGATTCTCAATGAGATTGTATGATATGTTTGACTGTCCGGCACCGTCAGAATAAAGGTATATTCCTTCATCGGACACATTGATTATTGTATTACCTGTTACAATAACATTTGAGTAATAATAGGCTGTGACTGCAAGACTGGTGTTGAGAAAAGTGTTGTTCTGTATCTTCAAACCAGACCCATATGAATCTGCTTCCAGGTAAACAGGATAGTAATTGTTTGTGAAGGAATTGCCGCTAATCACAATGTTGAAAGAACCGTAGCTAATGTATCCATAGATTCCATACTCTGCCCAGCTCGAATTTGGGGAAGTAACAGTGTTGTTCGTGAAATAGAAGTTGTTCATGAATGAGTAATCATCCAGATAAACAGTGTATTCTCCGGACATGGTGATGAATGTGTTGTTAGTTATTGTGGCAGCATTTACGGAAGTGTCAAGATAGATGTCATAAGATGCATTGATGTATGAGTCTGAAACGTTGAACTGTGGTGAATAAGAGAGGTACAGGCCTTCATCATTGGGAATGTATATGTAGTCTCCGACAAGGTTGGTCCAGCCGGACGTGTACTCAGAATCTACTCCGTAAGAGCCCGTTGGACCCATATACATCTGATCATTGTAGAGATTAATTACAGCATCTTCGTATGCATAGACTGCATTGTATGTTGATGAGAGGTTGGAATCTTCAACGGTTGTTTTGATATTGTATTCTGAATAAACGGCGTACGTTGAATTGCTCAGATTGTCGTGTTGAAGTAAAGCATTGGTGATCTCTTCAATTACTGCCCCATAGTAGGCAGCGGGGGCAATGTCATAAGATGATGTGAAAGTTGTCAAGTAATAAATTTCAATGCCATATTCTGAGACGTTGTAGAACTGATTGTGCGTTGAAAGCAGTGACTGTGCCCAGTCGCCGTACAATCCGGCATAGGTGTTATTCATGTAATTATAGCCTATTGTTGCGTACTCTCCAGATTCGAAATAAATTCCATATGCTGCGCTGTTTGTAGACATGATTGTATTGTGCCAGGCCGAAAACTGCCCAACATAATTGGAGAAAATAAATTCATGAATGGTCGATCCCGAGAACATATTGTAGGATACATTAACGGATGTGTCTGCGTAGGCATAGACGCCATACGTTCCAGTTGCAGTGGAATTGAGTTCAAAGTTGCTGTTCTGGACTGTGGCGTTTGATGAGTACTCTATGTCAACCATATACTCACCGAAAGATGATGAGCCGACGATTGTGTTATTGTTCAGCATTGTGTTATTGACCACATACAGATATATTCCTTCAGTCGCATTCACTACCAGAATATTTTCGATCGTCAATCCCGTAACACCGGTGACATACACAGCTGTCGACCCATTTCCGTTTACTGTGAAACCATTTCCATTTATAACCGTATTATTCCTCAGAACAGTGAGCGAGCCATTGATGCCACTCAACAGCGTAAAGGTGTTTCCTGTCACCGAAAATACATTCGCATTGCTGACAGTTCCATTTGCATATATGGTAACGTCACCAAGAAACGGGGACCCGGAACCAGCTGCAGGAGCACTGGCATATCCGTTGTTGAAACTTGTAGAAGTTCCACTTAGCGCAACTGCAAATGAGGAAAAAATCATAACAGTTGCCACGACTATTATTAGAGCATTGTTTTTCATCGCAAAGTCTAGAGATAGTTTGTATTTAATTATTAGTACAAAAATATATAAAACAACAATTTTTAATAAATACTTTCTCCTAAATGGTTAGTGTTACAAACTGATAATACAACATGAGAAAACGAATCACATGTCAAAGGTCTGCTCATGCAACAGACTGCATAATCATTCAAGGTCCGACCAGGCCTTTTTGGAATTCAATTTTAACGATTATGCCATATGACATTACATAATAATTAGAATATCGATAATATCGATATACAATCTGCATATACTAAATAAACAAGAAAAGACCCCTCGTCGACCATGGTTTTTTTGTCTCTTCTGTCTCATGTCATGTGAACGGATCCACTTGAATATGTTAAACAGTCTACGGAGTTGGGACGCTGATTTTGTTAAACAATAGAAAATAGGAATATTATC
>JBJKSW010000047.1:0-7414 GCA_046703525.1 Thermoplasmataceae archaeon
TTCTTCAGCATCTCTGCCGCTTCAAGCGACATGGACACCATTGCTCCGTACGAAATAATCGTGAGGTCTGATCCATCCCTGAATGTGACGGACTTCTTTGGTATATATTCGTATCCCGGCTCATTGAGGACCGGGAATTTCTCCCTTGAAAGCCTGACATAGTAAGGGGTTGTTGTTTCCTCATGAAGGTATCTTATCATGCTTCTTGTCTCGATGGAATCCACCGGAACCATAACAGACATGTTAGGAAGGCCGGACATTACCCCCACATCCTCCACTATCTGGTGGGTTGCACCATCCTCTCCAACAGTGATTCCTGCGTGTGTAACTACAAACTTCACGTTTACGTTGTTGTAACAGACACTCTGCCTTATCTGTTCATAGGTTCTTGTCAGGAAGACTGCAAAGGTTGAGGCAAAAACCTGCCTGCCTGTAAGGGCTGCGCCTGCAGCTGCTGTTACCATGGATTGTTCAGACACACCCATATTGAAGAAGCGGTCAGGGAATTGCTTGCCGAATTTGCCAGTCTGTGTGGATGATGAGAGATCTGCATCAAAAACCATCAGTTTCGGGTCTTTCCTCCCCAGTTCGACGAGTTCTTCTCCGTAAGCATCTCTCAGGCTTTCTTTTGTCATGCAGTGATCACCTCTCCCAGTTCGTGGAGAGCCTGCTGGTACTCTTCCTCGTTTGCAGGAGGCTTCCCGTGATACGTGGGATTGCCCTCCATATAGCTGACCCCCTTTCCCTTGACTGTATTTGCGACTATGAATGTTGGTCTTGTTTTTTCCTTGGCTGACGCTGTAAGGGCATCGTAAATCTGATTAATGTCGTGGCCGTCTATTTCAATGACATTCCATCCAAAGCTTCTGACTTTTTCCGCTACATTTCCCATCGGCATTATGTCTTCTGTTCTGCCGTCGAGCTGGACTCCATTCTTGTCCAGTATAACCGTTATGTTGGAAAGTCCGAACTTGTATCCTGCCATAAGTGACTCCCAGACGTTTCCCTCTTCTATTTCACCGTCTCCAATGGCTACAAAGACTCTGTAATTGAGTTTATCGACTCTTCCTGCCAGAGCCATTCCCACTCCAACCCCGAGCCCCTGCCCAAGTGAACCGGTTGAGGATTCCACTCCAGGCACGCCCTTGTGCACATGGCCCTCCAGCTTTGATGACAGCTTCCTGAATCCAGGCAACAGTGTTTCAGGGAAGAACCCCCTGGCTGCCAGAGTCGCATACATTCCTGGAGAAGCATGGCCTTTGCTCAGGATGAATCTGTCCCGCTCTGGGACGTCAGGTTTCAACGGATCTATTTTGAGAACTTTGAAGTAAAGAACAGTGAGTATGTCTGCCAGGCTGAGTGAACCTCCGGGATGTCCGCTTTTCGCTTCGTAGACCATCTTGATCGCGTTGACGCGTATTCTCCTTGCGATCTCTTTCAATTCAAGAATTTCCTGCTCAGACAACATTTCAGATCTGCACCTTTTTTCCGGGTGTAACTGTCAGGCTGAGAAATTGGTCAGTCGGCACCAGTGCTAATGTCAATACTAATTAAAAATGTTTTTTAGCTCTGCAAATAACACTCAATTCAGGAGATGAATTCTAGACCTGAATCCTCGTCTCCGGTCCCCTGCTTGAGATCATCCACGCTGTATATGCCTGTGACAATGAGAATAACCTGAATTTTATTATTAAGTGCGGTGTCTATGCCGGCACCTAGTATAATCTTAGCCCTCTTGTTGACAACCCTGTTCACTTCCTCAGAAGCGTTTCTGGCCTCCTCAAGCTGAATGTCTTCTCCGCCGGTAACGTTAATGAGCACTCCAGTTGCCTTTGACAGATCGACGTCCAGAAATGGAGACTGAATTGCAGTCTGTACTGCTTCCTTCACTCGTGATTCCACGGGACCATCGGACATTCCTATGCCCATCAGCGCACCTCCGGAATTCCTCATTATTTCCCGCAAATCATTGAGGTCCAGATTTATGACTCCCGTATTGCCTATGACTTCTGTTATCGCCTTTACCGCCTTTACTATAACTTCGTCAGCGTACCTGAATGCCGTTTCAAGTGGCAGATCCGATACAAGGTCGAGAAGCTTGTCATTCTGGATCATGACGACACTATCGCACACAGGGGCCAGTTTTGCCAGCCCCTGGAATGCTTTTCTCTTTCTGTCCTCTCCTTCCGATGTGAAAGGCATGGTCACTACCGCTATTGTAAGAATGCCGCGGTCTTTTGCCATCTTTGCAACGTAGTGCGCTGAACCGGTACCCGTGCCTCCACCAAGGCCTGCAGTGACAAAAACTATCTCCGCATTCCGCATCAGTTCGTGAATTTCCCTCTCACTCTCGCGAGCTGCCTCTTCACCTATTTTCGGGTCTCCGCCTGCACCCTGCCCGCTCGTAAGGTTCTCGCCAAGAAGCACTTTGTTATGGGAGCGTATTCTCAGAAGGTGATTAGCGTCAGTATTGCAAGCTATGAGCTCAACACCCGTCAGCCTCTCCCTGTATAATCTTGATATGCTGTTGGACCCTGCGCCCCCCAACCCGAATATCTTGATGAGTGAAGACGCCCTTGAAGCGTACATCTCTATTTCGTCTTCGCTCGTACCTTTCCATTCCGATAATGGCTCACCGCCAGGTGACGTATTGCTGAACATTGGAAATACGATTAAACAGAGTTAGGTGAAATATTAATCTTTTTACGCAAGGGGTTGCAATGTTGCCACGAAGTTAATCACGACTGCTTCCAGACAGTGAGCAGGCCGTAGAAGAATGTCACGAACATTATGAGCAGTGCCACGCCTCCAAATGCGAAGGTCCTCATCTTCTTCTTCAGCATGTTTGTCGATATGGCTATCCCGAAAACAGTTATGCCGAAACCGTTGACTATGATGCTCAGCAGTTTCAGGAATCTTATGCTTACGCTGGAAGTGAGGGTCTGGAACATAAGCAGCTTGAGTCCGCTGAGGGAGAACATGTCGCTCAGCATCCTGAATGATATATGATCCGCCGCCAGGAAATACAGTTGTGTAAGAGACAGGCTGAGAATCACGACTGGCAGAACGTAAAGGTAGATCAGTTCAAACGTGTAAAAGATGCCCGCTTTTCTGCTGGTTCCGTTAACCAGATCCTTGAAGAAATAGAACCAACCTGTCCTTGACCATCTCACTTGCTGCTTTATGTATGATTTGTAATCTCTCTTTGCATGTGTCTTTACATGCACATCGTAGTTCTTCACGGCGCGGTAGTTTGATCTAATGACGTAGCTGGTGAGCTGCCTGTCGTCACCCATCCCCTGCTTGTTGCTCCTGCCAAATACCTTGAGCTCACGGAATTCCGAAGAAAGGATGAATGGCTTTACAAGATCGGTTCTGTACATTGCACAGGGCCCATCAAGGAGCATTACACTTCCACTGACAGACATTGCCTTCAGCACAACCTCTCTCGATCTTTCAACAAATTCCGAACTGTAGGCAACAGGGGTGCCGTCATTTTCCACGGAAAGGTTCGGCCCGACACCTCCAACATCCGGCTCAAACTTAGTAAGCAGCATCTTCACGCCGTCTTTAGGAACGAGCGTATCGCTGTCGACGAACATTACAAAGGGGGTATCGACATACTCCATTGCATGCACCATGCAGGAACGCTTGCCTCCCCTTTTCTCGTTTCTGATGAACCTGGCGCCGTGCTGTTCTGCGATGGTCTTATATGGAAAATCAACTCCGTCTCCTACCACAAGAATATTTGATTCCTGCTCTGAAAGGGAATCTAAAACCTCTCTGAAAATTTCCTCATCTTCATTGTATACAGGAACTACGATAGTGACCTCATCAGGTTTATGGTACTCTACAGAAGTAGCATCCTTGTAGAAAACCGAACGAAGTGAATTGATCAGATAAAATGCGGCCGATACCACCGAGAATATCAGGGCAATCAAAACCGTCGTAAATTCCAGATACATAGTCTTTTCAGAACGATTTCTAGGAAGTATAAATACTCTTAGGTACGAAATAACCAATCAATAATATCTAAAAAGTATGTTTAATACGGTTTTATCGTGTGCAGATTATATGTAAATGCAGCGTTACACTGTCCCTCCGGCTGCTGAGCATCCGGAAACAGTGAAAACTGGTGAGTTACTGACGTTACCTGAGCCGCTCCTTCAATGGCTTCTTGTCTATCTTTCCGGTGCTCGTTTTTGTAAATGAGTCAACTTGGATGAATTCGTCCGGGATCCAGAACTTACCAATTCTCCCTGATTCTACAGCTTCCTCAAGCCTGTTTCTCAGCATTCCGGGATCTATATTTCCCTTGGCAGTTAAGAATGCTATGGGCCTTTCTCCCCATTTCTCGTCGGGTTTACCAACAACTGCAACTTCTCCTACACCGTCAATGGTGCTTATTATATCCTCTAGAAGAATTGTCGGGATGAATTCCCCGCCGGATTTTACGGCATCTTTTTCCCTGTCTACTATCCTGACGTATCCGATCTCATCAACTACAGCCAGGTCACCAGTATGCAGCCACCCGCCCTTCCAGAGTTTCTTAGACTCCTCTTCATTATGCCAGTACCCTGAAGTGAGCCACGGTGCCCTCACAACTATTTCGCCAATGGATGAGGAATCCCAGGACACATCGTTGAATTCGGTGTCAACCACCCTGAGATCCACCAGATAAATCGGGACGCCTGCCCTTAGTCTGAATGAGAATTGCTGATCTTCCGGCATATTTTTTGTTTTGTTTGTAAATGTTGCAAGCGTAAGAACAGGTGCAGTTTCTGAAAGGCCGTATCCTGACATTACGGAAATGCCCATCCTTTCTGCACTTCTTGCCAGCCCTTCTGACAGGGCTCCTCCTCCTATTGTTGTCCTGAGACCTGACTTCGGAAGCACCCTCTGCGCATCCGGTTCTGAAAGCAGCAGATACAGGATTGGAGGTACCATAGCACTCACTGTTACCTTGTGCTTCTCGATTAGCTGAAGCAGCAGCCTATAGTCATACCTACCGGGCAGAACGTACTTGTTTCCCTTCAGAAGCACGAAGAAAGGGAACCCCCAGGAATGAACGTGGAACATCGGAACGAGGGGCATGACAACATCCGACGACTTTACAGAAGCCGGATCGTCTGAAATTCCTGCCATCAGAGCCATAGTATGCAGTGTCAGATCGCGGTGGGTAAAGGAAACGCCTTTTGGCATTCCAGTTGTTCCTGAAGTGTAAAAGACAGTTGCAAGGTCATCCTCATTCAGTTCCGGCAATGTCACAACGCCTCCGGTTCCCGTTTTATTCACTTCCTCCACATCGCCTGTTGTTACCTGGTAGAGTTGCTCAGGACTGTCAGAGTCGAGATCATCGAAGTTGAAAGACGGTTTCAGCTTTGTTTCAAAAGTTCCTGATTCCGAGTAAACAATCCATCCCTTGATGAAACTGAACAATTCTATGTTCTTTTCAATGATTGGAATGAATTCGTCTCTGATTATGACATATTTATCCCCTGCATCCTTCATGGAATAATATATGAGCTCCGGAGGGTATCTTATATTGACAGTGTGGAGGACTCCTCCAGCAATGGGAACTGCATAATAACTCTCAAGGTATCTGTTGGTATCCCAGTCAATTACGGCAACAACATCCCCCTTTGAAAGTCCGATTCGCAAAAGCGACCGGGCAAGGTTCATAACCTTCTTTTTGAACTCAGAATATGTATAACTGAAAACATCTCTGTACGCTATTATCTGGTCGGGATTCCTTCTAACTGCGCTGTCAAGAATCTTGTCAATCGTCAGCTGATATTTCACATAATTATCTTGCATGAATATACATACTGATTACCTCAAATAATTATTTCGATATTCGAAGTCGCCGAATCTTAGTTGAAAATCTCATGCCGGTGCCAGATTACCAAGCCTTATCATAATATATGATCGATCGCAGGCGGTTAAACCAGTAAGTGTATCAACAAATAAACGCTGGAATTTCAACATTTTAGGTTCCAAACATTTATTTACGGAAGGATGCTTTATCCGATATTCAATTATGAATTCTAATAGTAGAGATGCTGAAAACATAAAGAAATCAACATCTGCAGTACTCGTTGTGCTTATGATGATATTTTCTGCAGTTGCGGTAATTGGATTCGCCCATCAGGCTTCAGTGAACTCTTCAAATTCAGTTAATTACGCGGTTCCCCAGGACTCGTTTCAACAGGCATACAACGTCACCTTTGTTGAAACAGGGCTACCCAGCGGATTTGGGTACAGCTGGTATGTTGTATTCAACAACGTGACAGAGCGGTCTTCAGGATATAGCATAGTTTTCAGCGCTACAAACGGTATTTCAAATTACACGGTTGGTTCCACATTCAATTTCTACCCCACTGTTTCTAAGGGATCGGTCAACGTAAACGGATCCAACCGAATAGTCCAGGTTGCATTCCAGAGCAAGACTTATCTCGTAACCTTTGATGTCACAGACTATGCGTCTGTGATCGGCGGCCCTGGAAAACTCAATACCTGGTCTGTCAACTTTGGCGGCATAAACAATACGACCCAGACCGGCCAGGTTAACTTCCTGGTCCAGAACAACACATACAGCTATGTCATTACGCCACCGTCAGGATATACTTCAACCCCACAGAGTGGATCGGTCATCGTTAGCGGCGCCAATGTGATCGTTGATCTGTCCTTTGTAAACAAGTTCTACAGTGTCACATTTGAAGAGAATGGCCTTCCGAGGACCTCTCAGCCGTCATCAGGAAGTCTTGTGACAGAATGGCATGTGAGCGTAAGCGGCCCGCAGATCGGCGCCTCTCCAATTGTAATGTACAGTAACGGCAGCAGTGTTGCCCTCTCACTTCCTCATGGAACTTACAGCTATTCAGTGGGCAATCCTGTAGGATACTTTTCCTCCCCATCCAGTGGAACCATAGTGGTAAATAACGCCAGTGTGGTTCAGAAGATATCATTTTCATCGTTGCTATACGGTCTTGTATTCCATGAAAGCGGCCTTCCAACTTCCGCAAATTATGGAACGCAGTGGGGAGTGAAGATTGTCAACCAGAGTTCTAGTCTCAGCTACACTGAATATTCCTCAGGAAATTCCATCACTTTTTACGAGAATAACGGTTCATACAAATATTACATACTGAACCTCAGCAACTTTGCATCGACACCTGAAAGCGGAAGTGTCGCAATCACAGGAAACGGGTTTTTTGTCGGGGTTCAATTCACTTACGTCTACTCAACTCTCACTTTTAAGGAAAAGGGCATCCCTTCCTTTTCAGTGAACGGGCATTCTGCTGTAACCGAATGGATCATATCTGTGACGAATACCACTTCCGGTTCAACCCTGGTTGAGTCTTCAAATACATCCAGCCTCAATTTCATTCTCCCTGCAGGTTCTTATTCATAC
>JBJKSW010000048.1:0-23216 GCA_046703525.1 Thermoplasmataceae archaeon
CTGGCCCTGTATGGCGACTCCAAGAAGGAGAGCGTTTTCATGTGGGTCGCACTTGGTGTACTTGTCATATTCATACCAACTGCTGTTGCTGGAAACTACATAGCATATCTGCCACTCTTTTACGTACGAATTTTTTCAGCAGTGCTGCTGCTTTATTTCGGCATCAGGCTGATCAGGAGCGCAAGGCGTTCGGTGAAGTTTTCACTTGGCATAAAAGGAGGGCCTCACCACGAGGAAAAAGATGAGCGCGGAATAAATGCCACAGCCTTCTCTGTCGGGACCGTTGAGGCTTTTGAGGCAGCCATAGTATTGATAGCACTGTTCCCCAATTCATACTCATCGACGCTGACTGGAATTATTGTGGGAGTGGTACTTGTAGTGGTTGCAGCATTCATACTGAGGAACCAGATCAGGAAAGTCAAACAGGCAATAATGAAAGTTGTCGTTTCAGCCCTGCTTCTGACATTCTCTGCATTCTGGTTTGTGGAGTCGGTTTATGTCATTTCAGACCTTTACCTTGTACCAATCTTCGCCGTATTCTTCCTGATAGTTTACTATATATCACACAGAGGGCTGACATTTGGAAAAGGCAAGGCGGATCCTGCAGCAGGATCCTGAGATTAATTCTTCTGTTTACTGATAATGCGCTTCAAGGAACCACAGATACTTGTCTGCGCCCCTTGACACCTCGGTGAAGAGATCAGATGTCGAGATGTCCTTCAGATCTGCAGTCTCGTCTATCGCTTTTCTGACGCCTGCTGCAAACGCTGCGAAACTCTTTGCCAGATTTCTGACCAGTGTCTCACCGTCATTTCTGTCTGTCCTGTATTCCGGAAGGCTGGATTTTGAAGCTGCCATGTGGACAGTCCCCTCGGCATACCCGCCAAGCGCGGTAACACGCTCTGCTATGAGGTCAACCCACTCCAGCACGGATTCCGCTATGTCATCAAACAACTCGTGGAGCTGAAAGAAAGTGTTACCTTTCACGTTCCAGTGGGATTGCTTGGCCTGTGAGTATAGATCGGATGCGTCTGCCAGGTACTGGTTCAGTATTTTTATCACCTTTTCCCTGGAGGGCGCAGGCATATCGATGGAAGTCTTGAACATCCTGGTTTCTCTTGTCTTCTGTTCTCCTCTCTTTCTAACCGGCATGATATAATGATCCCCTGAGCATAAATATACTTAATCACTTACAGATCAGATTTATACCATTTCCCTATAGCATGCGGTAGTCAAATGTTCCCGGACTTCTGGAATATGATTGTGGCAGAGACATACATTGCCGGCCGCATTACTGTGGAGAAGAGCGAAGAGGGCGAAATCCCTGAACCCTCTGAAAGCGGTCTGTTTGTGAAATCCATAGGAGAACCGAAGGGCCAGCTGGCCGACTGGAGAACGTTCAAGGAAGGCGTGGAATCTGGAGTTCATGCAGTGGAATTCCGGGACAGGTATGAACTTCACGTTGATTCGTACAACCCGTACACGAGCCCTGTCAGGCATCTCCTGCATGATGTGGGCCCCGTCAAGCTTTTCATCGGGGCAGCAGCCCTCACGGTACTTAAAAAAATGAGCCGCTGAACAGAATAATCAACCAGTATTCCAAAAACAATTAAATCGGGTATGAGTATGCTCATTTACGAGCAGCCTTTACACGTATCTCCGTATGCTTGAAGCCGTCGGGGTGACATTTGGAAGAATCTGGGGGATGGTGCTGATCGCCATCCTTGTCAGTATAGTACTGGGCATACTGGCCGCGCGTGTGAAGGCAGCGGAATCCATCATTATAACTGTAACTGACATTCTTGAAGCTGTCCCGGTGATTTCATTTTTCCCCGTCATTCTCATCTTTTTCCTAGAGCGCCTGCCGCCGGGGCTGGGAATAGAGGTATCCGTTGACTTCCTTATTCTGAGCGCAGTACTCTGGAACATACTTCTTGGCGTGTACGAGGCTGTTTCACACATACCGCCCGAATATCATGACATAATGACTGTCTACAGGATGAACCTGTGGCAGAAACTGAGGACTGCGTATGTGCCGGCTGCAGTTCCAAAGATCATATCCAACATTCCGCCGTCTTTTTCCAGTGCTCTTTTCTACGTGACACTGAGCGAGGTGATTTCGATTGGAAACAGGCAGTATTCGGTGTTTGGAATCGGATCCCTCTCAATACACTTTGCGCAGAACGGCGACCTGTTGCTCACATGGATTTTGATCCTTTTCGTCGTTGTTGCAATAGCCCTGAATTATTATTTCATAATTGACCCTCTGCTGAAGAGGACTGACAGGTATTCTTTCGACATGGAGCCGTCAAAAAACATAACAGGCTCAAGAAGGCCTGGTGTTTTTATCAGGTCAGTGAGCCAGTTTGGAAGCCAGCTTGCCGTGTCCGGAAGGAGATTCGTGGGCAAGATAAGCAATGCTGTCAGCATAACATCAGGGGAGAAGTCTGACACTGGAAAGCCTGCACTATCGGCAAGAAGTGCCAACATAATAACGGGTGCAATCCTGCTGGCTGCTATATTTGCAGCTATCTACTACGTGGTGATATCTGGTTTTGGCAGCGCCTTCACGCAGTACATCCTGAATTTCGAGCAAATAGTGCTATTCTCATACAACATAGGATTTGACTTCCTGAGAATTGCAGTTGTGTACATTCTCATATTCTTCACCATGGTGCCGCTGGCAATATACCTGGGATCCAGAAGGCGCAGGAGCAAGAATTCAGTGGCTGTTATGCAGATCCTTTATTCTATTCCAATACCAATTTTCGTTCCGATCCTGATGACGTCACTCTTTCCTTCTCTTTCATTTGTTGCCGGCTACGGGATCGCAATGAATATCGTAGTTGTCCTTGTGGCATACCTATCATCTGCTGCATACGTGTTCTTCAATGTGTACGGGGCAGTCCTCAACATACCCGATGACCTGAATATGGTGACAAGCGTCTATAAGTTCAGCTGGCGGAACAGAATAAGGCATGTCGTACTGCCCGCCATATTCCCGTCACTTGTCACAGGATCAATGGCAGCAGTCGGCGGCATGTGGGGTGGCCTCATAGTCTCAGAATTCACTGTGGTGAACGGAAAGAGCTATGCTGTTTCATCGGGACTCATGAAAATGCTGGACGAGGCTCTGTTCCAGGGAGGGCACGCCGGGTTGATTTATTCAGATGCGATCGACATATTCCTCGTGATCATAATAATAGTGATGTCACTTGCATTCTGGTACAGGCTCTACACATATTCAAAGAAATATACATTTTGAATGGACCAGCCGGGATACTTGCTCCATGCAATGAATTGCATCCAGGAACAGCCTTTCAGTTAAACTGGGATATAACAACTAATATATACATCATTATGAATCTGACCATGAAAATAAATGACAATGTACCTTGGAATTCTCAACCAGACACTCAGTTCGCATCTTCCGTCATTCATTAATGAGTATTCATGGATTGTTTATCCCGTTCTCTTTCTGCTCGACGGCTTCGTATTCGGCCTCGCCATACGAAAAGGCATGCTTGCACTCGTGCTCGCAGTGATAGGTTTCATTATTGCTGATTTCGTGGGCCTTTCTTTCCTGCCAAACTTCAGCGTCACTACACTGTGGGACAGCGTATACAAGTATGCATCCCAGTACACGCTCGGGACAATAAGTTTCAGCACCTCTGTTATTCTTTTCTTTGTCGGGCTGGTAGTTGGACTCCTCAAAGGAAAATGACAGCCTGCCGAACCCATTTATTTTATTATTTCCGAGTTCCCCTAGTAGGAATAGTTAAATAAAATCGTACGTAATTACACTTATATGCTTAAGACTCCCAAGAGGTATGGCAGTTTCAGGGGTGCTGTGATTGCCGGAATAGCTCTAATGCCCTTTTTTGCTCTGGCGCCGGTGTACACTTTCATATTTGTCGGCATTATTGTTGGAGTCATAGCCAGGGGTGTCACCAGAGCGGTGATAGCATCCGTGCTGTCAGGCCTGATTGTAACCAGCCTTGTGATAATTTATGCAGTCATAGACGGAAACTCCATGGTTCTGTCCATTACACAGCAGATTGTGACGTTCCACCTGCTTTATGAAATGTACCTTCCGCTCCATTACGTGGCAAGGTTCCAGACAGTGCCTCTTGTCGAGACACTTATACTGTACTCCGTTGCAGTTCCTGTCCTTGGTGCGCTCATAGGCGGACTTGCAAGGCCCGGATTCTAAAAATAAGAAAAAGTCGGATTCAGATGAATCCCGACTTGGATTCAAAAATAATTTCTGAGAGCTTTTTCTGTTCCGCTATTCTGTTCCCGAACAGCACTGAAAGCGCCATGGAATCCCTGTAGAATTTCTCGACTCCAAAATCTTCAAGGTATCCGTATCCGCCGTGTGTCTGGATGGACTGCCGCGATGCCTTTCTTGCCAGATCTACTGACACAAGCTTGGCATACAGCTTCTCTTTTTCAGTGAAGCTGTCCCTGTACAGAAGGAACCTTTCCAGGATCTCCTTTTCACCAAGAAGCGTTGAGAGCGGGAAGGCAATCGGCTGGTAATCCTTCAGCAGGTGCTCAAATGTGCTCCTCACCCTGGCGTATTCAATAGCTTTCAGGAGGGAGCCCTCCGCTATTCCCAGGCCTATTGCAGCCGTTTCAAGCCCTATGTTCCCGTAGATGTCTGCAACCGGGTGCCCGGCCTTCTTTTCAAGTGCAACAAAATCACCGGAGTCTATTTTCAGCGCAGACATGCCTATTCCCCTGAACCCGAGCTTCGCATGGGACCTGCTCACTGAAGCGCCGCTTCGGATGAATACGGCTTCTCCTTCTTCCTGGGCCAGGCCGCAGATTGCCGACTCCCATCCAAAATCCATAGCATATGGTATTTCTCCGCTGATCCTGCCTCCTTCCTTCCTCGTTGAATAAAGTGGCGTGCCGAAAACTCCATTGGGGTTCAGCGGAAGAGACGGCAGAGACTTTCCGGAAATTACATCCTGCATTATTTCATCTGAACTTTCCACAATGGGGAGAATTACGGAGTTGACGGTCATTATAAGCGCAGCAACGGACGGCGAATGCACAGCGAATTCCTTCAGCATGCCCAGGTAAGTTGAGTTGGAAACCCCCGCGCCTCCTTTGTCGACTGGCAGGGTCAGCCCAAAATACCCCTGTTCGGCTATTTTGGAGACAATTTCCCTGGAGATGCCGTCCCTCTCTATTCCGATTGCGTAGTTGTCGATAACCTTGGAATTAAAATCCCTGACGGCTGAAATCAGGAGGTCGTCTTCGCCCGGCATCTACGCACCCCCTTCTGAAACCTGCTTTCTCAGCATTCTTGTTATCACAAGCTTTTCAACCTCACTTGTTCCTTCCCATATTTCAAGAATCTTGGCATCCCTGAAGAAACGCTCCAGGTCGCCGGATATGCCCTCTATTCCTGCCACTTCAAGAGCCCTTTCTGCAGAATAGACCGCCACTTCGGATGCGTATGCCTTTGCCATGCTCGTTATTGCCGGATTAGGCTTGAACTGGAAAAGGTATGAAGCTGCCTTGTAAGTGAGGAGCCGCGCTGCCTCTATCCTTGTTGCGATATCGGCTATGGTGAACTGCACGTCCTCCATTTCAGAGAACTCCTTGCCGTATTTTTCAGTCAGGCTGAGAAGGCGGTCAAGAACACCCTGTGCTATTCCCAGCCCCTGGGCGGCAACAAAGATCCTGCTGATGTTGAAAAATGTCATTATGTAGTAGAATCCTTTCCCTTCCTCTCCCACGAGATTCGCTGAAGGCACTTCAACGTTGTTGAGAATAAGTTCCGCCGTGTCAGTGGCGCGGACGCCCATTTTCCCTTTGAGCTTGTTTGAGGAGAAGCCTTCGCTCTTTGATTCAACCACGAAAACGCTCATTCCATGGTGCCTTTTTCCCTCTTCTGTGGAAGTCCTTGCAAGCAGTATGAAGTGATCAGCAATCGAGCCGTTTGTTATGAACATCTTTGAGCCGTTCAATATGTAGCTGTCTCCCTTCTTTGTGGCAGTGGTCTTGATGCCGGCAACATCGCTGCCTCCTCCCGGCTCCGTCACTGCAAGCCCCATTATTGCATCTCCCTTTGACACGGGGCCGAGGTACTTCTCCTTAAGCTTCTCTGATCCAAACAGCATGAGAACTTCAGAACCGAAATAAGGCACGGTCATTGAAATTCCAAGGCCCGGGTCGGCTCTGCACAGCTCTTCAACGGCGATCAGGACTTTCCAGGGTTCAGAAGCGTTTATTATTCCCTCCTTAACTGATATTTTTCTGAGTTCTTCGGGATATTTCTCGTCCCTGTCACAACGCTCCGCTACTTCTTGCGTGAGTTCCCTCCCTGCGAAATCCCTTATCTTTTTCCTGTACTGTTCCAGTTCTTCACCAAGTTCAAAATCCAAAATATCACATCCCTTCAAACAGCATTGAATAACCCTGGCCTCCACCTACGCAGAGTGTTGCCATTCCGTACTTCCCGTTCTTTTCCTTCAGTGTTCTTGAGAGTGTTCCTGCCAGCCTTGCGCCGGAGGCTCCAAGCGGATGCCCTATTGAAATGGCCCCTCCATGGCTGTTCACTCTACCCTCTTCAATTCCAAGCTCCTTTATTGCGTTCAGGACGACAACAGCGAATGCCTCGTTTATTTCCCAGTAATCGATGTCGTCAACGCCCATGCCAGCCTTCTGCAGTGCAATCCTGGAAGCGGGGACGGGACCTTCGCCCATTATGGAAGGATCCACGGCTGCCCACCCGAACGAAACTATCCTGGAAAGAGGCTCCAAGCCGTATTTCTTTACGGCTGAACCGCTCATAAGCATTACAAGGGACGCGCCGGCATTGAGTGGAGATGAGTTGCCTGCTGTTATTTTTCCGTTCTGCTTGAACGCTGACGGAAGGCCGGCTATCTGTTCAATCGTTGTGTCGGCACGTATGCTCTGGTCCTTTCCAATAGTTCTGGACTCACCGTTGTGTTCAACATCTATAGGCATAATCTCTCCTGCAAGGTAGCCGCTTTCCAGAGATTGAGCAGCTAGCTTGTGGCTTCTGAGTGAGAAACGGTCCATCTCATCCTTTTCTATTCCCTTGAGATCAGCCAGCTTTTCTGCTGTGAGCCCCATCGAATATCCTGTGTTCATGTCAAGCTTCATGTATTCGGGCCTGACAAGCAGCTTCATGTTCGGCTTAACGTGAGGGTTGTTTGACAGTGGTACGTGCGTCATGTGCTCCATCCCTCCGGCAAGGACTATGTCGGCGTTGCCGGTCATGATTTCCATCGCTCCAATGGAAATGGCATTGAGCGATGAGGAGCACGCACGGTCAAGGGCCATTGCTGGGACTGAAGTGGGAAGTTTAGAAAGAAGTGCCGGGTGCTTTCCACCATACATCCAGTTCTCATCGGCCTGCAGAGCGCAACCGGTTATCATGTCCCCTATTTCAGAGGGGTTTACACCGGTCACATCAATTGAATCGTTTATCAGTTCCGCCAGCGCCTCGTCCATTCTGATGGAATTAAAGACGTCCCTCGGCGGATCCGTAGGCCTGGATCGAGAAAAAGGAGTCCGCCTGTAATATACAACAAAAACATCGTCTGATACTTGCATGCATCTGTGTCATAAGGTATTGTGATAAAAAAATATCTGCTAATATGATCTATTAGAATATTGTATTATAGAATTCTGGCATTACACAGGATGACAGATTTCAGAGACTTCTTTACAAAACACGCTGAATCTTATTCTAAGAGCAAATCGCACGCAAAGGGCAAGGATCTTGCATTTCTTGTTGAACTTCTTTCAGGAATGAAATTCAGGAAGGCGCTCGATATAGCCACAGGAACCGGTTTCACAGCAATCGCAATATCTGAATTCTGCGAAGAGGTTGTAGCGCTTGACGCAACGCCCGCCATGCTTGAGCAGGCGAAAAAGAATGCTTCAGAATCGGCTTCCGGGGACAATATATCTTTTGTCATTGGAACCGCTGAAAACACCGGATTCCCCGATGAGAGCTTTGACCTTGTCACCTGCAGGAGGGCTGCACACCATTTCGCAGACAAGATAGCCTTTCTGAATGAGGTGAAGAGGGTACTGAAGAAAGACGGCATACTGGCCATTGTTGACATGGTTTCACCGGAAAATGATACCGGCCATTACCTGGATGCACTGGAAACTTACAGGGACCCGTCCCACAAGCATGCGGCATCGCTGAATGAGTGGAAATCACTGATAGAGGGGTCCGGCCTGAAACTTGAGGGAGAGAAAACGGAGAGAGATGACCGTGCCTTCGGGGAATGGCTTTCTCCGGTCAGCATCGACTCCGAAAACGGGTTGGCATGCGTGGACTATGTGAAGAACAACAGAGACGCGCTTATATCGGCAGGAGTCTGGAATCCGGACGGGGATCTCTTCATCAAGTACAGATCAATAATAATTGCCCGGAAAACCGCTGCCGCAGAAGAGTGAGTATACACAGATCAACCAGTACTCCACTTTTGGCAACAATACTTAATAGAAAGTTGGAATATTAGAGCCATCTACCTGATGGAGGCTGTGTGGTTGTGTATCTGTTTTCAATAGTGCTTCTGGCTGGCTTGATTATTTCTGCAGGACTATTCTTTCTGACGGTTTACCAGATACTCTGGAACGCTGTCAAGATTCCGAAGACCAAAAAGAAAATGAAGGCCGAAATTCCCCGGCGTATTTACATGGTCATAAGGAATGTCTTCCTTCAGGCCAAGCTGTTCAAGGACCTTGGAGGCGGAATCATGCATTCCCTGTTCTTCTGGGGCTTTGTTGCCTTTGGTTTCTATTCCACTGATTTTCTCCTTGCCGGCGTGAATCCATCATTCCAGCTGCTGGGTCCGGGCATAGTGTCCGAAGTTGTTTTCTTCACTGTTGACCTGTTTGCTCTCATCGTCCTGGTTGATGTCTTTCATTCAGTCATAAGGAGATGGGTCCTGAAAGTCAAGAGGTACAGGGGATACAACGGATTTGAGGCCGCCCTTATACTCGTCTTCATTGGAGTGCTTATGATTACATACTTCATGCTTGGTGTCCTCAGGCTGGACGGTGCAACATCAGGCTACAAAGGCAGCATAATGGAATTCCTCTCCCCGGGGAATACTCCGGTTACCGCTGCGATCGCCTCCGTCCTGCCAAAGGCTTCTGGCGCGTTTGCATATTATACCTACTGGACAACCTGGGCAGTCCATTCATTCATTTTCCTTGCTTTTCTTGTTTACGTGCCGAGATCAAAACATCTCCACCTGTTTGCCGCACCGTTCAACGTCCTGTTCTCTGACAAGAAACAGGCACAGCTGGTCCCGATCGATTTCGAGAAGGAGGAGAGGTTCGGTGCGACAGACATAAGAGATTTCACATGGAAGGATTACTTTGACTTCTATTCCTGCACAGAGTGCGGGAGATGCACTGACAATTGTCCTGCAAACATGACAGGAAAGACGCTTTCGCCAAGAGACATAATATGGGACCTCAGGGAGGTCGTGATGGCCCAGAGCAAGAAGCTCAGGGCAGGGGAGAGCGAGGACAGTGTCATCACAACGGTTATAGAAGATCCAATACTGGAAAAGGACCTCTGGTCATGCACAACCTGCATGGCCTGTGTTGAGCAGTGCCCGACAATGATAGACCATGTGCCTAAGATTGTCAATATGAGGAGGTCTCTCGTCCTCAACCAGGGAAAGGCCCCCAGGGAGGTCATCGACCTCTACAGGAATCTTGAACAGTACAAGAGCCCGTACAGCATTGACCCTTCCACCAGGGGAGACTGGGCGAAAGACCTGAACGTTATGGACCTCTCGGAGAACGAGGGTGAATACGACGTTCTGTTCTGGGTCGGGTGCGTCCAGAGTTTTGACCGCAGAAACCAGGAAATTGCGAGATCAGTTGTGAAAATACTAAACAAGGCAGGAGTGAAGTTTGCTATCCTCGGAAAGGAGGAATCATGCACAGGAGACCCTGCTAGAAGGACGGGAAACGAATACCTGGCGCAGGATCTGATAAAGCAGAACGCCGAGAAATTCAAGGCCAGAAACATAAAGAAAGTGATCACAGCATGCCCCCACTGCTTCAACTCGTTCAAGAATGATTACAAGGATTTTGATGTGAACCTGGAAGTGTACCACCACAGCGACTACATAAATGAACTCGTCAGGGAAAAGAAGATCACGCTCAAACCACTTGAGAACGATTCGAAAGAGAAGTACACATACCACGATTCCTGCTATCTGGGGCGGTACAACAAGGTTTATGACTCTCCGCGTGAGATTCTGAGCAACTTCGCAGTCAACTATGAGGAAATGGACATGCACAAGAGCAAAGGGCTCTGCTGCGGTGCCGGCGGCGGAAGGCTGTGGATGGAGGAAAAGGAAGGGACCATGGTCTCGCACAAGAGAATTGAGCAGGCTGACAGGATAAACGCCACTCAGGTTGTGACGGCCTGCCCGTACTGCATGACAATGCTCGATGATGCCAGGAAAACAACAAACAGGGAAGACAAAATCGGAATGAAGGACCTTGCAGAACTGGTTGCAGAGAGACTGGTCTGATTCTTTATCCCGCCCGTTTCAAAATTGCCTTCATGATAATTTTTTCAGCGCGTTGCACGCTGACATATTTGGAGAAAGGCTTATCAAAAAGTCGTAATATAGATTCGGTAGATGATTCAATGGTAGACGTGATTGTATTAGTTAAGCAGATACACGATCTGGAGCAGATCAAACCAGATCCTAATACCGGGAGCCCTGTTCTTGAAAAGGCCCCCTTCAGAATGGAAAATCTCAGCGAGAACAGCATTGAAGCCGCAGTGCAGCTGAAGGAAAAGAATGGCGGCAAAGTCACGGCATTAATATTCGGAAACGGAGAGGCATCACAGATCATGAAGAAAGCATACGCAATGGGCTGTGATGACGGCTTCATTATAACAGGATTCAGGGAGAGCAACCCGTCTTTCACTGCAAAGGTTCTGGCCGAGAAGATAAAGACGCTCAAGCACGACCTTGTAATACTGGGCAACCAGTCCGCAGACTCTGTTTCAGGAGTCCTGGCTGGAAAGATTTCAGCACTCCTCAATGAGCCGGTCCTGGGAAATGCCGTCACGATTGAGGTGGAGGGGACTTCCGTGAAAGTGAAGAGGGTGCTCGAGAACAGCAACCAGGTCATAAAGGCGGGTATGCCGGCAGTAGTGTCGGTCTCTCAGGAGATCAATGAGCCAAGGCTTCCACCCGTAATGCAGATCATGCAGGCCGGAAGAAAGCCGATAAACACAGAAGAAACAGCTGTGGCGGAGGAGAAGGCATTTACAGTCATTTCCAACACTGCGCCAAAGAGCGAGAGAAAGAAGCTCATTTTTGAGGACGTTGACAAAGGCATTGCCGAGGTCTCAAAAGTGATCAAGGAGGAGATGAGATGAAATTCCTTGCTTTTTCAGAGGACAACCGCCTCCTTGGCCAGATCATAACACTGCTCAGGAAAAGCGGAGAGGTGCACGCGGCCGGAAACGGGGCAGAAGTTCCGTCAGATTTCGGTGCGTCCAGGACTTTCAAACTGAAGGGAAACCTCCAGTACGACAACGCCTCCAGGGCACTGAAGGGGCTAATGGAAAGCAACTCATACGATGCAGTTGTGATAGCCTCCACAGTTCTTGGAAGAGAAATAGCGGGAAACCTCAGCGGCCAGACAGGGCTTGAGATTGCGCCTGAACTTTCCAGCCTGGAATTCAGGGACGGAAAAGCGCTCACCAAGAGATGGGCATACGGCGGAAAAACTGTACTGGAAGAGGAGTGGAACGCAGGCATATTCACGGTACTTCCGGGAATAGTTGATGCCGAGAAGTCTGGAGAAAATTCGCAGGCCGAGGAACTCTCGCTTGGAGAATCAGGAATAGAGGTTCTTGAAGAGGAAAAGAAGAGTGTTACAGGAATGGGCATAGATTCAGCAAAGATCATTGTATCAATTGGAAGGGGACTCGGGAAGAAGGAGGGCCTTTCAACTGTTGAACCGCTGGCACAGGCAGTGAACGGAGAGATTGCAGGATCAAGGCCTGTTTGCCTCGACTACCAGTGGCTCAGTGAGGATCGCCAGGTGGGGCTTTCCGGAAAGAAGGTCAAGCCAAAGGTGTACATAGCACTTGGAATATCCGGCCAGATTCAGCACATAGCCGGAATGAGAAATTCCAGGATAGTCGTTTCAATCAACAAGGACAAGTCGGCGCCGATCTTCGAGGAATCAGACTATGGAATAGTGGGCGACCTCTACCAGGTTGTGCCGAAACTGGTTGAGGCACTCAGGAGCTGAATACTTTTCTTTTATCATTTCCACCCTTTTCTGAAAATTTTATATTTTTCACACAGGCAGCTCTGCCTGTACATTTCAGCACTTCCGTTATGCGTTAAATTGCGCAGACAGCAGATCAGTGTCCTGCGGATTGCCGGCCACGGTGCATAATTACAGACAGGCTGCTGGTATAAAATGAGGAATGGGATGGAAAGCCCGAAGGCAGTCACCGGTAATTCAATGACTCAGTTGTTTGCCATCACCATTTTCTTGTAGATTTCGAAGATTTCCAGGGCCTTCCTTATGCCTGTCTGCGTCGAGCTCTCATTTCTGCTGTTCAGCACGTCCTTGACCTGGGATTCCATCGAAAGTGCGATAAGAGGTGCCGTTCTGTATATAACAGAAGAAGTGGTTCCGCTCTTCCTGAAGATTGAGTTCAGCTGGTCTATGACTCCGGCAAAGTGTTTTGCTGCAATGTCCCTTGTCTTGTAATTGGCAGAGAGCGAGAGGAAATAAGAAACGAAATCCTGCTTCTTTATCTGGCCGTTTTCAATCAGTGAGAGGACGTGTTCAGCATTCTTTTCTCCAGTCAGGCGGCCCATTGCACGCACAAAGGTGAGGCGGTCCTCGTCGGTTTTTGCTTTCTGCATAGCGGAAAGAAGCATGTCAAGGCTGTTGTTTGATGCCGCGCAGGCTACAGCGATTGCGGACCTTATGTTGGGGTCCTCCCTGGAAATGTTTTCAAACCGGGATGCAAGGTTTCTGGCAAACGATTCATCAATGGTAACAAGGAGTGAGTAAGCGTCTCCCCTGAGAATTGTGCTGTCGTCCGGCTCTTTGTCCTTTTTCTCGCCAATCCTTGCCAGAACTGAGTTGAGATACTCTGAAGCCTGCCTCTTCAGTTCCCCGTTTTCCGGCATAAGGAGCAGCAGTTCCCCGTAAGCAGAAATTACGGACTGGACACAGACCCTCTCTTCTCTTGACTGAAGAACACTGATTGAACTCAGAAATGCTTTCAGGTCGATTTTCCCGGACATAAGGAATGCCTTGAGGTCATCTATCAGGCCAACAATCTCGTATCTGTGGATTCTTTCCGGCCTGGACAAGATTGCATTCAACAGCTCTTCATCATAAAGAGTCCTGTAGAATCCTGTCCTCTTTGAGTTCAGCTTAATAAATCCGTCAGCTCTTATGGTCATTTCCCTGTCTTCCATGGTCATGGGCTCAACCGAATCCTCCCTCACTACGGTGAGCGGAATGGGCCAGGTCTCGTCTGTCTTTTCGCCCGAGAGCAGGAACTGCTCCTGCCTGAGTGATATTTCATTTCCATTCTTGCTGGCGTAGACGACCGGATATCCTTTCTTCTTGATCCATGTGGACATTATGTGTGAAACAGGCATGGATGACACATCCTCCAGGCTCTTCCAGAGATCCTGGCCGGTTGCGTTCCCGTATGAGTGGTTCTTCAGATGGTTGGATATTCCTTTCCTGAAATTCTCCTCCCCGACATAGGCTTCTATCATTCTGAGGATGGATCCTCCCTTTCCGTAGCTTATTTCATCAAAAATCTGCGCCACGGATTCCGGGTCCTTCACGTCTGCATCAATGGGGTGTGAACTCATCAGGGAGTCCCCCAGAAGTGCCCCCCTGGTCCTTGACATTAGCAGGTCACCAAAGTGGTCCCATTCCGGGTAGAACCTGTCGACCGCCTTTATTGACATGAAAGTTGCAAAGCTCTCGTTGAGCCACAGATCGTTCCACCATTCCATTGTAACAAGGTTTCCGAACCACTGGTGTGTGATCTCGTGTGCTATCACTTCAGCTATGCTTCGCCTGGTTGATTCGCTTGTGCTTTCGTTCACAAGAATTCTGATTTCCCTGAACGTGATTGCCCCCCAGTTTTCCATAGCGCCCGCACCGAACTGTGGAACTGATATGAGGTGCATTTTCGGAAGAACGTAGGGGATGTCAAAATATGAATTGTAGTAATTGAGGCATTTGGAAGCCACTTCTATTGGATACCTTGTTGAATCCAGATATCCCTTCAGGGCTGTGAGTGAAATATCCACGTTCTCATGCCTCTCTGTCATCTCATCAAACTTTCCTATGCCGAAGTATAGAAGATACGTGGACATCCTGGGTGTTTTCTCAAACTCGAAAGTCCTCCTCTTTCCACTCTCCCTGACATCGTTGACTGGCATGTTTGATATGCACTCCAGCTGATCGTCCACTGTTATCCTTACCTTGAACTCCGCCTTCTTGGACGGATCATCAAAACACGGAAATGCCATCCTGGCACCCGTTGATTCAAACTGGGTGCTCAGCATCTTATGGCCATCCGGCGTCTTGGCAACATAAAATCCCATCAGGGACTCTGAAACAGAATTGCTGAATTCAATATCAAGTGTGAGTTCGCCTTCAAATGAGCCTGAAATGGCAAGATCGTCGTCCGATTCCCCGGTGTCAAACTGGACCTTCCTGCCGTTTATGCGCATTTCCCTGACCTGTATTCCTGAGGAATTGATGATAATGGGGTTTCCGTCGTTTTCAAGATGGATGCTTTCCTTGCCGTTGTAGGTGTCATTTTCAAAATCGACATCCAATTCAAGATCGTAATCTCTAACCTGCATGAAAATCCAATCGCCATACCAAAAATATATTTTAAATTATCATGAAAAATGGAAAGCACGCAAATATCTGGCAGAGTACCATCCAGGTAAAAGATATTTCAGGGCTGTCAGGCGCTTAATTTCAAGGAGAAAGAAAATACGAATTTCGACCGTTATATATGAATATTCATAATGGATACCCTACGGTGAAACCTGAGTACACCAAGGTGAGGATCCCGGCAGGAGAGAATTATCTCATGATTAAGGGTACCCTCAGGAGCAGGAGCCTTCATACTGTGTGTGAAGAAGCAAGATGCCCCAACGTTGCAGAATGCTGGGATTCCGGCACTGCGACCTTCATGATAATGGGAAGCAACTGCTCAAGGGGATGCAGGTTCTGTTCGGTCACACACGGCAGGATGATGCCTCTTGATCCCCGCGAGCCGGAGAAAGTTGCAGAATCAGTCAGGAGTATGGGTCTCGATTACATAGTAATAACTTCCGTCGACAGGGATGACCTTCCGGACCAGGGGGCCGCCCACTTTGCATCAACAATAAGGAGGCTGAAGAGGGAGGGTGTGACTGTCGAGGTACTAATTCCTGATTTCAGGGGGGAACAGAGCCTGCTCGACATGATAATAACAGAAGATCCGGAAGTTATTGCCCACAATATTGAAACGGTAAGAAGGCTGACCCCGTCGGTAAGGGACCCGAGGGCAGGATACGACCAGTCCCTTTCTGTGTTGAGATACATAAAGAGCAGAAATCCGGGAAAGACAACCAAGTCTTCCATCATGCTCGGTCTCGGTGAAACAAACGAAGAAGTTTTATCAACAATGGCAGATTTGCGAGATGCAGGTGTCGATATTGTCACTTTAGGGCAATATCTGCGACCGTCAAAGCTTCAGCTTCCGGTCTCTGAGTATTCATCCATGGACAGGTTCAGGATGTTTGAGAATGCCGCATATGATATGGGATTCTCATTTGTTGCTTCGGGGCCTCTTGTCAGATCATCTTACAAAGCTGCGGAAGCTTGGATTAAAAGGAGGAATTAGATGGAAACAGGCGAAATAAAACAGAATGACAAAGCACTTTACATAAAGGCCTTTACGGCAATGATCCTTTCAAGGACTCTGGACAAGAAGATCATGACAGCCCAGAGGCAGGGAAGAGTTGGCTTCTATACCCCCACTATGGGGCAGGAGGCTACCCAGGTGGGCCTTTCAATGGCGCTGAAGGAGAGTGATTTTCTCTATGGCTATTACAGGGACGTGCCAATGCTCATACACAGAGGCGCGCCCATGGAAGTTGTCATAAACCAGATAATGGGGAATTCAAGCGATGCAGCAATGGGCAGGCAGATGCCGAGCCACTTCCTGTACAAGGAGGGAAATTTCTTCACCGTACCAAGCCCGGTTGGAACAAACCTGCCTCTTGCGGTTGGGACTGCTTACGCTTACAAGTTCAGAAAGGAACCAAAGGTTGTTGTAGGAACGTTCGGGGAAGGGGCATCATCGACACCGGATTTCCATGCCTCCATGAACCTTGCATCCGTGTTCAAGGTGCCTCTGATTTTTGTATGCGAGAACAACGGCTGGGCAATTTCACTTCCTGTTGAAAAGCAGACAAAGGTGGAAATCTCACAGAAAGCGGCCGCATACGGAATGAAGGGGATAAAAGGTGACGGTAACAACTTCATTGAGATGTACAGGGCATCACTTGAAGCAATAGAGAATGCGAGAAAGGGGGAAGGGCCGACACTCATAGATGCCATCAGCTACAGGATGGGGCCGCACTCAACTTCAGATGACCCGACAAAGTACAGGGAGAATGAGATTACCGAGGGAAGCGACAGGGACCCGATTGTAGTGGCCGAGAATATTCTGAGGTCACAGAAAGTGCTGGATGACAAACTGACAGAGAAGATAAAGACAGAGGCGCAGAAGATAGTTGATGCAAAATTCGACGAGTGTGAAAAGATACCTATGCCTGACCCTGAGAATTCATTCAGGGGTGTCTACAGCAAAGATACCTGGATGCTTGAGGAAGAGGTAGGTGATATCCTGTGACTGAAATGAACATGGTACAGGCACTGAACAAAACACTAGACATGATAATGGAAAAGGATTCAGATGCAATTCTTCTCGGAGAGGACATCGGAATCAACGGCGGAGTGTTCAGGGTCACGGACGGCCTGCAGGCGAAATACGGGACGGAAAGGGTCATCGACATGCCACTGGTGGAGCTCGGAATAATAGGCATGTCAATAGGAATGTCAATATCAGGGCTTCATCCGATACCGGAGATTCAGTTCCAGGATTTCATATACACTGCGATGGACCAGATCATAAACCAGATGGCAAAGATCAGATTCAGGTCGGGCGGAAAATACACCTGCCCGCTCGTATTGAGAACTCCCTATGGAGGCGGCGTGAAAGGTGGACTCTACCACTCGCAGAGCGGAGAGTCATATTTTGCCCACACGTCAGGCCTAACTGTGGTTACGCCATCTTCGCCGTCTGATGCCAAGGGCCTTCTGCTTTCCTCAACCGAAAGTGAAGATCCTGTGATTTTCCTGGAACCGAAGCGCCTGTACAGGCTGTTCAAGGAAGATGTTCCAGATGGAGATTACAAGGTTCCGCTCAGGAAAGCAAGAAAAGTTCACGAGGGAGACGATCTTACAATCATAACATATGGTTCAATGGTTCCAACTGTGCTCAGCACGGTGAAGAAGAACTCAGTGAATGCCGATGTGATTGATCTCAGGACGCTTGTTCCAATTGACAAAGACACTGTAATGGAATCGGTAATGAAGACAGGAAGAGTGGTCATAGTGCACGAAGCTCCAAGGACACTGGGAATGGGAGCAGAAATATCTGCCATGATAAGCGAGAGGGCAATAGAATACCTCTATGCCCCGATATTGAGGGTAACGGGCCCGGATTCGCCGTTTCCTTACAAGTACGAGGAGTTCTATTTGCCAAATGAAAAGAGAATAATGAAAGCTGTTAACAAAGTCAGGGAGGGGATGTAGATTGTTTGTTTTCAGGTTGCCTGATATCGGCGAAGGAGTTGCCGAGGGCGAAATAGTAAAATGGAATGTGAAGAGCGGCGACAGCATTGAACCCGACCAGGAAATGGTTGAAGTCATGACGGACAAGGTCACTGTACAGATACCGTCTCCTGTGAAGGGAAAGGTTGCAGAGATAGTCGTGGAGGAAGGGAAGGTCGCAAGAGTTGGTGACATCCTCATAAAGATAGATGACGGAAAATCAGAAGAAAGAAGCAACCTAGAGGAGGGTGCACAGCCGGAACCGGGAACAGGTGCCGCTGAGGCTGCACCTGCAGAATCCTCCGGGCAGGCACCGCCCCATGAAGCAGGCAAGAGGATTCTTGCGACTCCCGCCGTGAGGAAACTTGCAAAGGACATGGGAGTGGAGCTGGAACAGATCACTCCATCCGGCCCTGGAGGAAGGATACTTCCCGAAGACGTGAAGAATTTCTCGAAAAAGAAGCCGGAGCCGGCGACTGGCAAAGCGCCCAGGAAGGAAGAGAAAGAAGAGAGGAGGGAAGCAAAGGCGCCAGCTGTTTCCGGACAGGATGAAATTCTGGAACCAAAGGGCCTGAGAAGAATAATATTTGAGAAGATGGCAAAATCGAAGCAGACAATGCCTCATTTCACTATCATGGAAACTGTGGACATGACAAAGGTCATAGAGGTAAGAGATGACCTGAGGTCACAGAATGTCACCATAGGGTTCACACCATTCTTTGTGAAGGCTGCATCCAGGATCCTCAAGGAATTTCCGAAATTCAACGCAATATACGATGAAGTGAACAGGAGATACATACTGAAGAAGAACTACAACATCGGGTTCGCAGTCGACACGAAGGCCGGCCTTACAGTGGCTGTGGTCAAGAATGCGGACAAGAAGACCATCCACGGGCTGGCGGATGAGATATCGGACCTTGCTGAGAGGGCCAGGAAGAATGAGCTGAAACTCTCCGAAGTACAGGATTCAACATTCACGGTTTCAAACGTCGGGTCCATAGGAGGCATACTCTCCACTCCAATCATCAACTACCCGGAGGTTGCAATTCTCGGAGTGCACAGGCCCCTTGATGAAGTTGTTGCCAATGCGAAGAACATAATGCTGATCTCCATGTCATGCGACCACAGGCTCATAGACGGTGCAGACGCTGCAAGATTCATAAGCAGGCTGAAGGAAATACTGGAAAGGCCTTCAATACTGCTCGTAGAGAACTAGGTGGTTTTCCTGGATTACGATGCAATTGTGATCGGAGGCGGACCGGCCGGATATGGCTGTGCGATCAGGCTTGCCCAGAAAGGCAAGAAAGTGCTGCTGGCTGAAAAGGAGAAGATCGGAGGAGAGTGCCTCAACTACGGATGCATCCCTTCCAAGGCTCTCATCGAGATGGCCAATTCAATACACTACCTGAAAACTGAGCCGGGCGTATCATCCAAAACATCCGTCGACATGAAGGAGTGGGTCAAGTGGAAATGGGAGATGATTTCCAAGCTGACAGGCGGTGTCTCAACACTCTGCAAGGCATGGAAGGTTGAAGTTGTCAGCGGAACAGCAACAGTAAAGGGAAAGAATTCTGTCTCATTGAATGACAGGGTATACAATTCAGAGAACATAGTGATAGCAACCGGATCAAGGCCGGTTGAAATACCCGGTTTCGAGGGCGTTTCATACAACAGGGAGATCCTGGACCTTGACCGTGTGCCTGATTCAATCGTCGTCATCGGCGGCGGATACATAGGCGTGGAGATGGGCACAGCGTTTGCAAAGCTCGGCTCAAAGGTCACAATTGTGGAGATGATGGACAGAATACTCCCTGCGGTCAACCCGTACCTTGCGAGGTTCGCAGAGAAAACACTGAAGTCGCTCGGCGTTGAGATTCTAACCGGTGTTAAGGTAGATGCAGTGAAGGAAAAAGGCGGCCTGAAAACGGTATCGATCGGAGAGAGAAGAATAGAAGCAGACACCGTATTCCTCACTGTCGGAAGGAGGCCGAACACTGAAGGCATTGGCCTTGAGCAGCTGGGCGTTGAACTGGACCATGGTTTCATAAAGACTGATTCACGGAAGATGTCTTCCGTTGAGGGAATTTACGCAATAGGTGACGTCTCCGGACAGCCGATGCTGGCACACAAGGCATTCTATGACGCTGAAATAGTTGCAGAGAACATTAGCGGCAACGATGCCAGTGCTGACTACAGCTACATACCGTATGTAATATATTCAGACCCGGAACTCTCGTATGCTGGAGAACTGGAAGGGAAAGAGTCAACATTCCCGCTGGGCGCAAACGGCAGGGCCCTTGGCATGAATGCAGCAAACGGCGCATACAGGGTCTTCTATGATGAGGACGGTTTTGTGAAAGGAGCAGCAATAGCCGCACCGCACTCGTCGGAGATGATTTCAGAGCTCACTGTTGCGATGATGTACGGACTCACGGTAAACGACATAGGATCAACAGTGCATCCGCATCCCACAATTTCCGAGGGAGTCATGGAGGTTGCCCAGAGTGGATACTCGAAACCGCTCCACTTCAAGCCTTTACACTGATCTCGGCAGGATGGAATACGGAGAATGCCTGCTCCTGCAGAAAAAAATTGTAAGGCTGCGCAAGAACGGTTCCATTGGCAACACAGTGCTTTTTGTTGAGCACGAACCTGTATATACGATAGGGAGAAAGGCTGACATTTCCAACTACACGAATGTGAGTCCTGTCAGGACTGAAAGGGGCGGTGACGTAACATACCATGGGCCCGGCCAGATTGTGGCATACTTCATTTTTGACACAAGGGTCAGCGGAAAGAGGGATGTTGGAGCGCTGCTCAGGAACGTCGAGGATTCTGTCATAATGGCATGCAGTTCACAGGGTCATAAAACAGTCATAGGAGACGAACCGGGATTCTGGACGGCAGGTAAAAAAGTCGGTTCCCTCGGCATGGCCATGGACGATTATGTATCATTCCACGGTATAGCACTGAATTACAGTGAATTGCCGATTGAGGGTTTCCTGAAAATAAATCCATGCGGCCTTGATTCCTCTGTAATGTCATTTATTCCGCTGGACAGGGAGAAATTCAAGGCTGATCTGATCGCAAACCTTTCAGGCGCATATGGAGATTTCATTGAAATTCAACCGGAAGAGTTGACCGGGATGATAAATGCTCAGGACTCTATGCCCACATCCCATATTTTTTCCTGAATTCCCAGCCTCCTGTTTGAGGCCAGTGCCATCATGAACAGTGCTGAAGACAGCCTGTTGGCATACTTAAGAACAGTCTCAGAGACCTTTGTTTCATGCCCCAGGGACACTATTTTCCTCTCCGCAGACCTTGAAATGACTCTGGCAACGTGAAGCGAGGCCGATATTTCCGACCCGCCCGGAATGACGAAAAGCCGTATCTTCCCGATCTCCTCCTTGTATTTTATTGTCCTTTCCTCAAGCCATGTGAGCCTTTCGGGCTGCAGCGTCCTTCTTGATGATGAAGTACCTATGTCCTCTCCCATCGTGAAAAGGTCGTTCTGGATGTCAAACAGATCAGATGATATGTCATCCCACTGGCTCTTCACCAGTGAAGCGCCTATGAAGCTTATTGTTTCGTCTATTGCACCCTGCACATCTATCCTGAGAGAATCCTTGTCCACCCTGGTCCGGTCTGCTGCGTCAGTTGAACCTGAGTCCCCTCTCCTTGTGAACATGAGAGTGCATATGCTGTTGAATTAAATGTTTTTCATCTGCCGGTTGCATTCATGGCTGATGTGTCACGAAAATAAGCCATAATTCAGGATATGCCGCCAGTCAAATCCTTAAATAAGGAGTTTTGCATCTATTCCTGCTAATGGCCAACAATCTTGAAGATTACATGCTCGTAATCTGGGAATATCTTGAAGCATACGGTAAAGTCATGGAGAAGGATATTTCCAGGAGGCTCGGCATAAGTGCCGCTACTGCCTCGGAATACCTGTCAAAGCTGACAGCAGATGGCCTGATATCAAGGAACGGCAGGGATATCTTCCTGACACAGAAGGGAGTCAGGAGAACTGTGCCGCTTGTCAGGATGCACAGAATAGTTGAGGTATTTTCATACAAGATACTTGAGGTGCCATGGGAAGATGTCCATTCTTCTGTCATGGAACTGGAACACCATTTCAAGGGTGAGCGGGGAGACAAGCTTTACAAGAACATTGGAAAACCTGAGGCGTGCCCGCACGGGAACCCGGTGAACCCGACTGTAGTGCCGCGGGAGATCATAGCATCCGAAGCAGAGGAGGGAAAGTATACGGTTATCAGGACAACGGATGAGGATGCTGAGTTCCTGAAGACGCTGATCAATGCAGGCGTTATGCCGGGCAGCCCGATCAGGATATACAATTCTGAAACGGTAGAGGTGGAAGGCGAGAACGGAAGGCTCAGGCTCGACCCGTACAGGGTTCATGCACTCAGGGTATCCAAGATCGCCTGAAAGACGCCTGGAGAGTTATTCTCCGTCCTTCCGGATTCTTGGACCCACCTGCCAGAACTTGCCGTTATGAAATATGAGCGGCTTTTTTGTGTTATCATAATATCCTGCAAGAACTTCACCGACAAAGGCGGCATGGTCTCCCATCCTGAACTCGTCAATTACCCTGCACTCGAAGCTTGAAATTGTGCCTGCAATGAGGGGTGCGGATATGTGCTTCGCCTCAAACGTCTGGAAATCAGCCATCTCAAATTTGTTGTGAGTTTTCAGGGAGTAGTTTCCGGCTATGTGGGCCAGATGAGCCTGATCGTCGGCACAGTAGCTCAGGCCAAATTCACCTGAATCCCTTATCAGCCTGTATGTCTCCCTCCTGTACCCTACAAAAACACACATGAGGAAAGGTGTCAGGGAAACACGGAGAGACCATTCCGCCGACATCACGTTTTTCTCGTCGTTGTGCTTGGAAGTTACAAGGGCAACTGTTGTGGTAAAATAATACTGGGAACCTTCTATATCCTCTGTTCTCACAGCACAAAAGGAGAATAAACAATGTAAATCTTGTTGTTTGGGGCCAGGCATATTCCTCATCATGGCATTCCTGCCGGAGGTTTCACTTCATTGACCGGTGCATGAAAGGCAAAAAGTAATATGCCGGGCATCGAATCTCATGTGAGCCGGGAATGTTTGAAACAGGCGATTATGATGATGAACGCATAACAGTTTCACTGCCGTACGAACGTTTGAAGTTCGCTCCCGGAGCAAGAAAGAAAGGCTTCAGGATGCTTGCTGCCGTGATGATAGCCGCTGTTGCATCA
>JBJKSW010000049.1:0-7525 GCA_046703525.1 Thermoplasmataceae archaeon
AAGGGCTTTAACAGATAAAGGAAAAAGTAAGTAATATTGTGAGATGTTAGGATAAGTTATGGAAAAACTGTACACCCTCCGAGATGCGTGTGAGATACTGCAGATTGATCCCACCACCCTGAGAAAATGGGATAGGGAGGGCAAAATCAGATGCGTGAGACTACAAAACAACTTCCGGCGAGTGCCGGAAAGCGAGGTCAACCGCATACTCGGCATAGAAAAGCAGAGGCGGTCGTACGTCTACGCACGAGTGTCTTCCCAGGGCCAGAAGAGTGATCTTGACAGACAGGTAGAACGTCTGAAAACTATTTCCCCGGACTCGACTGTATTATCAGATATAAGAAGTGGAATGGGGTTTGACCGCAAAGGATTCTCTTTTTTGTTGGACGAGATAGAAAATAATCGGGTTTCCGTAATATACATTACACACAAGGATCGACTAGCGAGATTCGGGTATGATCTGGTAGAGAAGATCTGCGACGTACATGGAACGCAAATTATGATTACGGACGGAGAAGAGATATTGTCAGCACGGGAAGAACTCTCACGTGACCTTATATCAATCATAACATCCTTTTCTGCTCGCTTGTATGGGCTTCGTTCCCACAAGACAAAACGAATAATGGAGGCAGTTAAGTCTTGAGCCACGCATGGGCATCTTCAGGTGAGAAGCGTACCATATGGTGGTATTACGAGCCGTCTGATCGGGTGACGGATTATCTGAAGGACATGCATGATGCAGTTCATTTCGGACTTCTGAAAGCAGAAGAACTAAGGCGGACTAATGGAAAGATACCTTCTCCAATCGACCTCAGGAGGAAGATCAAGCCGTGGTTCGACTCCACGTATGATTATGCGAAGCACCACATCAATCCTGTGTGCAGATCCTCTATTGCAATACTCCGATCATTCAGGAAAAACCGCAATGGAAAGAGATATCCCGAAGCGAAGAAACTGGCAATGAGGCTTGACAGTGAACTCGTGAAGCTTCAGGGAGGCTTCATCAGGATCACAATAAAGCCGCATGAGTACGAGTACATTCCGGTAAACGACAAGCACACAAAATACAGCGAATACAGCCAATACGGGATACCCGAATTACTCCTCACAGACCGGAAAGTGGTTATAGCCTTCAAAAAGCCTGATTACAAGGAAATCAGTGGAAAGAAGATAGGCATAGATGTTAACTTCCGCAACCTCTCAATGACCTTAATCAACGACGGGAAGGTAGAGAAGGTAATGGTGGAATCAACCGACAACATCGTTAAGATTCAGAACGATTATTCGAGAAGGAGAAAGAAAGTCCAGAAACACGTGAAGAATCCTCAGAAGAGACAAAGAAAGCTCAGAGAAGCGAGAGGAAGACAAGGAAACCGGGTGAAAGATGCTCTTCACAAAACATCAGCGAAGCTGGTGAAAGAGAATCCCGATGCAACATTCGTTGTCGAGGATCTCACGAACATAAGGAAGACGGCACACCCTGAAAACAAGAAGTTGAGAGCCTATCTCAACCGGTGGCCTTATGCGGAATTTCTGAGGATGATGGAGTACAAGTCGCCCAACAGGGCGATAAAGGTGAATCCAAGAGGGACTTCCTCCGAATGTCCTGTATGTGGTGAGAAAGTAAAGCACCCCACTTGGAAGATGTCAAGATGTGAAAACTGTGGTCGGGACTACGACCGGGACAGGCTTGCCTCACTGGCGATCTCCCTGTGTGGTCTTGATCTTTGCGGAGATCCGTTCCCCGTGAGTGCGGAATCCTCTGTGCTGTCCATGATGGATGAATACCTGTATGTCAGAAAGCAGCCTGATCTTTCTGAAGCAGGTTTGACTGAGGCGGCATACGATCCGAATAAAGTGGTGCATAAGATTGCTTAACATTTTGAGAACGGTTTCCAGTACAGCGTGATAGTGCTGGACCTGGAAAACAGGGAAGAGGTAATAGATGAAATCAGGAGCCACATAAGCAGTTCGCATTAAATTGTTATATTCTGCTGTTATTGGCTACGCATGAAGAACGGTTGGGAACAGAAGTCTTTCCCTGATGACATGGCTGCCAGAGTGTATGGTTCGCGCCTTCTTGGCAGCGAGAAATCACTTGTGCTTCATGGAGGCGGAAACACATCCCTGAAGACAGAGGAAAGAGACCACACAGGAAGGCCTGTGAAGGTCCTGAGGGTCAAGGGAAGCGGTTCAGACCTGGCCTCTGTTGAGAAGAAAGATTTCACCGGCCTGAGGCTTGAAGAGCTTGAACTCGCATCTTCCATAGAATCAATGTCCGATGAGGAGATGGTTTCATACCTGGGCAAGTGCAAGCTTGACCCGGAAGAACCTTCCCCAAGCGTCGAGACATTTCTTCACGCATTCATTCCATTCAGGTTTGTAGACCATTCACACTCCGATGCAATTCTTTCGCTCACAAACACGGACATTGATGAAAAAAGGCTGAAGGAAATCCTGGGAAACGTCGCAGTTGTTCCTTACATTCACCCTGGATTCACGCTTGCAAAAGCCATGTTCGAAATAGCTAAGCATGCATCGGACTACGATGGAATAGTTCTTTCAAAACACGGCCTTTTCACATATTCTGACAGTGCGGCTGAGAGTTATGGAAAGCACATTGAAATCGTCAGCAGGGCAGAAAAATATCTGGATGCGCTTGGCGACGGATTTACGCCCGAGTACGATGATTCAAAGGATTTCGAATCAGTTCTGCCTGAGATCAGGGGTGCCGTTTCAAGATCCAGGAAGAAGATACTGCTGTTCGACACTTCAGAATTCTCAAGGAAGGTTGCCTCTTCAAGGGAAGCGCAGGATTACTGCGGATACGGCCCGGCGACTTCAGACATGCTGATCAGGACAAAGCATGATTTTCTCTATATTGATGATCCTTCAAATGCAGTTGAACTGATAAGAACATTTGCCACAAACTATGAGAAGGATTATTCCCAGTATGTTTCGGAATACAAAATGCACGACCCTTTTCCATCCGTAATGGTTGCCAGGGGGCAGGGCATTATCACTCAGGCTGCAACAATGAGGGAGTGCAGGATAATACTTGACCAGGCACAGCATTCTTTCTACGTAGACGGAAAATCCAGCCAGGTTGGGAAACACGAATTCATTTCCAGGCAGGACGCTTTCTGGATGGAATACTGGCCGCCCCAGGAGGCTAAGCTCAGGAAGTCTGTTCCAAGAAAACTTGACGGTACAGTTGCCATAGTGACGGGTGCTGCCAGCGGAATCGGGCTGGAGGCTTTCAGGTCACTGGCGTCCAGCGGCGCATTCGTCATGGCCTGTGACATAGATCCTGCACTTCAATCGGCCGCAGAGGAAGTCAGGAAGGAAACTGGAAGGGAAAACAGGGCGTTCATTGTGGACCTGTCAAAGCCGGAAGCAATAACAGGGATGTTCAGCGGCATAGTAAAGGCAGCAGGAGGAATAGACGTGGTCTTCAACAACGCAGGAATACTGAAGAGCGCTTACTTAGATGAGATCCCCTATCAGGATCTGGACAAGCATTATTTCATAAATTCCAGGGCGGCGTTCGTCGTAACACAGGAGGCATTCAGGATAATGAAGAGGCAGGGAATTGGTGGCAATATCGTCTTCAATGTCACCAAGAACCTGCTCCATCCCGGCCCGGGGATGCTCTCCTACGGTTCATCCAAGGCATTCGCTGCCCAGATGTGCCATTATGTGGCAAAAGAGGGTGGAAAATTAGGAATAAGGGCAAACGTGATCAATCCGGACAAGGTGTTCAGGGGATCAAAGATATGGGAAGGCGGCGTGCTCGAGGCAAGGGCAAAGGCGAAGGGCCAGACTGTCGAAGAGTACAAGACACAGAACCTGCTTAAGGTCGAGGTCCTGCCGTCGCATGTCACAAATGTCCTGCTTGCCCTGCTTGACGATGAAATATTCGGGGCAACGACAGACACAATGATACCCGTTGACGGCGGAGTGATGTAGGTCAGACGAAATATTTCAGTATCCTGGAAATCCTGAAATCAATCCCGAATTCCCTCATTGTCCTGGATACGCCCCTCACGGCGGTCATTCCTTTCAGAGATACCCTCTTTCCGGACCTGTAGCTCTGCAGGAGCGAATAGAGTTTCACGTAATGCGAGAACCTCTTTCTTACGGATTTCTCGTAATCAAGCCTGATTTCATCCAGCGTGTCTCTTCTTCTGAGTACCTCATAGAGGATGTCTGCGCATTCTATTGAGGGAACGATTCCTTCTCCCGTAATGGGTGAAACTGTGCCTATGCTCTCGCCCACTCCAATAATCTTTCCCCCGGTCATCTGGTCAAAGAGAGGCTTAAGCCGTATTTTCCTGCCGGTTGTCTTCATGGGCATACTGTCCCTGAGGCTCTCCCTGATCAGTTCCAGGCTTGATGATCCGGCACCCACATGATAGAGGGACCCCAGAGGAAATTCCCAGAAGTACCCCTGGCCTTTTGGGAAGTACCTGAAATAGAAATCCTTGTGTTCTGCCGTTTCAGAAACGTATTCCATTGTATACATGGTGAAATCTGATTCCGCCTGCCCCAGCAATGACCTGGATATGCCGGTAGCATCAACAATAAGGTCGTGGTTCCCGCCGAGCTTCTTCGTTTCATAACCTGTTCCTTCCAGCATGTCCTTTTCAAGCCTGTTCTTGTCGAATGTGCACAGCCCGGCTGAATCGAAAATGATATCCGGCATGCCTGTTCCGGTGAATGTCACGCTCCCTGCCCTGGACAGGACATAACTCTCGAAATCAAGACCAGCTTTATCCATGAAGAGCTTCATTGAGCTGTAGTTTGCAGCATAACCGCATGGAATGTAAAAGTCTGGCCTCTTCGGATCAAACCCCTTTACCGCAAATCCATTGTCTTTAAGTCTTCGCAGCAGGTATGAGCCGGCACATCCGAGGCCTGCAATTCCTATTTCCACCAGGGAACATTTTAATTATCAAATAAACTGTTGCCTCTGATGCGATATTTCGTGAAGTTCGGCTACCTTGGCACAAAGTTCACCGGGTTCCAGAGGGGGAATGGAAAGAGGAGTGTAGAGGACACAATTGTAAACGTTCTGGAAAGGATGAAAGCCGCTTCAGGAATATCTTCAGCAGGAAGGACGGACAGGAACGTATCGGCAATGGGAAACGTGTTTGCGCTGGAAACAGAGGTGAACATAAGATCTGTGCTCTCAAAGCTCAATTCCGCCATAGAACACATGGCATTCCATTCATATGCACAGGTTGAGGATGGAAGAATGCCCCGGCACAATGAATCGAAGGTTTACAGATACATCTCAACCGGATACAGTTCAGGGGACCTGGAAAAGGTTCTCAGGCCCTTCGAGGGGAAACATGATTTCACCAACTTTGCGCGACTGGACCAGAGGAATCCTCTGAGGTCAATTGAGAAGATAGAAGTCAGCGACCATGGAAGGTATGTTTCTGTGGATTTCCATGGCAGGAGTTTCATATGGCACCAGATAAGGAGGATAATGGGCTTTGCATTCACGGTGATTTCGGGCGGCCTGGATGTAGATCCGTTTTCAGATCACGGCATAACTGATATGGCGCCTGCGGAAAACCTGATACTTCTTGACATAACATACAGTGGCATCGAATTCAGGATGTTCTCTCCGCCTTCCATGATTAAGAGGGCCAGGGCAGACTCAAACTCTGCATTCCTGCAGTCAGTATACCAGGACGGTTTGCTCTCTATGCTGGAAGGAAGTATTTATGCCCCAGATGAATATTAGAACGTGGATTTCAAGGAAGTTGCCGACACATTCAACAGTATGAGCGAGACAAGCAAGAGGCTTGAGCTCACGACCCTTCTCGCTGACCTTTTCAGGAGAGCTGGCCCGGACCTGAAGATACTGTCGTACCTCGTTCAGGGAAAGCTCGCACCCAATTATGAGAATAAGGAAACATACCTTGCGGACAAGCTGATATTAAAGGCGCTTTCTGAAATTACAGGAATCAGTGAATCCGAACTGGAGAGGCAGCAGGGAAAAGTCGGAGATCTCGGAACACTCGCAGGAGAAGTCCTGAAGGCAAAACTCCAGAAGAGCCTGATGGTTGAGGGCCTGACAGTCAGGGGACTGCACGATGACCTATTGAGGATATCTGAAGCATCGGGATCGGGAAGCACAGGCAAGAGGCTGAAGATTTTCGAGCATCTTCTGCTGAGCGGAGACCAGGACGAAGCAAGGTACATAACAAGAATAGTTACGGGGAGGCTGAGGCTGGGCGTTTCAGACGCAACAATACTTGCCGCACTGGGAGAGGCTTTCGAATCCGGGGAGAAGCAGCCGGACGTCGAGAACGCATTCAACTTCCATCCGGACATGGGATTGATCGCAGAAATGCTGCAGGGCGGCCATCTTGAAAAGATAGCCGGGATGACGGCAGAACCACTTGTGCCGTTCAAGGTCATGCTTGCAGAGAGGCTTCCCAGCATAAAGGAAATACTGGAGAAGATGGGAGGAAAGGCTTCCTTTGAGTACAAGTATGATGGCCTTCGCGTCCAGATCCACATGAAGGGAAAGGACATCAGGATATATTCCAGGCGGTCTGAAGAGATTACGTCACAGTTCCCGGACATCACAAAGAACGCAGGAAATGCATTCGACTGTGATTCCTGCATCCTTGACGGCGAGGCCGTACCAATCAACATAGAAACCGGAGAACTTTACCCTTTCCAGGTTGTTTCGCAGCGAAGGGGAAGGAAGTACGACCTTGACAGGATGACTGAGGAGATTCCAATCGTTGTTTTCCTTTTCGACATACTTCACTATAACGGGGAATTCTATGGAAACGTTCCGTACGAGACGAGAAGGAAGAAACTTGAAGAGGTGTTCAGCGGAGGAGAGGGTTTCAGCCTTGCAACACGTCTTGTTTCAGATGATGAGGAAGAGATAGCAAAATTCTTCGACCAGAGTATTGCAGACGGGTGCGAGGGTGTTGTGGCCAAGAACGTTACTGAAGAATCCATCTACAGGGCAGGTGCCAGGGGATGGCTCTGGATCAAGTTCAAGAGAGACTACCAGGCCGAACTCGCTGACACGGTTGACCTGACGATTGTCGGTGCTTTCCACGGCAGGGGAAGGAGAAAAGGCACATACGGGGCACTTCTTATGGCCGTATACAACAAGGAACTGGACCAGTTCGAAACGGTGTGCAAGCTCGGAACAGGGTTTACAGATGAAGTGCTGCTTAAGATACACAACGACCTTGAAAGGTTCATATCCCGCGAAAGGTCGCCCAATGTTGTTACAAGAATAGAACCGGACGTCTGGATATACCCATCCGTCGTCATGGAGGTTGCCGGTGCCGAGATAACGCTGAGCCCTGTCCACACATGCTCTTTTGACCACTATGGCAAAGACGTGGGCCTTTCCATAAGATTTCCGAGGTTCACAGGAAATTTCAGGGATGACAAGAGCCCGGACGAATCAACTGCAGCTTATGAGATAAGGGAACTGTATGAAAGGCAGGTCAAGAAATCAGAAAGTGTTTCTGAGGAT
>JBJKSW010000050.1:0-6091 GCA_046703525.1 Thermoplasmataceae archaeon
TTTCCATGCATAGGTTTATAGAACTTCGAATTGTTATGAAACGCAGATATGATTAAAGTCGGTGTCAACGGATATGGGACAATCGGAAGACGGATAGCCTACGCTGTTTCCTGCCAGGATGACATGGAGGTTGCCGGCATCGTTAAGACCAGGCCGGATTACATTTCCAAACTGGCATCAATGAAATTCAAAATTTATGTTCCTGACAAATCCCAGATTGAGGCGTTCGATAAGTCTGGCATTCAGGTAGCCGGAACCCTTGAAGATCTCATCGGGGCAAGTGACGTGATTGCTGATGCCACACCAGAGGGAATGGGGGCAAAAAACGCGGAACTGTACAGAAAGGCCGGAGTCAAGGCAATTTTCCAGGGTGGAGAGGAGGACACGGTTGCGCCAGCGAGCTTCAATGCCTATGCCAACTATGCGAATAGCCTGGGCAAGAACAGCACACGCGTTGTTTCATGCAATACGACTGCACTTTCCAGGACACTCTTTCCGGTAATGAAGGAATTCGGGATCAGGAAGGTCAGAGGAACACTGCTCAGAAGGGCCACAGACCAGAATGACAGCAAGAAGGGTCCCCTGAATGCTGTTGAACCAAGCCTGAAGATACCATCGCATCATTCACACGATCTGAAGACAATCCTTGGCGACATAGACGTTGAAACGGTCGCAATAAAGGTCCCGACAACTCTCATGCACGTCCATTCCGTGAGCGTGGAGACGGAAAGGCCCGTTACAGCAGATGCGGTGATGCAGTTATGGGGAGGGCTGAGGAGAATTATGCTCATATCCGGAAAGGACGGAAGAAGTTCAACCGCCCAGGTGATGGACATGGCGAGGGAACTCGGCAGAAATAGATCTGATCTTTATGAGATCGCAGTCTGGCTGGAAACAGTTTCGGCAAGAGGAAACAGCTTGAATTATATACAGGCGGTTCATCAGGAAAGTGACGTGGTTCCTGAGAACGTTGACGCCATCAGGGCTCTCACAGGCTATTCCAATAGCGAAGAATCGATTTCCAGAACAGATTCAAGCCTGGGAATCAAAGGTACGGTGTTTTGAATGACAAAGACAGAAAAACAGGCAAAAGAAGCCACTGAGGAAAAGGAAGTGGAACTGGAGGATCTCCCAGGTGTAGGGGAAGCGACTGCGGAAAAACTGAGGGAAAATGGCTATGACGACATAATGGCCATCGCCGTTGCCTCTCCAAAGGATCTTTCTGATGTTACAGGCATCGCTGAAGGGGCGGCTGCCAGAATCATCGCGGCTGCACGAAGGCAGGCTGACGTGGGCAATTTTGAGTCGGGCGAGGAGATACTGAAGAAGCGAAAGGAGATACTGAAGCTGAAAACAGGATCAAAGTCCCTGGACGATCTACTTGGAGGCGGACTTGAAACCCAGTCCATAACGGAATTCTTCGGAGAGTTCGGATCTGGTAAAACACAGATAATGCATCAGATTGCAGTAAACTGTACAGCTTCATCAGAGGAGGGCGGCTTTGATTCTGACGTTCTCATAATAGATACTGAAAACACTTTCAGGCCGGAAAGGATCGTCCAGATGTCAAAATTCAGGGGATACGATCCTGATGAAACTCTCAAGAGAATTCATGTTGCCAGAGCTTACAATTCGCACCATCAGATACTTCTTGCTGAAAGGGCAATGGAAGAGGCCAAGCAGACACCCATAAAACTGCTCATTGTCGATTCACTGACCTCACATTTCCGTTCAGAGTATGTGGGAAGGGGGTCACTGGCTGAGAGGCAGCAGCTCCTGAACAAGCACATGCATGATCTTCTCAAGTTTGCAACACTTCACAATGCGGTCATAGCTGTAACAAACCAGGTTTCGGCCAGGCCGGATGTATTTTTCGGAGATCCAACCACACCCATAGGCGGCAACATCGTCGGGCATACAGCAACCTTCAGGGTGTATCTCAGGAAGAGCAAGGCAGGCAAGAGGATAGCAAGGCTTATCGACTCGCCATACCTGCCGGAGGGCGAAGTTGTTATACAGATCTCAGAAGACGGGGTTACTGACGTAAGTCAGTGACTCATCTCTTAATGGGGTGATATTTCTGTGGAAGAACATCAAAGACAGATTCGATAACTATCCGTCGCAGTCGCGTGTGATAAGGAAGATGATTTCACTCGGACTGTCAGTGAAGAAGGACTTTGAAGGAACTGGAAGGATCTATTGCGGGGACATAGAGATAAAGCCGAACTCCCTTTCCAGATCATCGGGAGTGGACAGGCGGGTGGTTCTGGAGGTTATCAAGAAGATCCTTGAGGATGACGTGCTGTCAAAGTTTTTTGAGGGCCTCAACCCGACTGCGAGCTTCGGATCATCAGCCACTGTAATGGGGTTCAGCGTGATCGAGATTGTGCCCGAATCCGCCCAGAAGCCCGGGATAGTATCAGGCGTACTTTCAATAATAGCTGAAAACGGAATAAATGTCAGGCAGGTAATAGCGGACGATCCTGATCTCACCGATGAGCCAAAGGCGACGATCGTTACAGAGACTCCGATACCAAATGAACTGCTGACAGATCTCAGGCAGGTTCCGGGAGTAAAGGCATTGGTCCTTCTGTGATCATCCTCTGAGATACTTTTCCACTATTTTTCTGTATTTTTCACCTTCACTCTTTTCCAGTTCGTATCGTTCAAACGGAGGCTCTGCCAGGCGAAGCGAATAGGACCTTATTTTCCCCCTTCTCTGCACCCTGATGTCTACGCTTTTCTGCTCTTTCTCCACAAACAGCAGATCAAAGAGAGGCGATGAGGCCCATTTTGACGCAACCATGACGGCGCTCTCCGGAGTGAATGCATTATTTCCGTAGGAAATGAGCTCATCGCCCGGGGAAATACCGGATCCATATGCCGGGTAACCCTTCAGCGGAGTGATCACCTTGAGCCTTCCGCCCTCGTTTCTGAGAAGCAGACCGGTGGTTGCACGCCTTTGGCCCTCAGCATTCTCCGCGTACCTGTGCCTGATGAGTCTGTAGCCCAGCACAGCCAGCTCAGAATCAAAGGCGATAACTTCGTTTCCACTCACGAATTTTTCAAAAAACGGGTTAAGGTCATTACCTGTCACATCCTTGAGGAGTGCGAGTAGGTCCTACTCCTGGAAGCCCTTCCCATCCTTTCTGTAATGTTCCCAGAGCAGCTTCATGAGATCATCCAGGGATTTCTGTGCGGATGTGTATTCCAGTATCCTAAGGTTGAGCATGAACGCCAGAAGGGCGCCTTTCTGGTAGTATGAGATATAAGTGTTGACATCGTCAGGCGATGGTTTGTACAGCCTGATCCAGGCGTCAAAGGATGACGCCGACGCGGAGACCACCTTTTTCCCCGGTGCCATGTCGAGAATGCGTACCGACTCTGCAAGCCTTTCAAAATATCCCTTTTCATCCAGAAACCCGGCCCTGAAAAGTATTATGTCAGCATAGTAGCTTGTAAAGCCCTCACTGAACCAGAGAAGGTTTGTGTAGTTCTCTTCCCTGTAATTGAATTTCTCGAACTGTGAAGGCCTTATCCTCTTCACGTTGTACACGTGAAAGAATTCATGTGATATGAGGGAGAGCAGATCGGTACGCTTTGATGGATGTAGAAAGGATTTGCCAATCATAATGGAACAGGATGAAGCATGTTCGTGGCCCATTCCTGCCTCACTGTCCAGCATATGGAAAAAGAATGAATATTTCCTGTACGGGAGGTATTGAAACAGATCCCGCACAGACTCAACTATCTTCTTGATTTCAGAGGTGAGGGCAGCAAGGTCAAACCTCTCGTTGCCGCAGAAGATGATTTCATGGTCCTTGCCCTCCAGGGAGAACGTGGACACGGAAGGGTTGCCCATCTCAATGACAGAATCAGCAAGGACATCATACTGGGTAGCACGGTATCTCAGCCGGGATACCTCATCAAGTGAGGTGAACATCTTCATGCCCTCGGGAACTCTGATTTCAACCTCCGCGCTCTGTTCCCGGTACCCCTCTATATATGCAAAGAGATCCGCCCCGAGAAGGTATACATGGGTATCGTCAATGTGGCTCATCTGCGGAATAAGGTCTCCGGAATAGATTTTGTAACTGATCCTGACAAACTTGCCCCGGACGCCGGACAGAGTCCAGGTGCCCTTATCCTTCTTCTTAACCTGTAGAATCTCACCATCCCCGGATGTTGCAGAGAATTCCCTGACATTTCTTGCATAATCCCTTATGATGTAGCTGCCAGGCACCCACGCAGGGATAGAGACATTCATGTTATCGTCCGGGAAATCATCAACGCTGAGGGTTACCTCGCACATGCTCTCCGCACACATTGAGGCGTCCACAAGGTAGTTGAGCTGCATGATTACAGTAAAGAAGCGGTTAAATTAATATTATCTGTCAGAAAATCAATTTTAATCATAATATTTTTAGAGCGGTTACTGTTTTGTTATCATGCACAGCTTTGCAGCAGGGCATATCACCAGCGATGGGGCAGCCGGCACCAGGGCACAGAAGCTGACTGCAGGCTCAAATTTCATAAAATCGATATCAGCGCTTCCCATCCGGTTCGCCGGCGTTTCAGGATCTGTTTCCTACGAGCCCTTGCCCGAGGATGACATAGACATTTTCATAATAACTGAAGACAGGAAGCTGTGGACAACAGTCGCAGGTTCACTCATCAAAAGGCGCCTGCTGCGTGCAGGAGACATATGCCTCTGTCTCTTCATGACTGAAAGTTATGCAAAGGTTTTTTTCAGGAAACAGAAAGACCCGCTCATTTCGGAGGATTCTGTCAGGACGGTTGCAGTGATTGGAGAGGACTTCTACAGGGGAATGCTCGCGCAGTCCGACTATCTGAAAATGACGCATCCGGCATTTAACGGTTCTGCTGAATACAGGGAAACTGAAACGTCAAGGACGACGCCACTTGAAATCATTGCATTTATTCTTCTTGCGGCCTTCCTGAAAATGAAGGGCATAATGGTAAACAGCAGGCTCAGCAGAACCGGTAGGGAGGAGGAAATGTTTGAAACGAGGATCTCAAGGGACTTCATGATTCTTGACAGCAGGAAATACAGAAGGTTACAGAAGGAAATGGAGCAGAAGAACATTTGAATTGTGCCACCCGCTTCTTCATTAGCCGTAAAGCGGCCCTCGTCATGGAATGTCTCCAGCTTCCCTGAATCCTGCTATAATGCCACTCAAGATATTCTTCAAAAGCTTAATTCGCACATTCTTCCCAGAAACCATGTATGCCGCCGTATTAGGCACCAGGAACCTGGATGCCCTCATTAGTGCCCTAAGCCTGTAAAACCGGATGTGCGGATGAAGTATCTTCATGAGAATGATCCAGTCTCTTACCTCATAGAACAGCCTGTCAGGGTCCGAGATAGCATGCCCTGCCCAGTAGCCGAATTTTCCGGGCGTTTCCACATCGTGGTAAATGAACGATGACGTATCCGCAACAACTCTCCAGCCTTTCAGCTTGAGTTCATGCACGAGAAGCGTGCTGTTATGGACGGGGAGATTCTCATTAAAGCCGCCAGCTTCCTCAATTGCCCTTCTTCTCGCGGCAAATGCATTCGGAAGCGCATCGATATCTATTATTCTGCCCTCCATACTGCTGTTTCTCGGCTCGTTTCTGCCCATCAGGCTGTGCCCCCATCTTCCCTTTGAGAATGGTGTCGCGTAGACCCATACAAGGTCCCTGGAAGAGCAATAAAGCACCGCAGGAAACACTGCTGCAATTGCTTCGTTTTCCCTCAGAATCTTAAGGACGCCTGTGAAAGTTGATCCGTCGACCTGATTGTCATCGTCTATGAAGAAGACTATCTCGGTTGACGCTTTATTCCAGCCTATATTTTTCGCCTGGCTAATGAACACCCTATTTTCCAGAAGCACATGTGTAAGGCTGAATGATAGCCCAGTACGGGGAAGTTCTTCCTTGCCCGAAGAATCGTCAATCACTATAATTTCCCTGAGGCCATCAGGGCTGACCTCATTGATGCTTTCCAGGAGGTTCCTCAACTTGTCGTATCTGTCATGAGTGACAATTACTATGGAGAAATCTGGCACATACTGTGATTCACTTCCAT
>JBJKSW010000051.1:0-14744 GCA_046703525.1 Thermoplasmataceae archaeon
ATGGAAATACTCAAGGTTCTGGTCAGGCTGCTTGACCTTGACATAAGCCTTGAGGACATGGAAAGCAGGAGCAAGCAGATAGAAGAGATCACAGGGAAAATGCAGGAAGACATTCAGCAGAAGACAAAATCCCAGGATGATCTGGGCTATTTCGGATGAAATCGCCGGGACATCATATTTTCTCAAGGACGTAGAGGGAGAACAGCTTTTTCCCATCCTCATAAACTTCTTTCATTCTGAATCCAGCTCCTGATGCGATTTCTGAAACCTGGCCGTGGGAATACTTGTAAGAATTTTCAGTGTGAATGGATTCTCCGGCACTGAACTTAATTACCGTATCGCGGACTACGTATTCTGCATCTTCCCTGGCAACAAGGTGCATCTCAATTCTACCGATGTTTTCATCATAAATGGCCCTGTGGCTGAAATTGGAAAGGTCAATGTTTCCGTCAAGCTCCCTGTTAATGCGGTTCAGGAGGTTCATGTTGAACATTGCGGTGATTCCGCTGCTGTCGTTGTAAGCGCCTTCTATTACCTTCCTGTCTTTCTTGTTGTCTGCGCCCAGGATGAGGATGTCTCCCGGATCAAGCGACTGTGAGCAGTTTCTGAAGAACCTGGCAGAGTCCTCGGGCTCAAAGTTGCCGATGGATGAGCCAAGGAACAGTGCTGCTTTCCTGCCGCTGTAATCCAGCTTGGGGATTGATACTTGCTTCATGAAATCAGCACAAATTGCAACTATTCTGACTGAAGGGTAATCCCTGGAAAGGTCTTCAGCGCACCTGTAGAGAAAATTTCTTGATATATCAATGGCAACATAGTATGAAAGGTCCCTGCAAATGTCAAGGAACAGCCTTGCCTTGGACAGGTTTCCGCCGCCGAATTCCACCAGAAGTGCATTTCTCCCTATGGCTCTGGAGAGTTCACTGCTTCTTTCCCTTATGATGCTGAGTTCCGTCCTTGTAAGGTAGTATTCCTCCAGCTGTGTTATCTGTTCAAAGAGCTTTGACCCATCTGCATCATAGAAGAATTTGGGCGGTATCCGTTTCGGTGTTGCAGTCAGGCCCTTGAGTACTTCTCTCTCAAAGCTGATTTCTTCAGGCTGCATGTCAAGGAGTTCCAGTCTGTCCGTCATTTTCTGTCCCTTGCCAGCCTGAGCCCGGTAACTGGCCATCTCTTTTCCGGTGCGAAGAAATTCCTGTAAGTTCTCCTGATGTGATTCAAAGGAGTGAAACACGAACCACCACGAAGAACCATCTGGCCTGACATGAATTTTCCGTTGTATTCGCCGAGAGAGCCCTCCAGAGGCTTAAAACCGGGATACGGGAGATATGAGCTTGAGGTCCATTCCCAGACGTCGCCGAACATCTTCTTCAGCTCTCCTTCATAGGATGCAGTCGGCCTCAGTACGGCGGCATCCATGAAGTTGTCTTTGTCGGAAGGATAGCTCATGCCTGACGCTATTTCCCACTCAAATTCAGTCGGGAGCCTTGCCATGGACCATCTTGCATATGCATCAGCCTCATAGTATGAGAGATGTGAAACCGGCTCATCCCCATTCAGTTCAATGAGGCCGGACAATGTGAACTGTTTCCATTGATCTCCGTCTGGGACCCAGTACAGTGGAGACTGCCAGTCTTCTTCCCTGGCTTTGTGCCAGCCGTCTGACAGCCAGAGTTCCGGATTCCTGTAGCCGCCGTCGTTTATGAAATCAAGGAATTCACGGTTGGTAACAGGCCTGTCTGCAAGCTGAAAAGGTTCCAGATACCTCTTGTGCCGGGGGAGTTCATTATCGAAAGAAAAGCCGTATCCTGTGAAACCAATTTCCCTTATTCCGCCTTCAAAATTTACCCACCTGATTTCTCCTGATTTCTCAGACGTGTATGTTTCTGTTTCTGCATAGGGGTAATAACCAGGGTTTGAGAACAGATTGTGTTTAATGTCCATGAGCAGCAGTTCCTGGTGTTGCTGTTCATGGTTCACTCCCACAGTTGTCAGGAATTCAACCTCTTCCCTCAGTTTGCCCTCAGAATTCAGTATCAGCTCTACAAGTGCATCATCAACGTGTTTCCTGTATTCCATTATGGAAGTGGTATCAGGCCTGGAAACTGTTCCTCTTCTGGATTTGGGAAAAAACTCCCCTACCGTTTCATAATAGGAGTTGTAGAGATAGGCAAAAGCCTTGTCGAACTCTCTGTATCCCTTCTTCAGTTTCTTCAGGATAAAAGTTTCAAAGAACCAGGTAGTGTGGGCCAGATGCCATTTTGGAGGGCTCACATCGAAGCCAGACTGTATCACAAAATCTTCCGGCTGTAGAGGATCGCAGATATTCTCAGTTGTCTTTCTGATGCTGTGAAAGTAATTCAGAAATGCCTCTGTTATATCGTCGCCGGAGGCATTTCCAGTGTCTTTTCCCATCGGGCTACAATATCGCTTGACCCTTTTATTCTTTCCTATTTGCATCACAGGGCAAAATTTAGACCGGCTTTCTGCTCATTGTATCCCTCAGGCAGTATAAGAGGTCGGCATTCCGGCAACCATCTGCGACTTTCCTGTCAAGTAAAAGCAAATATACGAGGGACTTATCGATATTGTAAATGCCCCGTAAAACAGATCAGGGATCCGTTGCCAAAGAAATATCTCTTTCAGAATTTTTTGAGAAGAACAGGCACATTCTGGGATTTGACTCCCCCCAGAAAGCTCTTTTCATGATGGTTAAGGAAGCACTCGACAATTCACTTGATGCATGCGAAGAAGCAGCAATAATACCGGAAATCTCAGTTTCTGTGCGAAAGACTGAGTCGGGCGAATTTGAAGTTGTTGTCCTGGACAACGGACCGGGAATTGAAAGGACAGACATACCAAACGTGTTCGGAAAACTGCTCTACGGTTCAAGGTTTCACTCTTACAGGCAGTCCAGGGGGCAGCAGGGAATAGGAATCACTGCTTCAGTGCTATTTGGACAGATTACAACAGGCAAGCCTTCAGAAATAATCACCAAGAAGGCGGATAGCGAGGTTGCCTACAGGGTCAGGATGGGCATCAACATTAAAGAAAACAGGGCAGACATAATTTCCGAGGAGCCAATGCTGTGGGACCGCCCAAGTGGAACACAGATAACAATCATTACAAACGCCAGGTACCAGACCGGGAAGCAGTCTGTCTTCGAGTACCTGAAGGAAACAGCTGCAGTGAACCCTAATATGCAGCTCACTTTCGTGGACCCTGATGAGAAATCAACAGTATTCAAGAGAGTATTGGATGAGCATTCAATACCCGCGACCACCATAAAGCCATATCCCATTGGGCTTGAGATAGGAGAAATAGATTCTCTGGCAAAAATTTCCGAAAGCCGCTCTGTCAGGTCTTTCCTTTCAGGAGAATTCAGCAGAATCAGCAAGAACCTTGCCGATGAGATAATAGACAGGGCGGTCGTCGACGGCGATAAATCTCCACTTGAACTCACCATAGAGGATATAAAGAAACTCAAGGAAGCATTTGGCCAGGTAAAAATACTTCCTCCACCGGATGACTGCCTGTCCCCCCTCGGAGAAACGTTCATCAGAAAAGGCCTGATGAATGTGTATGGGGACCTTCGCCCGTCGTTCTATTCAAAACCAATCATAAGGAGGCCGACATCGTACAATGGCAACCCGTTCGCTGTGGAAGCAGGCCTTGTCTACGGTGGAGACATACCCTCGGACCAGCAGATCAGAATAATCAGGTATGCAAACAAGGTCCCTCTGCTTTACCAGCAGGGTGCTTGCGCAGTTACAAAGGCGGTCCAGGAGACCGACTGGAGGAATTACGGCCTTGACCAGCGTGGCGGGCAGGGACTCCCCTTTGGACCGGCAATTCTATTTGTCCACGTATATGGCGTGAGGCTTCCCTACACATCAGAATCAAAGGAGGCACTCGCAAACGTTCCAGAGATAGTGGAAGAAATCAAGGCGGCCCTGAAGGTGGCAGGCAGGGAAATCAGAGGGCATCTCAGGAAACAGGAGAAGAGGAAGAAGGCAGACGAGAAGTTCAGGCTTGTAAATACAATTGTTCCTGAGATCGCCAGGAAGGCTGCTGCCATTCTCTCGAAGGACCAGCCGAACATTGACACAGTTCTCTCAAAGATAGCAAATGTCGTATTCATAAACGAGGCTGTGGAGAAGGCGGAGGAAAAAGTGACAGTAAAATGCACAGTGCATAACTTCACACCAAAGAGCCGCAGTTTCACGCTCTTTGCCGATCCGCCGGTGGGTGAAATAACCGGACCGGCTGAGTTCAAGGTGGTGGATCTTAAGAGCGCAGAAGCCTGTGAATTCAGGTTTGAAGTGGCCGGCGTGTCCTCCGGTTATCCGGGAACAAGCTATTTTTTCAAGGGAATTGATCCTGTTCATGTCCTTGGCGCGGAACTGCTGCCGGCTGACTGGGGAATGAAAGGGCTGGAAATGGAGGAGGCGGACCAGTAATGGACAGCACAAAAGAAAAACTTGAGGAACTGGTGAAGGCAGTATATGAACAGATATCGGGCGGAGAAATTCCAAAGGTGGAGATATCCACGAGGAACAGGGACAACATAGTTCTCGACTATGTGAACCAGGTATGGAAATACGGGTCCCAAACAACAGAGAGAAACGCCGGATCAACAGACGGCGCTGAATACATAATGAAACTGCTCTACATTATAGACTTCATAATGGAGATGATCAACGGGCGAAAGACATCAACACTCAGGGAAATGTACTATATTTCAGAGGGCTGGGGCCTGGGAAAGTTCGGGACACAGGACGAGTCAAACCTGCTTGCCGAAGACCTTGAAGTCATAAGCAGACTCATGAGGGAGGACTTCAAGCTCAGGCCGGAAGAAAATGGCGCCAGCGTGATCGGCAATATAACAATAGAGGAGAGGAACAGAAAAGGCGATTTCAAGTCGATAAACTGCAAGGATGACGTGGGTGACGGCGGATACACAATTCCTTACAGTGTCGAGAGCGACAAGGTGAGGCTCAAGTCCGCTGATGCTGATTTCGTAATGGCTGTTGAAACAGGCGGTATGTTTGACAGGCTTGTAGAGAATGGATTTGACGAGGATTTCAGATCAGTTCTGGTGCACCTGAAAGGGCAGCCCGCAAGAAGCACAAGAAGGCTGCTGAAGAGAATAAATGACGAGCTCGGAATTCCAGTTTATGTGTTCACTGACGGTGATCCATGGTCATTCAGGATTTTTGCATCTGTGGCATACGGCGCAATCAAGACTGCCCATATTTCGGAATATCTTGCAGTACCGACCGCCGAATTCATAGGAATTACGGCCACAGACATCCTGAATTACGATCTGCCCACAGACAAACTGACCGACAAGGATATCGGAGCACTGCAGTCGGAGCTGAATGATCCAAGGTTCGGCACCGAATTCTGGAAGGGCGAGATCAACAACATGCTTCAACTCAACAGAAAGGCCGAACAGCAGGCTCTTGCGAAGTATGGCCTTGATTTTGTCACTACCAGGTACCTTCCGGAAAAGATAGCAGAAATAGGCGGCGGATCCTGAATGAGAATATCTGCTGTCCAGATGGCTTCAGGAACAGACGTCAGGTCAAACAGTGATACGGCATTTGACTTGCTTATGCAGTCCATGAAGAATGAACCGGATCTTGTAATATTCCCGGAGTACCAGATGCTGGCACCAGATTACTCAGACCTGGAAGGCACAAAAGGAAAGTTTGAGCCTGAGACGGGAGAGTTCGTTTCAAGGTTCAGGGATTTTTCCATGGAGAGTTCCGTATCGCTGCTGATAAATTATTCTGAGCTTTCAGACGGCAGGCATTACAACACATCGGTCTTCATCGTAGACGGAAGCATATCACTCAAATACAGGAAGACACACCTCTTCGATGCCTACAGCTACATGGAGAGTGATCTTTATGAAAGGGGAGATACAATCCCGGAACCGGTGAAATTGCGCGGTTTTTCCATTTCACCGCTGATATGTTATGATATACGGTTTCCCGAACTCGCCAGGGCCTGCGAAGAAAAGGGTGCAGACGTTCTCATTTACCAGGCCGGGTGGTATACGGGAAAAGAAAAGCTTGAACTCTGGAAATCACTGCTCCGGTCGAGGGCAACAGAAACGAGCTGCTTCGCAATAGGTGCTGCACAGTGCGGCAGTGCATTCACGGGCCACACAGTTGCCTTTTCGCCGTTTGGCACAAACCTGGGCGAGCTGGAAAATGAAAATGGCATACTGAACTTCGAAATAGACCACAATACACTGGAAAAGTTCAGAAGGGAAGTTCCGCTCAGGCAACAGCGAAGACCTGATCTTTACTGAATCAGCTTCTGAGTGAAATCATCCACCTTATGAATTCCCTCATCTTCTCTGTGTTTTCAACAACAAAATCCGCAAGAGTGTCCCCTTTTCCAACCTTGATCCTGAGCGCATCAGGATTCAGTGAGAATGCTTCCTCATCTGTACGGTCATCGCCTGCTATCATGGAAGGCCTTCCAGTTCTTATCTTCCTTATTGCCATTCCCTTGTTCATTCCGGGAATTCTCAGTTCAACTATCATCTTTCCCCGGTAGACTTCCATTCCGAATTCTTCAGCGATCTTCTCCACTTCTTCTATGAGCCTGGCTTTACTCTCCTCCTGTTCCATCAGGCCGAGATGAAAAAGCAGGTTACCGTGCTTGTTGTACATCCTCAGTCCCGGGAAGTCAGAAATGAAACCGTCCCGGCGGTCAAAAAGTGCGTCGCACTTTTCCTCAAAATAACTGAAATTTTCAACATTTTCGTAATAGATGCCGCCAATTCTCGCCAGTGCACCGTGCAGCGCTATTATGTTGAGGTCATAGCCAATGAATCCTTCTATGTCCTTCATGGACCGTCCGGTAACAATGTAAGTCTCGTAGAGCCTGTTCAAAGCTTCCAGTTCATCCAGCAGGCCTTCGCCGGGAATGGCATCTTCAGGATTCATCCTTATTCCGACAAGTGTACCGTCGTAGTCCAGGAATATAAGGGGGTCTTTATCCGAGAGTTTCCTGAAAGTATCAGCTAGACCTTTCATGGAGTTCATCATATTCTGTCCTGTCAGGGCTCTCTGAAGCCCTTAAAACGTTTCTTGTCCACCAGTTCAGGTCGTGGGAATTAACAACGTGCTTCATCTGCTGGAGCCTGCCCTGTATTTCCTCTTCCTTCATGTTCAGTGCCGTATAGAGGGCATCCGCCATTTCATTGATGTCATACGGATTTACCTTCAGGGCACCGTTCAGTTCAATGGCAGCGCCTGCAAACTTGGAAATTATCATGATTCCCTTGTCGTTGGCTGAAACGAACTCCTTGCTCACAAGATTCAGACCGTCTATGAGAGGAGTAATGAATGCAATATCTGCTTTGTTGTAGAGCGACTTCAGGAGGTTGTCAGTGATCTTCCTGTACATGTAGAGTATAGGCCTCCATTCGAGGTCTGCGTGCTTGCCGTCGACCCTGCCGAGGTTCATCTCAAGCTCTTTTTTCATGATCTTGTATTCTTCAATGGACATCCTGCTTGGAGTAACTATCATTATGTAGACAAACTTGTTGCGCAACTCCCTGTGTTTCCTAAGGAGAGCATCTATAGCCATGACTCTGTTCGCCAGCCCCTTTGTGTAATCAAGCCTGTCTATTGAGAAGATTATCTTCCTGTTTCCTATATTGGGAACCCGGAGCGGCTTGGCACCATCGACCCTGTAGTAATCCTTGTCTATTCCAAGTGGAATTGACATGACCTTCGGCTTTGAGGCAGCCTCTCTCCCCAGAAGGTAGTTGGAGCTGTCCAGGAAGTTTTTCTTGTGCAGCTTTGTGTGGAATGTAATCAGGTCGCTCTTGCACATGGACCTGACTATGTCCCTTGACTCGGGCAGTATTGAAAAGAACTCCTGGGAGACCCATGGAATGTGCCATGTGAATGTTATATGGTTTCTGACTCCGGCATCCTTGAGCATACCCGGCACAAGGGAAAGCTGGTAATCATGTACCCAGATGTTCATGTCATCATCCAGGTATTCCAGTATTCTGTCCCTGAATCTCTGGTTGACGTGCCTGTATATGTCATAGCTGTTTGGAGTAAACTTGATTCTTGTCCTGAAATAATGGAAAAGCGGCCACAGGGTGCCATTTGAATAATTGTCATAGAAACCCCTGGTTTCCTTTCTGGACATGAAGATTCTCACAATCTTGTATCCCTCATAGTCCTCTTCCGGGTATTCTACGTCATGTTTACCGTCACCCCAGCATACCCAGGTCCCTCCCTCCTCAGAAAGAACGCGCCGAAGTGCCGTTGCCACACCACCCACATTCTGCCTGATAACATCCTTTCCATCCACAGAGTCATGAGTAATGGGGCATCTTGATGTGACTATGAGATGTCTCACAATTTCACATGGCTTGCTGCTATTTAACTGTAGAGAGTGCAGAATTCGTTTTTTTCTGAGTTTTCTGAATTTTCAGGGATTCTAAGAATTGATTCGAAGTGCCGGATTTTGTTCCTCAGTAATGAGACGTATCCTGCTGACCGTTCCCGCCTTTCTTTTCTTCAGGGCCTCCCGGGCGTGGCCCTAACGGCGTTTCACCGTACCCCTGGAATACAACCTCTCTCCTTGGAACGGATATCTTTATTCCGGCTTTCTCAAAATCCTTCTTTATTATGAACAGGAGCTCCTTTTCCATGTTCCAGTTGCTCCCCTGATCGGAAGCCCTGGAGAGAAGCCTGAGATTCACGCCGAACTCATTGAATTCCATGATCTGAACCACAGGGAGTCCGTCAGCAGGGTAGTACAGGGGATGTTTTACAGCCGCATCCTTCATGATCCTGAACGCTTCGTCCAGGTCACTTTCCAGGGTCACATTGATATACACTATGGACAACTTTGAGGGATCGATTGCTGTGTAATTAATCAGAACGCTGTCAAGAAACTTTGAATTCGGAACCATTAGCCTCCTGTTGTCCCATGTCCTAAGAACTGTGAAAAGAAGCTTTATGTCTTCAACAAAACAGTACTCACTGCTGAAGATCACAGCATCGCCCACCCTGAATGGCTGGGAGAAGGCAATTACTCCTCCTGCAATAAGGTTTGAAAGGCTTGACTGTGCTGCCAGGCCGATTACAATGGATGTGAAACCTGCGGCCACAAACAATGAGGCCACAGATGCGGAAGCGCCGGGAAAACTTGTAAACGCAGCAAAAGCGGCTCCGATTACTGCTACAATGCCCAGTATCACCCTTCTGAGAAAAGTCAGTGTTGTGTGTATCTGGGGCTGTTTTCCCTGAATGGCTGACTGGTATCTTACAATCAGGAGATTTATTATGTATACAATCAGGTAGGTGATCACTATGCCCGTGAAGAAATTCGCCACTGGGTATACAAAATCGTAAATGCTCGGGTTTAGCGGCGACGTCAGAACAATGTAGATGAAAACCATCAGACCAAGCGTATAGATACCTATGAGCAGGAAACGCTCCTGCCTGGCTCCAAGAGCCTTGAACCTTGAAAGGAGCAGTCTTCCTATCTTTCTAGCTGCGTTTATCCCGACAACGAGAAATTTTAGTTCTATGATGAATTCTATGACTGACACGTTAATGCCGTAGGGTTTTGTGTACTCTGTTATGAGGTATCCGTAGTTCTCAACAAAATAGTAGAATCCGTACCCTATTATGGCAACTGCTCCGGGGCCTCTCATTATGATGAGGATTGCTTTCTTGATAAGTTCGTCCTTTAACCTTCTCTTTACTGCTTCTCTGACAACAAAGAACACGATAAGAAATACTACGACTGAAATTATCAGCGGATAGGCGTACTGGACGATGAATGACCATACATTATCAAGCAGATTGTACATTTTAATGGCTCCGTAAATAAAGACCAGGACACTGGCCCCTTCCTGAATGCTTTATATTAAAGTAATACAAACGTTATAACAATTGCCCAGAATTCCTACTGAAACAGCCATGAACTCTGAAAGTGTTATAAGTCTCCTACTGCATTGGGATACATGATTCTTGATTGTGGAAGTGGTTCCCGGTGACTTTTTCTGTTGTAGCATACGACCCGTCAAAACAGCAGTGGGGGGTCGGAGTTGCAAGCAGGTTCATAGCAGTCGGTGCAGTTGTTCCATGGGCGGCTGCGAACGTTGGTGCTGTGGCCACACAGGCATGGTCCAATATATCATTCGGCCCCAGAGGGCTTGAAATGTTGCGGGAACTCAGTGCCGAGGAGACAGTCAGAAAACTCGTAGCCTCTGACGAGGGCAGGGATCACAGACAGCTTGGCGTCATTGATTCCAAAGGGATACCATACACATACACAGGCAGCAGATGTCTCGATTTTGCAGGTGGAATTACTGGTGAACATTATGCTGTGCAGGGCAACATTCTTGCGGGCAGAAGTGTCATAGAAGCAATGGCAGCCGAAATGGACAGGCAGGGCTCGTTAAGGAACAGGATTCTTGGCTCGCTTTCGGCAGCGCAGAAGGCAGGCGGGGACAGAAGGGGAAAGCAGAGCGCTGCCCTTCTTATTGTCGGATCTGATGGATCCTACGATGAAAGGACGGACAGGATATATGACATCAGAGTGGATGACCACGCCGATCCGTTCTCTGAAATCAACAGGATTGCAGATCTCTGGGATGCAACGTTTTTCCAGGAAGAAATGGTTCCACTGAGCGATCACAGACAGGAGATTGAAGCAGCCTTGAAGAGGCAAGGTTACAGCGACTTGAACTCATGGGCCTTTGACAACAACTTCTCAGAAAAGGTGTCAGAAAGTGATATAGGGAAAAACGTTCTGAGGTACCTTACTGGCCGCTGATGAGGCGGCTGATAACCGGAAGAAAGAGCTGTTATTGGTTGATAATCTTTCCTGAAACCTCTAAAACAAACAAGATTTTTAATTGTTACAGAAATACCTGAGCATGGCGAGAAAGAAGATATCTGTTATCGGTGCCGGAAATGTAGGATCGACTCTCGCTCAGTTTCTTGCCACAGAAGAACTGGGGGACGTTTATCTTTTTGATGTAGTGGATGGAGTTTCTGAAGGAAAAGCTCTTGATATCCAGGAAGGGGCACCCCATTGGGGATTTGGAAACAGGCTCTACGGGTTCACAACTACAGATCCGGAAACTTACAAACATCTTGAAGGGTCAGAACTGATTGTTGTTACAGCAGGACTTGCAAGGAAGCCCGGAATGTCCCGGGATGATCTTCTCGAAAAGAATGTTATGATAATGAAGAGTGTCGGGCAGGCCATTAAGAAGTATGCTCCTGATGCAAAGCTGATTGTTGTTACAAACCCCGCGGATGTCATTGCTTATGCACTGCACAAGATTACGGGCATTAAGGCCGGGAGAATTATCGGCCTTGGCGGATCACTGGACAGTGCAAGATTCAGGACATTTCTCTCACTTGAACTGGGGGTTTCGCCGAAGGACGTCAATGCATTCGTTCTCGGTGGCCACGGCGATGACATGGTTCCTTTCATAAGGTATTCCAACGTTGCCGGAATTCCTTTAACAAAACTACTCTCAAAGGAGAAAATTGAGGAGATAGTCAAGAGAACAAGGTTTGGCGGCGGAGAAATTGTGAACTACCTCAAGACAGGCTCTGCATACTATGCACCAGGCATTTCCATCACGGCCATGGCCAGATCAATAATACTGGACGAGAACAGGATAATACCGTGTGCTGCCCACCTTTCGGGAGAGCATGCAAAGCACTACGGCGCGGATGGAATATTCATCGGCCTTCCCATTAAGATTGGTGCTGGCGGCGTTGAGCACATATACGACATCGATTTTGAGGAAGAGGAACTGGCACTCTGGAAGAAGACTGTTGAAAGTGTGAAATCAGGGTGCAGAAAGGTCGACGAAGTTCTGGCAAAGTAAAGAAGGACCAATCGGCCCTTCATTTTCATTTTTTATCAATATATTCTGCATAGAAGTCCGGATAGCTTGAATAATCTACCGGATCAACGGAATTCGCTTCCATAAATCCCTTGAGCCGCAATAGGCAGGAATCACATTTTCCGCACGCCTTTTCCTCTCCCCTGTAACAGGACCAGGTGAGTTCATACGGAACACCAAGCTTAAGCCCTTCCCTTATTATCTCCCCTTTTGTGAGATACTGCAGAGGTGCTTCAATCCTGAATCCACTTTCGACACCTTTCTTCGTTCCCAAATTCAGTGCCCTTTCCATTGCCCTGACAAATTCGGGCCTGCAGTCAGGATATCCTGAGTAGTCAACGCTGTTTGCGCCGTATATTATCGATGTGGCACCGACAACTTCGGCATAAGATGAAGCCATTGAAAGAAAAATTATGTTTCTTGATGGTACGTATGTGGTTGGGATGCTCTTTCCAATATCTTCGAACTCGTGGTTATCCACTTCTTCCCCTGAAGTAAGGGAACTGCCGCCAATCTGTGTGAGATCCACCTGTATCGTTTTCACTTTCAGAGAGTAGTGTTCAGCAATTTTTCTTGAACTATCAAGTTCCCTGGAATGCCTCTGTCCGTAGTTGAAAAGAAGCGGATAAAGTGCATATCCATCTTCCAGCGATTTGGCAACTGCTGTTGATGAATCGATCCCGCCGGACAGCAGGATCACTGCATTCCTATCTTTCTTTTGTTGCACACGCACCCCTTCCAGGGCCTTCGTAGAGGCAGAGTGTGAGCGATTTCACATTCTTCTCGTCTTTCAGTTCATCAAACAGAAGTGATGCAAGGTACGAGGAGAGTTCTTCGCTGGAAGTTGAATCAACATCCACCCTGTGAATGAATGCCTTTGGAATTGAAAGGAGGTGGCCGTTGTACGAAATATCCATGTTTTCTCCAGACTCGTGCCATTCAAGCCTTTCAGACTGGTTGGGAAGGAGAACGCGATGGTCCAGTCGGTCTACAATCTGTTTCAATATCTTCTCAACAACCAGGAAGTCCACAACAAAACCACGATCAGTGTAACCCTCGATCTCCACAGACACTGAATAATCATGTCCGTGAAGCCTCTGGCACTTGTCGTGTGTGGGAAGAAAATGTGACGCCGAAAACCTTATGTCAAGATCCCATCCGTTGAGCCGCAGATGCATATACCACGTATCTTTCCATGATATATAACAAATAAATCTTAATCGAAAGTACCACTTTGACAGGCGGCTTCTGTCGCCTTCAGTAAAGGAAACAGGCGATAAGGTGATTCTGTGAATCCTGTACCAGCGGTGGCCTGCTAGTTCTGCACTTGTCCATGACAAACGGGCACTTCTGGCTGAAGCTGCACGCATCTTCCCCTGTATTCTTTATGTCCTGCGAATATTCAACAGCAACTTCCTCCCTGATTTCTTTAACGCCTATGTCCGGAACTGACTTGAGGAGAAGCTTTGTATATGGATGCATAGGGTTTTCCAGGAGCTCCTTAGAGGCTGCAATTTCCACTATCTGGCCAAGATGCATGACTGCGATTCTGTGGGAAACGTACTTGGTCGCGATTATATCGTGCGAAATGAACAGCATTGTGGTCCCGTCTCTCTCATTTATGTCCTTGAGGAGGTTCAGTATGTCTGCCCTGAGCGATACGTCAAGCATGGAAACGGGCTCGTCAGCAACTATGAACTCAGGTCCGTTAACGGTAGCCCTGGCAACTCCTATCCTCTGCCTCTGCCCTCCGCTGAGCTGTGTGGGAAGCTTGAATAGAAAATCGGAAGCGGGATACAGGCCGGATTTTTCCAACTGTTCTGATACAAGATCAAGTTTCTGGCTGTTGCTCAGGTCTTTTCTGAAGATGTCCAGAGGTGCAGACACTGTTTTGAAGACATTCAGGAGCGGATTCAGAGATTCAAACGGATCCTGAAATATCATCTGTGTTTTGGACCTGAAATTGAGCATTCCCTTCTTCTTCATCTTCCCTATGTCCTTGCCTTCGAATTCCACATTTCCTGAAGTGAGATCCATAAGTCTGAGCGCTGACAGGCCAAGGGTAGTCTTTCCGCTTCCGCTCTCACCAACAAGGCCGAGAATCTCGCCCTTGTGAATGTCAAGATTCACCTTGTCCATGGCCAGAATGTAAGACTTGCCCGATCTCAACGAACTGCCCCTTTCCCTGAATCTCTTCACTGCACCGTTGAACTTCAATACGCTTGAACCATCTGCCATCATTCAATATCACCTGCCCGAATGCAGGCCACTTCATGTGACTTCTCTATTTCGAAGAGATCAGGCTCCTTTCTTCTGCAGGCTTCTTCTGCATATTTGCATCTCTCGGCAAAGGAACATCCGACCAGTTCCCTGCTGAGGTCAGGAGGGTGCCCTGGAATTCCGACAATTTTCTTCCTGTCGTCCTGTATCCTCGGAATTGACTGCAGGAGTGCAATCGTGTAAGGATGCTTTGGGTTATTGATTATGTCCTCTGCCTTTCCGAGTTCCACGATCTTTCCGGCATACATCACAGCAATTCTGTCGGCAACGTTCCCCACGAGCGCAATGTCGTGAGTTATGAACAGAACGGTCAACCCCAGAGAATCTCTGAGTTCCTTGAGCTTGTTCGTTATCTGATCCTGTACAACAACATCGAGCGCTGTTGTCGGTTCGTCGGCTATGATCAGTTTTGGATCGCATGCGAGAGAAATTGCGATATTGACTCTCTGCTTCATTCCTCCGCTGAGTTCATGCGGATACATGTTCTTCACTCTTGGAGTTATTCCTGACATCTCGAGCAGTGAATCTATCTTCCCGTAAG
>JBJKSW010000052.1:0-21480 GCA_046703525.1 Thermoplasmataceae archaeon
TCAAAAACCAATCCTTGCATTTCCATGTTTTTGGATAAGGATATTATAATCTTTTTTACTGCAGCTATACCGTAAGATTCTTGGGAATTGTATTATGCCAGGAGAGTCAAGGACATACAGCAACGTAAGATCTCTCTGGAAAGATCTAAAGAAGTCAGATATTTACGATCTCCACAAGGCTAGAATGATCAGCTGGAGAAGTGGACCATCCATCGTCAGGATGGAGCGGCCCACAAGAGTTGACAGAGCAAGGTCTCTCGGATACAGATCCAAGACGGGATATGCTGTTGTCAGGTCCAGAGTGAGAAGAGGCGGAAGAAACAGGCCAAAGATCATGGGCGGAAGAAGGCCAAGGAGAATGGCCTACCAGAAGTTGACGCCCAAGAAAAGCATACAGTTAATTTCAGAAGAAAGGGCAGCGGACAAATACCCCAACATGGAAGTCCTGAATTCATACTATGTCGGGGAGGACGGCTACTACAAGTATTACGAGGTAATACTCGTTGACAAGAACCAGCCGACTATCTACAACGATTCAAGAATTTCCTGGATATCAGAGCCACAGAACAACGGACGCGTATACAGGGGGCTGACATCTGCAGGCTACAAGTCCAGAGGTTTGAGAACCGGACGGAAGGGAGCCAGCAAGAGCAGGCCGTCAATCAGGTCTAACGGTCGATTGAGAAGGTAATTCTAATCTGCCGAGGTGGCCCAGTGGTACGGCGCCAGACTTGAGATCTGGTTCCCTTGTGGATCGGGAGTTCGAATCTCTCCCTCGGCGTTCTAACTTTCCTGATGAAAACGCTGTGGAAAGCAATTACCGCAATTCTTCAATTCCAGCCGGCAACTGCCACTGATCAGTTTACTGCAGCATCCAGAAAATAAGGGTCCGGGATCGTCTACACCCAGGGCAGTTCCCGGCAGTCCTATTCATGATTTCTGTTTCTGTTTGAGTTTTCTGTACTCCCGCTCTTCCAGGGAAAAGACGTATCCCTCTCCCCTGTAGGCTCCAAGGAAATGGCCGACTATACCTATTCCCCATCCTGCAAGCGGGAATATGAACCATGGAAAAACCGAGCCCCATGGTGAAGTTGTGAAGAACCAGATTGCAGCAAGAAACAGATTAACTGCTATGTAGATTCCAAAGTGTATCTGAAACCCCACTTTCTCCCGTGCAATTTTTTCAGCCCTTTTCCTGAGCATTTCATCATCCATCTGAATCCCCTTATATATCAATCTGGTGCCCTTTTAAAAGTACTTATCCTTAAAACAGAGAAAGCATTTTCCAACCAATTACTGTCGTGCTCGGGGAACAGCTGTCTTTCAGCATGGTCTTTTCCAGCCGCCTGTTTTATCAGAAAAGCAAAGGACCCTGGAAGTGTTCTTCACTGTAATTATATACAAAGAAATGTATGACCATGAATGCATGAAAGAGACCTCGAAACTGCAAAAACACTTGCACTTGTTGCGGTTATCCTTAACTTCGTGGGCTTTCTTCTTTCGCTAATAACCATATTCCTGGCAATACTGCCGTTCATCTGGCTGTTGCTTGATTATCTGCTTGTGTACAAACCACTCACTGAAAGAGATCCATCAAGCGCCGAGACTCCATCGCTTGTCCTGGGCATTATACAGCTCCTGCTTCTGGATATTCTCTCCGGGATTCTCCTTATAATCACTTACGTGAAGATCAAGGATGCCACCAGGCCATGAAACAGTCTTTCAGCATGTCAGGCTTCCGGAAGCAGTTCAACACGATATGTTATTATTCCATGCGTTCTTAAATATCAGTTAGCAATGTGGATCTGAAAATCAGACTGAGAACTAAGAAGAATTAGTTTATCGGACCAAAGAGTGAATATATGAGGAAATTCAGCGAATTCGATTTAAAGAAAGAGATTTTGGAAGCACTTGACGAGATGAATTTTATTGAGACCACGGAAGTCCAGGAAAAGGCAATACCACTTGCCATGGAGGGGCTTGACATAGTGGTGCAGTCGAAAACCGGAACGGGAAAGACTGCTGCATTTTTGATCCCAATACTCGAGGGAATAAGGCCCGAAGACGGCCTTTCTTCCCTTATTGTTCTTCCAACCAGAGAACTTGCACTGCAGGTTTACCACGTTGCCAAAAAGATGACGTCCAGAAGCAGTATCCGTGCTACAGTAGTCTACGGAGGGGCGAGCATAGAGACTCAGATCAGGAACCTTCGAAGACATCCGCACATAATAGTGGGCACTCCCGGTAGGCTGCTTGACCTTATGAGAAGGGGAGAAATTGACATTTCCAGGATAAAGTACCTTGTTCTGGACGAGGCAGACATAATGCTGGATCTGGGGTTCATTGAAGACATTGAGTACATTCTGTCGCTTACACCACCGGAGAAGCAGACTATGCTTCTGAGCGCGACTGTCCCTGATCCCATAATAGAACTCTCAAGGGAATTCATGAAGCATCCGAAGTCACTGAGGATTGGCGCTGAAAAAGAGATGACAGTCAGCACAATTTCCCACTGCTATGCAATGGCTACCCAGCCTTCGAAAGTGCCAACACTTCTGGCATACATAAAGGAATACAACCCGGCAAAGTCCATCATTTTCTCAGAAACAAAGAGGAATGCAGACTTTCTGTACAACGTTCTTATAGGACAGGGGTACAATGCAACCGTTATACACGGAGACCTGACCCAGGCACAGAGGGAAAAATCACTGTCAGAGTTCAGGAATGGTGCACAGTTCCTCGTTGCAACAAATGTTGCCGCAAGGGGGCTTGACATCACAAACGTATCTGACGTCATAAATTTCGACACACCCAATGAGCCAAACGTTTACGTCCACAGGGTCGGCAGGTCAGCCAGAATGGGAAAGCTCGGTTCGGCATTCACCATAATCAGGGAAGACGATCTTGATGAAATAAGGAGAATAGAGAAAGAAGTCAAGATCAACATGCTGAGAATTGAACTCAACCAGGATGCATTCAAGGGAATCAGGTTCAGCCATTCCAGCGGCAACAGGCGAAACGGCGGTGGAAGAAGCCATCAGCCGGAACACGTCCGCAGCCGGCAGGGGCCTGGCCACAGGGGACATTCACAGGGCAGGCAGCGAAGATACTGAACACGTTTGTCTGCGGAGTCTGCCTTAAAGCAAAATCACTGACAGGCGTGTTCCTGTCAGTCTGCATAATGTTTATTTATTCGCTGCATTTTACTAAGGGACTCACTGCAAGTTGATCACATTGGAACTGGAAGAAAAGATTGCCGGAGAAATAACGATTTCTGAAAATCCCGGAAAAACAATAAGAAAGTGGAGAGAGGAATTCAGAATATCCAAACTTGACCTGTCAAGAGAGATGAGCATCTCGCCGTCTGTCATAAGCGATTATGAATCGGGCAGAAGAAAGTCTCCAGGTGCGAATTCCATTAAGAGAATAGTGGAATCACTCATAGAGATAGACAGGAAACGGGGCGGACAGATTCTCAGAAGATACAACAGCGGCGTGACTTCTGATGCCCTGATAGACATAAGGGACTACGACCACGAAATACCTCTTGAAAAGATGATTCGCGTAATAGACGGTACCAATGTATCGGGCGTTTCCGTGCAGAGGCATGTCAGAGGTTACACAATCGTTGACGGAATCAAGGCAATACTCACATTGAATTCATCCGAGTTCAGCAGGCTCTATGGCTGGTCAAGCCAGAGGACCATTTTCTTTACGGAAGTGAAGTTCGGCAGGAGCCCGATGATTGCAATAAGAGTCCACCCCCTGAAGCCTGCTGCCGTTGTGTACATCCAGGCGGGAAGGATTGATGAGCTTGCAATCAGGCTCGCACAGATGGAGAACATACCTTTGATTGTCACTGAACTCGAGCCAAAGAAGATTTCAGAGCTCCTTTCCGGTCTGAGATAGCCCGGTATTGAGCTGTTAACCCATTTTACGGCCGTTACCTTTAAAATAGAATACAAATATTGTTACGATCCGACTTGATCAAATCATTCATAATCGAGACCTCGAAGGAGGCTGGCGCCAGGGTTGTTGAAGGGTCTGTTCCTGAACCCGGGGACGGAAAGATACTCTGGGTTGACATGGACAGTTTCACAGAGGAGGATCTGAAATCACTTGCCACACGGTTTTCTCTCGATCCCTACGCCGTTGAAGACACGCTTTCAGGCCACCAGCGGCCAAAAATAGAGGTGTATGACAACCATGTATTTTCAATCATAAATGTACCATCAATGTCGGACAGCGAATTTGCCAGCAACAGTGTGTTCATATTCTTCTCTGACAAATGGATACTGACACTACATCAGGGTTCCATAGAGATTGACAGGCTTATAGAGGAGAGAGTTAAAATGCGCGGCCTTGCCTCAATACTGAAGTCTCCGGCACCTGACATAGTCTATTACATGTTTTTCGATTTTGCCGTGGACCATTTCTATCCTGTAATGGACGATATTGAAGAGATGCTCAACAATATCGAAACCTATGTCACCACTCAGATGCAGGTAAAGTACCAGACAAACTACAACCTGGCCGAATTTTCCAGGGCATTCCTCAAACTGCGTGACAATCTGCTGGACCTGAGAAAGGACGTAACACCAATCAGGGACATTATAGGCCAGATAATGCGCGGTTCCATACCCTTTGTGCCCAATGCTCACCTGAAAGGCTTCAGGGACATCTATGACCATACATTCCAGATTGTTGAAACTATGGAATCTCTGAGAGACAAATCATTTGCGATCAGGGACCTTCATCTCAATCTCATAACCACTTCTACGAACGCGATCATGAAAATACTGACCATAGTGGTAGTCGTGTTTACGCCGCTTTCGCTCATTGCCGGAATATACGGTACTAATTTCACTGCAGGCTTCTTTCAGCCCGGTACAGGCCAGTGGTATGGCTTCTACATAATGATAGGGGCGATGATAGCTCTCTCGGCAATCATGCTATTCATGTTCAGAAGGATGAAAATTCTCTGACTATGTTAATCGGCATTGCCGGATGCTCTTCCCAGAAGCTTGTCAGCGTACCAGGCAGACGAGAATGGAAGTATGTCGTCCATCTCCTGTCCGACGCCAACAAACAGTATGGGCTTCTTCAGGTGGTTTGCTATGGTTATGACAGAGCCACCTTTGGCATCCGTATCCAGTTTTGTGAGAATGACCGAATCAAATGAAATCTCCTTTGAGAAAGTTTCTGCCTGCATGAGTGCATCCTGGCCGGTCAGGGAATCAAGAACAAGCACGGAGAGGTCAGGCTTTGCCACCCTTCTTATTTTCTTCATTTCTTCAAGCAGGTTCCTGTTGGTCTGCATCCTCCCTGCCGAATCAACAAGCACAAAATCGAATCCTCTGGCTGTGGCCCTGTTTACGGCATCAAAGGCGACTGCAGCAGGGTCTGCGCCCTGTGGCTGCCTCATCACCTCAATTCCGACTCTTTCGCCGAGAGCCTGGATCTGCTCGATAGCACCTGCCCTGAACGTGTCTGAAGCGGAAATGATTGCCCTTTTTCCGTTCTTTTTCAGGTAATTGGCTATCTTTGCAACAGTGGTCGTCTTTCCTCCGCCATTGACCCCTAGAAACAGTATCACGTATGGTTTCTTGGTAACGTTGAGTAAATTTATCCTGCCGTCGTACGGTGCGAGTATTTCGGTCACAGTGCTCCTGAAGGCGTCAAGGTACACTTCAAGATCAACTTTTTTTCCATTGCTGGCAGAAAGCTTTTCGGCCATCATTCCGGCTATGCTCTCAGCACTGTCAAGATCAACATCATTTTCCAGAAGTGTTGAAGTGACCCTTTCCTCCAGTTCGGCTATTCTAAGTGCGTTCTCCCCGGAAGACCCGAATATCCTCTTCAGCCTGTTCCTGAAATTGTCAAGCATTTTGCCCTTTCTGGTCACGTTCTGCGGACGCACGCTGAAGCAGCATTACAAGTGATTCATACCTGTTTGACAGATCCTTTCTTCTGGAGTACAGAGATTCCAGGGAACCGCTGATCTGTGCAAGGTTTGACTTCAACCTTTCCTGTACCTTTTCCGGAGGCTCCTCCACATAAATGTCTGCACCGATGGGCACAACCATCTTCTTTGGCTTCTCCAGTTTTGCAGATATGAATATGCCGGATCCTATGGACACTTTCTTGTCCTCTGACTCAAAAAGCTCCTGGTCATCAAGAACCGACAATGTCAGGTTTATTTCCTGTGCCAGCCTCTCAAGACTTGTGATCTGCCTTTCTGTGGAATCTATAAGATTCCTGTAATAGTTGATTTCTTCCGATATGTTTAAGGATTCTCCTCTTTCCATTTTATCAGCCCTTGAATATTTTCCTGCTCTCTCTCAGAGCTTCCAGTACTGGCATTTTTTCACCGGATAAATAGCTTATCAGGGCACCGCCTCCGGTAGAGGCATGGCTTATCTTGCCCAGCAGCCCGAGGATGCCCAGGGCGCTGAGAGTATGGCCTCCACCGGCTATTGTAAGGCCGCCCGATGAAGCAACAGCCAGAAAAATTTCTCTTGTGCCTGCCGAATAGGGGTCAAGTTCATACATGCCCATTGGCCCGTTGAGGAATATAGCCTTAGCTTTTCCAATTTCCTCGGAAAACGAGACTATTGAATCAACACCAATGTCTGCCAGTATCTGGTCATCCGGTATTTGTTCTCCAAGCTCCACTCTCTGTTCAGAGGGGCTGAGGACAAAATCTGTAGGCATCATTATCTTGTTTCCGTATTTCTTAAGCAGGACTTCGCATTTGTGCAGCAGTTCCTTGTGGTTGCTGTTGTTCTTCACTATGAAGTCATAATTTCTTTTACCAATATTCACTCCGCTTGCCCAGAGAAAAGCGTTAGCCACAACACCGCCGACCAGGATTCTGTCAACAATCGACTTCTCAAGAAAGCTGCTGGCAACAGTGATGCTCTCATTTATCTTAGCTCCTGCCAGGATTGCCACCTTTGGCCTGTCCTTTCCTGACCTGAACTGCTGAAGGGACCTTATCTCCCTTTCAACCAGCCTGCCTGCTATGTTCGGAACAATGCGGCGGAAGCCTACCAGAGTGGTCTGCGGCCTGTGAATTGCTGGAAAAGCATCGATAACGTAATAGTCCATCAGCCTTGACAGGCTTCTCACAATGTTCGTCTGTTCCATTGTTATGATATCGTTCTCATCTATGTTGATCTCTTCAGAATAAAATCTCGTGTTCTCCAGCATTATGATATCTCCGGATTTCATTTCAGAAACCCTGTTCTCAACATTTTCACCGATGAGCTGGTCCATGAACTCGACTCTTGTGCCAAGCAATCTCTCCATGTGCCTTGCATGTTCACGAAGTGAAACAAAATCATCCTTCCCGGGGCGGCTCTGGTGGGCCAGAAGGACAACTCTGGACGACCTCAGCGCTTTCAGAGTCTCGACGTGAGACAGGAACCTCTGGAATCCAAGGATTTCACCAGTTTCAGGGTTTATTGGCGCGTTTATGTCCAACCTTACGAATACCGTCTTGTCTGAAAGATCAAAATCTTCCAGAGTGAAAAAGTCCAGAGAGCCGGAGGGCATACCCAGTTATCACGTAATCCCATTATTTTACTTTCGTAGATATTGGTTGAACACGGCTGCATGATGCTTCTGAAAGGCAGCATTTATTTCTCCTGACAAGTTTATTATGTTTCAGCCAATTTCGCAACAAGTGAAGGTCCTAATCACCGCAGCAGGTCTTGGAACCCGGTCAGGCCTTAACGGGCACATAAGGAAGGAAATGCTTCCAGTCTACGACTGCAGAAGCGGAAAACTGCTCTTGAGGCCTATAATTGACGTCATTATAAACAGGTACAGATCATACGGGTTCAGCGATTTTGTTGTCGTACTCAGCAGAAATGACAGGCGGTCAAGGCTTTACATCGAAGAATTCTCTGAAAACACGGAAATTGTGATACAGGAAAGCCCCAGAGGTTTCGGAGACGCCGTTCTTACAGCTTCCGAACTGATAAGCGGGAAATTCATCCTCAACTGTGGTGACGGGATCCTTATATCAAGAAAGGATACCGACTCCTTCATTGAAAAGGTCAGGTCAGGAAGGCATTCAATTGTACTTGGGCTCATGGAGACAGACAACCCCTCGAGGTACGGAATAGCAACCGTGCAGGGAAAGGGCAGCGACATCTCAGTGACAGGTGTTGTCGAAAAGCCTTCAGTTCCGCCGTCCAACCTGGCTATGGTTGCTGTGTACCAACTGACAGAACTGATTTTTGATGAGTTAAGGAAATCGACAAAGGAAAACGTTGAACTCACACCTGCCATCAATTCCCTCATAAAGTCGGGAGAAAGCGCCACCGCATTTATGATAGAAAGGGAGAACTGGCTCAGCGTCGGCCATGTGGAAGATTACATGAAGGTATTGAGGTCCAGCTACGACCATTCACTTCCCTGCGAGTGAAAGCTCCTTTCCGGAACTCTCTCTCCAGAAAGTCCTGGGCATTATAACCTTCTTTAGGCGGTCAAGCCTTCTCCTGTTATCAGAAATGTCAGACAGTATGATCTCGACTTCCTGGTCAAGGGTTCTTGTGGTCTTGTAGCCGAGCTTCCTGAGTTTCGAGTGTTCGGGGTTGTAGTAATGTTCCTCCTTTTCCACTCTTGGATTGGGAACGTGCTCAATTCTTGCTTTCTTACCGTACATCTTCTCGTAGATCCTGCTCACCCTCTCTGAGAGATCAAGAACGGAATAGTGTTCGTCAAACTGGTTGAACACCCTGTATTCGCCATCTTCCGGCGGCTTATCGATAGCAATAGACAGGCACTGGATGCTGTCCTCCAGTGAGAGAAATCCTCTGGTCTGGCCGCCTTTTCCGTATGGAGTTATCGGAAGTCCTGCAACTGACTGTGCACAGAATCTGTTGAGTGCTGTTCCCCACACCTCGTCGATATCAAACCTTGTGTATGTCCTGGTTGCCGAAAGTTCTTCAGTTCTGGTTCCATACACAACGCCCTGCATCACATCAGTGATCTTTGTGTTCCAGAGCTTGTTGCCAAACATCAGGTTGTTGGTGTCATGAACTTTAGTCCAGTGATACCATGAACCTGCGAACTTGGGAAAAGGAAGGTAATCCTTTCTTCCGTTGTATTCAATCTCAAAGAAACCCTCTGGAATGTCGATGTTTGGAGTCCCGTATTCTCCCATAGTGCCCAGTTTCACAATGTGTGCATCAGGATTTATGTCCTTCACGGCATACATCAGGTTCATGGTGCTGATTATGTTCTTGTTCATTGTTTCTATGGCCTGCTTGAGCCCTATCATGGAGTATGGTGCAGACCTCTGCTCGGCAAGATGCACTATTGCATCCGGCCTGAATTTCTCCATGGCGGAGTAGATAACCTCCGGATTGCTGGCGTCACCCCTCATGAACTCAATCTTTCCGCCAAGAGCCGCCCTTGCAGCCTCTATCCTCTTTGACATAGGCAGAAGCGGAAGAAGTGAATCAGAAGAAACCTCCTTGACACGCCTTCGAGTTACAAAGTTATCAAGTCCGTATACCTGGTGGCCCTTTGACATAAGCCTGAGTGCAAGCGGCCATCCAATGTAACCATCAATTCCCATGATCAGTACTTTCATTCGAAAGAAAATTGCAATGCAAATATTAAGGGTTCCCATAAAGAATGCAGGTGAGTGGGAAACTGCATTCAGCAGAGCCGAAATTGTCTAAGACACTCAAGCTGCTTAAATACATGTACCACATTTCACTAGCGTGAGTTCGGTTGGCATTGAGTTTCTTGGTGTGTTCATTCCGTTGTTTGTAGTAGTGGACCCATTCGGATCACTTCTCGTGTTCATTACCCTCACAGCAGAAATGCCCCAGAAACAGAAGAGAAGAATAACAGTTGACGCCATCATTTACGGATTTCTAATACTCCTGTTCTTTGCACTTCTTGGAAAGCTCATCCTCTTCTTCTTTGGGATCTCAATCCAGGCCCTGGAGATTGCCGGAGGAATCATACTCCTCATAATGGGAGTCCAGATGGTTAGGGAAGGCGATAAGCCAAAATCCACCGGGGGTGCTCAGAAGGAAGAGCACGAGGACGTGGGTATAGTTCCGCTTGCCACTCCAATGCTGGCAGGGCCTGGCGCAATTTCCCTGGTCATAATCCTCATGAACGGTACTGAGCTGGCCAGGGCATTCACGATCGCTTCCATAGCAATTCTCTTTGGCATAGTCCTTGTATTCTTCATCTTTTCATCAAGGATAGTTGGATTCGTTGGCGGCAGGACAATGAAGGCCGTTACCAGGGTCTTTGGCCTTCTGGTGGCAGCCTTTGCAATTCAATTCTTCCTGAACGTCATAGCTTTCTACGGTTTCATTCCGGTATCAGGCTGACATTGTGCTCAACACCCTGTCTACCGTTGAATAGAATTCATCGCTTCTCGTGTTTCTGGGCCTCTTGAGTTCTATGGGCACTTCAGCAATTATTTCGCTTGGACGATGGCTCAGTATCACTATCCTGTCACTCATCTGCACCGCCTCATCTACGTTGTGAGTTACCATGAAAACAGTTTCAGGCGGCAGTGCAGGATTTTCCCAGAGATCAAGGAGTTCTTCCCTCAGAGCCTGTGCTGAGAACACGTCGAGCCCCACAAAGGGCTCATCCAGAAGAAGAATATCCTGGGAGACCGCCAGTGCACGTGCAATAGACACACGCTGCTTCATCCCGCCTGAGAGCTCCCGGGGGTATGCATCTTCAAATCCGTCCAGGCCGACCATTTTCAGGTACGACACTGCCTTTGACTCTATCTCGGCCTCATCATGTATTATCGGTTCCAGAACTATCTCAATGTTTCTCTTGACGTTGAGCCAGGGAAACAGAGCATGGCTCTGAAAGACCATGCCGATTCTCGGGCGGGATGACATCAGGTCTTTTCCGTTGAAAAGGACTCTCCCTGAAACCGGTTGCACCAGTCCAAGAATCATCTTCATTATGGTGGACTTTCCACAGCCGGATGGGCCTATGAGCGTTACGAATTCCCCTCTGTTTATTTCAAAGTTCACATTCTTGATGGTAACGATTTCCCTGGTCCCGTATTTGTAAGACATGTGCAGGTTTTCAAGGGATAGCAGAGGAACCATTGTCCCGACATGCCGTCTTCATTTAATCTTTTTTCAGTGCAAGCAACAGAATTATCTGCATCGAAAACATTTATAGAGCAGCCACAATTTGCGCCTTAATATACATTCATCTGGTGTATCTATGTTCTGGAAGAAGAAAGAGGAAGAGGAATTCAGTGTAGACGACGAAGCATACAGGACCGATGAAAACTACCCGTCAAAAGTGTGCCCGCTTTGTTCAAGGTCATACGATGACGACTCTATTTTCTGCAAGTATGATGGTCAGAGGCTGAGCATCGTGGAAGCAAAGGGGCCAAGAATAAAGGGAATGATCGAGATAAGATGCCCCTACTGCGGAAACACGGTAGTACCGCGCAGTAATGGAATATGCCCAATTTGCGGCAACATGACAGTGAAATCTGTCACGGGGCGAGGGAGGTCTTTGCTTCTTCTGATAGACGGCGTTTATCCCGTGAGGATTGAAAGATTCCCTTACGAATTTGGAAGGAGGGACGTAGTCAGGCTGCCAGGGGCGGAGAATGTCAACAGCAAACACCTGGAATTTTCCATTGTTGACGGCAAGATAATGGTCAAGGATACGAGATCCCTCAACGGCACAAAGTTGAACGAGACGGTGATCGGAAACCACGGAAAGAGCTTCGGCGACTTCGAACTGAAGACCGGAGACTCGCTTGAACTATGCCTGGATGACTCTGACAGAGGCAAAGTCAGAATGAGGGTCAAGGTAAATGTCTAGTAAGACAGGATCAGCAGATCAGTGTTTCAAGATCCAGATTCAGAGGAGAGGGTGACGCTTCGGAATGGATGCAGCTGACATCAGGAAATCAATGTTTTACATGTCATACATAGTGTCCGCTGTACTTGTCCTTCTTTATTTCTCGGGAAACCAGATCGGGTATGACCCAATAACATATTACGTCAGGCCTTCCACGGTGGAGATTTTCGCTGTACTCTTTGTTCTGGCTGTATGGTTCGTCTTTGTAATGCTAGGTAAACGCGGAATAGGCGAGGAAGGAAAACAGCAGCCCGGTTTCGTGTCCACAATGGTTCTCCTTCTTTTTGTGTACTTTTCAACCTTCATATCACTCTATTACCTTGAGAACACTGTCAACAAATATTACCTGGTAATTTTCCTTTTTTCACTGATTCCCTTCTACACGGTCCAGGACTTCAAAAGGCGCAAGAAGCCAAGGAGAAGAATGGCCAGAGTCAGGCAGAAAAAGAGCATTCCGCAGGATTTTGTCTATTTTGCGGCTCTTGCTTTTTCAGGCTACCTTATACTGACAGATTCACTCACAATTGTCTATCTGTCAGCCTTTGTTCTGATCCTGACTCTCCTGTCCGCCTCCGGAAAGAATTATGAATATTCAAGGAACTCATACATTTCAGCCAGGATAGTCCTTCCTTATGCAATTTCATACCTGATTGTTGAATATTACACGCTCTACGATGTCATAGACAGGAGCGGCATACTCCTGCTGGCAATGGTCACACTGGCCGTTCTGGTGTTCACGGGGCTGTTGATATTTTTCAGAAGGAGAAAAGGAGTCTATACACTCTCAATGCTGCTCCTTTTTCTCTTCGGATCGCTTGGAATACTGGATATCACATCATTCTACAACAGCAATCCAATGACCCTCCTTGTTGTCATAACAGTGGTTGCATGGCTGCTTTCACTAGCGGGAAAGGCAACCATTGAGGATAACAGAAACATCGGCAATTCATTCAAGATTTTTTCAGGCAGGTCCACTCTTTACATTCCTGTTGTCCTGATTGCCCTATACGGCTATTTCAGGTTTTTCCAGTTTCCAATAATAACAGATCCTTCCCCCGCACTGAACTTGAACTGGCTAAGCACTGCATTCTCTTCGACAATGAATTATGCGATTACGCAGACTATTGGAATAACCGCCATACTTCTTCTCTCCCTGGCTGCCGTTGCAGTTGTTGTCGGGTCAAGAAAGATGAATCCTGTTCTGTTCATGCTTCTCCTTGTTCTTTTCGGCTACGGGTTCTATACAATAATTTCATACAAGGTCCCGGGAATATGGGAGATATCTTCACTTTACACAAACCTGATAGTGGTAATTGTAACAATAGCTGTATTCTATGAACCGTCCTTCAGGTTCATGCGGTCGTACAGCAGCAAGATTTCCAGAAGGTTCTCCATAAGCTACCAGGTTGGAACTGCAAGATACCTGAGGGGAAGGTTTGATGTTGATACAACCGTGGACAAGAAGAAGAACAAGGACTACCTTGGGGCAGGGGGCTTTGCCTATGTTTTCAAAGGCAAGGACATACTGAACAACCAGGACGTTGTCGTGAAGGTTCCAAGAGTCTTTGACGAGGAATCCAAAACAGACAGGGAAAGAAAACAGCACCTTCAGGAATCAATCAGGCAGCTTTACGCTGAGAGCAAAATACTGAGCCAGATAGAATATCCGGGAATTGTGAGGCTTGTGGACTACTTCAAGGAGGGAGACCAGCACTACCTTGTGGAGGAGTTCGCGGACGGCAAGAACATGTCGCACATTCTCGGGGACAGTGTCAGGAACGGTACTCCGCTGGATGAGCCCACGACAATAAAGGTGGCGCTGAGCCTCCTTTTTTCGCTGAATTATCTTCACCTGCATGAAATATACCACAGGGACCTGAACCCTGGAAACATTGTGCTTTCCAAGCTCGGACCGAAGATAATTGACTTCGGGACTTCCAAGAATCTTTCACTCAGGGTATCCACTGCGTTTTTCACGCACAGCCAGAGAATAGGGGTTCCCTGCTACCACCCTCCAGAACTCGACCTTGAAGACAAGATAATGATATCGCCTTCATACGACACTTATTCTGTCGGGGCACTCATATGTTCCATGCTCACAGGAAAGTTCCTTGACAATACTGAGATGAAGAAGAATTACGGATACGAGTTCATAACAGATGAATATCTGCAGCGGGAGATACGGCCGCGGGCCTCAGACTGGTTTTTCAGGATAATAAGCAAGACACTGACCTACAAGGCAGAAGACAGGTATCAGAGTGCATTCGAGATGATAGCCGACATCATGGGAATTGGCGGTAATTTCATCGTGACTGACACCGGCCAGATTTATCCGCTGGAAAGAGAGGCGCACTACGATATAGCGATGAACAAAGACCTCGGTGTCCCTGAGCTCGGTTCGAACCTGATCAGGAGCAAGAGGATCGACGTTTTTGAAGATGTGAAGGGAAATCCGATAACAGTCGCGCAAATCAGTTACGATCAGAACGACAACATGTTCAAGCTCCAGTCCACGGGCAGAAGGAACTTCTACATGAAGGCTCTGGGCGCATATCCTGAAAGAAGGAATGAAATATTCCTGGTGCCCAGGCTGATATATTCTTTCAGGCAGGACCTCAGGAATGGAAGTTTCTCATTCTATTCGGTGAGGTAGGTGGCATTATGGACATAGGTACAAAGAGTATAAGGGGAAAAGTGAGGGAAAGGGACGAGGATGCTATCCTGGTTATGGCCAGGCAGCTGTACTCCGAACATACGAACGATGAAATTTATTTCGTTGCACTGGCCGATGGCATGGGTGGCGGTGAAGGCGGTGACCTGGCCAGCAGAATCGCTCTTCAGACAATAGAGACTACAGGATACAAGCTGATCTCCAAGCTGATTTCTGAACCTTCAAAAATAATTGAAGAGCTGGAAGAAGGGTACAAGAGGGCGGACAGGAAAATAATGGAATATGCTGTTGAACACTCCCTTGAAGACATGGGAACTACGCTTACTGTTGCCTATCTTGTTAACAATTATCTCTATGTGGGCAACATGGGCGACAGCAGGGCATACGTTTTCAACGGCAGGGACCTTTCTGCCAGGACAATAGATCATTCATACGTTCAGGCACTTGTTGTTGACGGCAAGCTGTCTGAGAATGACATCAAGACACATCCAAGAAGGAACGAAATGACAAGGGCTCTTGGGTTCAACAATTTCTCACCGGACATGTACAGGTGGAGAGTATTCAACGGTGACGCAGTTCTGCTCTGCTGTGACGGGCTGTGGGAACCACTCGACATTGAAACTCTCGGATCCGCAGCCAATTCAAGCATGACTGCTGCCGAGGCGGTCTCCCAGATAGTGGACCTTGCAAACGAGATTGACGGCTCGGATAACATTTCCGCTGTGCTGTTCAGGCCGAAGGTCAAGGCGTCACTGGAGAAGTTCGCCAGCAAGCCGACTATATCTGTCAAGAGCAGGAAGAAATAATCCTCACTGGAATGAGAGGAAACCAGGCGAATGGATCCAACAACACACCGCATTCATGGATTTGCTTCAGGAACTGCGATCAGAATTCGGCAGTGCATAACGAGACCTGGCCTGTTGTAGCAGAATTCTGAACAGGATTTCAGTTCTCCTGGAAGGAATTTTTGTTCCCGGCCTGTGTTAGGCTTTAAAATAAAATAGCGACTATATAGCAAGTTTTATGGAAAACCATTCTATACGATTAAAATGCTTGTCAGAGACATAGACAGGGCACTTGACATGAGGCTGCATCTGAGACTCAGACAGAACACTGAATTCTTCAAATCAACAACTGACTTGAAAATGGCCCTTCCCGTGTTCATATATGGAAAGGGTGATGAAACATGGATGAGCACATATTTTACCAAGAGTTCGATGAACCAGAAAATAAATCTCATAATGAGAAAGTTTGGCGGCACCGAAAAGGAGGACACTTACGTTGTGGACTCGAGAATAAATAATGTGAAAGACCTGGAAGTGATCAAGAGACTCACTGAAATTCCCTCGTTTATAGTAAACAGATCAGATATGAGTGAAGGCTTTCTCAACGTATATGCACGCTTCCACAGTTCACACATGTCAGAAGTTTCCAATTTGCTTGCCCAGTACGCGGCCGACTATGAGAATTCCAGGATAAACTGGCTGGGGCCCAGCATGGGGATCACTAACATCATCAGCCTCATAGACTCTGAATATCCACTCTCCCTGATCACTTACAGAGTGCCGTTGAGTGCGGAAGACAGCGTGCTTGCCGGCATCGCAAAGGAAAAAAATGTCATAGCAGAAGTGAAGGAAAGTGGAAATTCCTCGGGCTCCATAAGTGCTGTCCTCTACAGTGACCATGTAATAAGCGAAAGTGTGGAGGGGGTTCAGGCAATTTCTTCTGATGACAGGCTGTATAAGGTGGAAGTATCAAATGAGTTCTACCGCATGGTACGGGACAAGGCAAATGAACAGCACATTATGAGGACGAGATATTTCATAAAACCAAATGGCAATGATATTGAAGTCAATGTTTTTCTGCCGCGAAACAGCGTATACGAATACTACTCAATCCTGTATGACATTGCCAGGATTCACAACAACAACGTGGTGGTAAGTGCTCTGCTGCCATACTCTGCGGACGTGTGGGATTTTGTATGAGGGCACTGGCTCTGCCGAATGAACTCAATTCACTGTCAGCGAATGTTCATTCTGACCCGCTGATGCCAGACAAGAATCAATGAGAGTGTTTCAAACGTTAAAGCAGTACCCGGTGAAGAATTTGCCAGAGGCCTTGTTTCCGGCACTGGCTTCTGACTGTCTTCACCTTCAGATACTGAAATTCTAAACCAAAAGATTAATAGTTTACAAGGTTATGCGAATTTCAATGGACTGCCCGACCCTTATATCACAGATCAAGAATAAGTATATCAAGACCGTGAAGGTTGTTGAAACACCCGATGCTGACGTTCAGGGTTCCCCGGAATACTTGTCTGCCACCTCCGAGTTCTTAAGATGGTTTGAGGAAATGATATCCAATGCCACTGTTGAAAACGGGGAGTCTGTGATGTCGGCCAAAGCCTGTATACTAACGTCAATCAATGAAGATTCCAGCCAGACAGAGAACCCGGAACTCTATGAGGCACTTTCCCTCTTTTCGGACAAGAGGATATATGAGCTGTTCGGAGTGAAAATTTTCACAGACGAGTGAAAACAGTTAAGATTATCTACTTTCTAACATATGGATAACCCCGTGCCAAGAAACCTTGACAAAAAACTGAACGAATTCTTTAATGCCCTGCCTTCGGAGGAACTGTATTTTGAAGCAGTCAGAGAGATAGTCAAGGACATAATAAAAGAATATATCAGGCAGCACATAAACCAGAGGCCGGAACTCAAGGAGGCACTTGCAGATGCGCTCAAGGAGTTTATTGAGGCAAAAATAAAGGAATACGATTCCATGGCAAAGATGGCGAAGTTTACCGCCAGCATAGGGATATCAGCGACTCCAAAATCCATAAAAGATGAGGCAATGAATGATTTTCTTAACGTCTTCCAGAAAGAGATAGAAGATATAATAAAGAAAACTTTCTGAGGTCCTGAATCAGTCTTTCTTGAAATCCATTATACGGATTCCCCTGGAGTTCAGGTCGAACAGAGTCAGCATGGACGGGTTCGGGCTGAAGTTCATCATTTTCTGGTAATCGGTCTGTGACTGCCAGGTTGAGGAGTTCACGTACCTGACACCCCTGTAATTTCCAACAGCGTGAGAGTGCACATGCCCTGTTATGAAAATGTCCGGCACTTCCTCTATTACATGCCTGTCTTCCATTGACGGCACAAGCGGCGTCTTTCCTCCGTACTTTGGCGCAAGGTGGCGCCTTCTCAGCAATTCCTCCACCGCTTTTCCAATAGTGTCAAAATTGGCGCCGGGTATCAGTTCAACCATGTCGTTCAGAGACATTCCATGATAGATCAGAACACTCTTCTTCTCAATGTGGAGCGTGTACGGATTGGGCAGCATTACAACGTTTTCAGGAAACATTGCAGTAATCTTATCCGGGAATTTAGGCTGCGGCTCCGGAAGCCTGACAACGTCGTGGTTTCCAGGCATAAGAAAAATCTTCACGTCACTTGGAATGTCAGAAATGAGTTCTGCAAGCATTCCATACTGCTCGACCGGGTTAAGCAGTTCCAGGTCGTTTTCCTGCCCAGGATAGACGCCTATTCCGTCGACAACGTCTCCACTAAGTATCATGTACTTCAGTTGCTGTGAATCCTCAGAGGATGATTTTATCCATGAGACCATTTTCCTGAAATCATCCTTTCTGAAAGTCTTGCTACCTACGTGTATGTCTGAAAGTGAAGCGACATAGCAAGGATCCGCACCGCCTTCATCCACAACGCGAAAAGGGATGTCCGGCCTGACTATCTCATTGGCGAACAGGACCCTGTCTCCCTTGCCTGAAGAAACGGATCCTACAATGCCAACAACCTCATCCTCAAGAAGGACTTCATCAAATGATTTCTTTCCCTTCATAAGGATAACATCCATGTGGTCTTCCAGATCTTCAATTGTCATCCTCTTATGCCCGTTCTTTGTGACCGACACAGAGGAGATCATGCCGACCACCTTGACTTCCCCCTGTGTTTTTTTTGCAGTCTTAATGTCAAGAGTTCCGCGCATCGCGGCAGAAGTGGAGATTATCTTCCTGAGTTTTTCATACCTGTTGACGAAGTATCCCCTGAAATCTTCTGCTGAACTGTTCCTTACGACGTCAGGTATGTACACTTCAAAATTTCTTGAAACATCCCTCGTTGTATCGTTCATCAGTTTTTTGATCTCCTTTTCGGATATGTATCCGGAATCGAGGATGTCATCAGAAAGCATTGTCTTGATAAGGCCGCCCAGGTTTCTGTCAAGGATCATGTCCAGCGCACCCGGGGAAAGCAGGATGCCTCTTGACGTGAAAAATTCCAGAATTGAGGCTTTGTCCTGATAGATGGCCATTGATGATAACCATAACAGCCTGATATGTTAAAGTTTTGTAGGGCACTTTTGGAAGGCGCGTTTAACCTTAAGTACGGAAAGTCAATGCGTCTTTTATGCCCAGATACGGTGAAGTTGCCCTGTTTGCCATGATGGCTTCATTCTGGGCCATGAACTACGTTTTGCTGAAATTTGCACTTCTTTATGAAGATCCCGTTTTTATTCTTGCATTCCGGATCGGAATTGCTGCAGCCATATCTACGGTAGCCTTTGGCAGGTTCTTCTCCTGGCCCAGGGGCCTGAAGCTGAATCTGAGCATATTCGCTTTCAGCATGCTGAATATAGTCATGTTCATGACACTCTGGTTTCTGGGAGAAAAGACTGTGAGTGCAAGCCTGTCATCGATACTTGTTTACACTTACCCGCTTTTCACTGTCCTTTTTTCAAGAATATTTCTTGGTGAAACGCTTAACAGAAGAATAATTCTAGGACTTATTGTAGGGTTTGCAGGGGTGGTCATAACATTTTCCGGTTCATTCATATCGGGAGACAGGACAGGCGCTGTGCTTCTGATCCTCGCAGCCATTTCATGGGCTTCCGGGACCATTTATTACAAGAGGTACCTTTCCAAAGAGAATTCATGGACAGTGAACGTTATGCAGTATGCCTACTCCTTTCCGGTCATACTTGCGGTTGCCATATTGACTGAGCCCTTCAGCGTATCAGGAGTGATGCATTACCAGTTCATCTTCACAGTAATATACATGGGCTCCTTCGGCACAGCAGCGGCTTATTTCATCTACCTTTACCTTTTCAGGCATTACAAGGCATCCTCCATATCATCATTCTTTTTTGCAGTTCCTGCGCTCTCAATAGTTTTCAGCTTCCTGCTGAGAGGCCAGACAGAATCTCCTGTGACGCTTATCGGGTTTCTTGTAATATCCGTTGGAATATATCTCGGTTCAGGTTCTGTCAAAAGAGAAACTTAGTATTGTTTAAAATTGTATAGCTAAGAAATATATACTTTCATTCATTATGTTAAAAGAAAATGGTAACGCTAGAATCTCTATGTCTCGATATAATTTCCTGCAAAGACTGCGATCTTTACTACTCTAGAAGAAGGGCAGTCTGCGGAACCGGAACGGGCGAATCAGGCTTAATGATAGTGGGAGAAGCTCCAGGGCAGAAAGAAGACATAGAGGGCACTCCTTTCGTCGGAAGGAGCGGCAATCTTCTGAACTCTGTACTGAAGGCTTCAGGACTGAACAGGGACCAGGTCTATCTTTCCAATGCGGTGAGGTGCAGGCCAAGGCTCGGAAAATCGCCGAAGGTCATAGAGATAAAGAAGTGTTCCAAGTATCTGAGATATGAAGTGGACATCATAAGGCCACGAATTATCGTACCAATGGGAAATTCGGCCCTGAAGGCACTCAGCCTGATACTCGGGTACAAATTCCCGAAGATATCCGAGATTGCCGGCAGGATTATGAAGGTCAGGAATTACTATATAACGCCCCAGTACCATCCGGCCGCTATTCTGAGAAATCCAAAGAAACTCGAGATTTTCAAGGACAACTTCTATCTGATCAGCCAGCTGCTGATGGACGTCAAGGGAAATGCTGTCGACAAGATGGAGACAGAATACCAGATAGAAAAAGTGTAAATTTTTTTCACTTTAAAAAATGAATGAAGGGAAAATTACTGTTTTCCCCTGTTTCTTGCCAGCATCATAATGGTTACGCCTGCACCCGCAACGACGACAATTGCAATTATCACATATATGAGCTCCATGCTGACAGGAGACGAGTTTCCGGTGGTTGCAGGCCCGGTGCTTATGCTGTTTGCTGAAGCGGTTGCCTGGCCGGGTGCCACGATTGTGTACGACGGATCATAGCTCACATTCATTGTCAGGCCGTCAACAGTCACGGGAGATGTGGTTGCCAGATGTGTGCTGTGTGTGAACGTCGTGACATTCGTGGTAGAATTATAGTTCTTGGTCCACTGCGTCAGCGGGAGAGACATATTTTCCATGTTGACATAGATTTCAGTTATTCCTGAAGATTTAAGGAAACTGCTGTTTATGTAACTCCCTATGTTTGCAATGAAGGACGACGATCTCCAGGAAAGGTTCCATGATCCTGAATTGTATATGCCGGAAATCAGGAACGAGAAACCCATTGATACATTGTAGAACAGTGATGTTCCCTTCAGTGTCTTTGCACCAAGCAGGTTGAAGTCAAGTGTCGAAACAGTTGCCGCAGACAAGTTTCCCTGTATTGCACCAGTTACGTTTGCATAAAGGCTGTTTGAGCTGGTAACGCTGACAGACTGCGTCACATTGGTGAGCGATTCATTAAGCAGTGTTATGATGTCAGAAGCTCCTGAAAATTCCATTGAAACAGTGAAGTTCTCGTAAACCTGCGCATTGTGATTCGACGGGTTGAGAATGATTTTTCCCTCATTTGCGTATGCAGCCGGAACAGCAAGCATAGCAGCGACGACAAGCAACGCAATAAACCTGTATTTCATGATATAAAAATTGAAATTAGAAATATAAGCTTTTTACCTCTAAATCTGGAAAAGCTGATAGTTGGGAGGTTCAGTGA
>JBJKSW010000053.1:0-24921 GCA_046703525.1 Thermoplasmataceae archaeon
AACTCTCCGTGAGCCTCAGCAGCAGTGTCAGCAGCCTTTGAAAGAATTCCTGATGTCCTTGCGTAGGAATACATTATGTAAGGTGCTGAATCACCTTCGAAGCTCAGTGCTTCACTCCACCTGAATACCATGGCCTTGTCCGGGTTGACACGAACCATGTTGAATTTTACAGAAGACACTCCAACCGTTTCGGCGATGTGCCTTATCTTATCCTCATCAATGTCGCTGCGCTTCTCTCTGACAGTCTTCTCCGCCTCCTCGACTGCTTTTTCTATGAGGTCGTCAAGAGTGACTATCCTGCCCTTTCTTGTGCTCATCTTTCCTGATTCCAGTGATACAAATGCATAGAATACAAAATCCAGCTTTGCCCTGTAGTCCAGGAGTTCGTTGAGGACATAGGAAAGGCCCTTCCCATGGTCTTTGTGGTCTTCGCCCAGTACGTCTATGACCCAGTCAGCATTCAGTGCCTTGAAAACGTGGTATGCGATGTCCCTCAGCGTATAGAGTGATGTACCGTCACTCCTCTGCAGGTATATCTTCCTGCCGTAGGGCGTGTCCACATACCTTGCCCCGGCCTGCCTATCGGCAGCCTCCTCACTAACAATGTCTCTGGAATCGCCTGGAACTGCCTCTCTGCTGCCTTCTGTTTTCAGGTCTTCTTCAAGGTTCTCGAGAACCTCTTCCGTTTCACCTCCTGCTATGAAACCGGATTCAAAAACATAGTCGTCAATCTTTATGCCAATCTTCTGCAGTGACTCCTTGATACTCTGAAGCCCGACCATGCATATTTCCCTGACTTCCGCGATTATTTCCTGGTCTCCGGCCTCGTATTTCCTGGTTATTTCCTTCAGCTGCTCTTCGAGAGCCGGATTCTGCTCAAGTTCCTCATATATCTTCTGGTAGCCTTTCAGCAGAGATTCCCTGTCCCTTTTCCCGGAATAGTAGAGCCTGTTGCCAAGTAGCATTGCCATGACCTGCCTGCCGGAGTCATTTACAAAATACTGTGTTGTCACCCTATATCCAACTCTGGAGAACAGCTTTGCTATGGAATCCCCAATTATTGAATTCCTGCTCCTCCCGACGTGTATCGGACCGGTTGGGTTTGTGCTTGTATGTTCAACAACCACCCTTTCCGGATCCTGGAACGTGTCTGGGAACTGCCCTGTGGTATCTATTGAGTCAGTGATTGCTGAAAGCATTGAAGAAGCTTTGATCCTGAAATTAATGTAAGGACCTCTGCAGTCTATTGTTTCAATGTCATCATTTCCACTGAAGAGCTGCTTAACTCCTGTGCATATCTTTCCGTAGTCTTCGCTCTTTGCAAGCCGGAACAGGCGAAGTGCATAATCTCCGTGCCCTGTTCTGTCAGGTGAAAGGTCCTGTTCTCCTATATCCGGATAATTCTCTTTCAGCTTCTCACTGATTTCTGACTGGAAATCCCTGTAAACTAGCACTTATGCTGATTATGCTTCTATATAAATCCCTTTTCAGAAATTTCCTTCATATCAAGGGGCATTGGTTGCAAAAGTTCGTGAATTCCCAGTCTGCGAAGCTGTGCTTACATGCGAGTGAATAATTTCGTAAGCCTTCTCAGCATCTTCCTGGTTCAGATACATCAGAGAGGTATTGATTCTCCTGTTCCTGTATAGAGAGATCACATGACGTGCATACTGCCTTCTGGTTTTTCTGTCCATGCTGGAAATTGCCTCCCTGTCAAGGTTGCCCAGATATACCTCTGGATGTTTGCTTCCGAATGTGGACTGTATAAGGTTGAAGTTCTCATTAGTCAGTATGGAAACAGTGTAGAATTTCCTCAAGAGAAGCCCGCGGCGCTTTCCGGGGCGGACAAGCATCGTTCTCTTTATCCCTTCGTAGGGCATTACAACCATGCCGCTCCTCTTCCTGAAAGGAGAAATTATCACTCTTCTGTCCGTAAGCGTATATATGCCTCCCAGTGGAATGCGCCCCGTCTGCAGAAAAGCAATGGACAGGAAGACTGCAGCCGTTATGACAACAGGTGCAATTGCGTTTGCAAATGGAATGAGGCCGGGATATGGAAAAATGGAATTGAAGTGTGATATGAAATCGCCAACTGGAAGTATGAGGCTTCCAGCCAGTATTGACAGACGAATCTCGGTTGATCGCCTTTTGCTTGAACTGACTTTGCCCAGCAGCTGCTCGCCAGGCAACAGGCCCTCGTTCAGGTCTGAGGATGGTTTCCACACATCTGCAGCAGGCTTTGCACGCTCTGCATTCCCATAAGCACTTCCCAGCGCGTATCCGCAGTTCTCACATGAAATCTCACCGTGCTTGTTGAGGTGCCCGCAGTTTTCACATTTCTCCAACAGGATCCACTTCAAAATGAACTGGATTTCTTAAACCTTTACCCGCTTCTGCTGATTGCAGCAAGAATATTTCATGGCCTCAGAAGCTCTACTCCGACGCTTTCCAGGAGCCTTATGAACGACGGGAAACTCTTGTTCAGTGTATCCAGGTCGCCTATGACGGTGCTTCCTCCCGACGCTATGGCGCAGGTTATGGCTGCCATAACCATTCTATGGTCTTTGAATTGAAGTTTCTCCGGTACTGAATGTTTCTTTCCTCTGCTAATCTCAATAGTGTCGCCTGAAACTTCCACATTTGCTCCGAATGACCTGGCCAGGAATATAACTTCAGCCCTTCTGTCGCTCTCCTTCTCTGACAGCCTTGATGTGTTCAGCAGAGTCAGGCCCTGATCAGAAAAAATGCCAAGCGGCGCTGCTGTGACAGCAAGGTCTGGATTTGTGTCCGCGTCTACTGTAAGGTGTTTTCCCACACCCTTTGCCGCAAATACGCCTTTGCAGGCATCGTTTATCCTGACTTTGAACCCTGATTCTGCAAGCTGTCCAGGAAAAATCCTGTCGGGCTGGGTTGACCCGCTGTTCACACGTGAGACCGTAATTCCCTCTCCGGAGCACATTACAGCGAAAACGATAATGGCAGAAAGCGATGACATGTCAGTTTCAAGCTCAATTGGCTTCTGCGGCCTTTTGAGAGTTCCACTGACCAGGTAAGTTCCATTCCTCTCTGACACAGATATACCGAATTGCGAAAGACACTGTTCTGTCATCCCTATATAGCCCTGTGACACCCTGCGGCCGCTTACGGTGAGTGTACGGGAACTCCCTCCGGAAACGGCAAGAAGCATGAGCAGTGACGACACAAACTGCGAACTGGTGTCCCCTCTCACTTCCATGCGGCCTGTTTTGAACCTGCCTGCATCTAAGAGTATTCCTTCTCCAGTCACCGTGACGGCTGCACCACAGTCCTCAAGAGTACGAAAAAGATCGGCTGAACTCCTTCTCATGAGCGACTTGTGCATGTTTACGGCTGTCCTGCATCCTCTGGCCGCAAGCAGGCCGAGGGCCATCCTGAACGAGGTCCCGCTCTCACCTGCACAGATGCTGTCAGGACATGAAAAAGAAGGTGTGATTTTCATTCCGGCAGGAGTTGTCTCAATAATGCTTCCCGCTGCTTTTGCAATGCCTACTGCTACAGATTCGTCATCGGAGAAAGAGAGGTTCGTGATTTCAACCGGAATTCCAGAGAAAGCCGACAGGAGTATGTACCTCTGAGAGAGGTGCTTTGATCCCGGTACCACGATATTTCCTGATATGGCAGAGCCCCTGAAAATACCCTCAGACATTGCTCACTTCTCCTCTTCTGTTGGTGAATCTTGTGAGTATGCTTGCGTATGATTTCCTCTTCACTTCTGCCCTTGCAAATTCAGCATCTTCCATTTTTCCGAAGACAGCGAAAAGAGCTGGCCCTTTGCCACTCTGGCCTGCATAAAGTGCACCGGAATCGTACAGCTTCCCTATTGTTTCAGCGTCAATGCCGAGCATTGAGCCGTATATGAAGCCGTTGAGGACCATGGCTTCCAGAATCCTGTCGCTCTTTATCATGGCAAGTATGCCGTCAGAAACGCTGGATAGCGATGAAAAATCCTTGTTTTTCAGGTCCCTGGTGCTGATTCGCCTGTCGCTGTACATAACCAGGACTGGAAGCTCTGCCATTTCTTTCCGTTCAACCAGGGCCATGTTCCTGTTGTCTGCTATGCAGCACCCGCCCAGGAATGAGGAGGAAATGTCGTCAGCCGCACCGGTGATAGATGTGCCGTTGGCGATGGACGCTTCCGCTGCAATTCTTATTATCTCTGAATCCTCAAGTAGTATGCCATTAATGGAGAGGTATGAAAGCACGATTCCCGTAGTGAATGCACTGCTGCTTTTCAACCCAACAGAAGATGGTATGCTGCTTTCTATTTCAACGTAGTAATCTGTACCCATGTGATACCTGTCGTCAAGGTATGAAAGCGTTGGAAGGGCCTCTGTCAGGTTGTTTGAACCGCCTTTTTCCATGTAAACGCTCAGTGGAATGTCTATGGCGGCTGATGACCCCATTCCCGTGGAGAATGCGCTGAGTGCCGAAATGCCGCCCCTGCACGTTGACAAAACGCCTTTCATGAAAACATCAGCTCCTTCGAGATTTCGTATTCCTTCCTCAACTGGCCCTCCGCCATTTCAATGCCGAACACTCTCTTCAGCGTCCCTGCAGCCTGCCCCAGAAATATTCTGTCCCCAGTCACAACTCTGGCTCCTGCACTCTCAGCCCAAGATATCAGATGAGTTCTTGATGGGGTGTAAACAAAATCAACCACAGTAAATGAATTTCCTTGCATTTCAGGTAGCATTGACGCCTGGATGCTCAAGCCAGACATTCCGGCGGGAGAACAGTTTATGACTATGTCGGGCTGGTCGAGGGTCACAATATCGCCGTACGAAATGATGTTCAATCCGTGTCCCTGCAAACCGGAAAGCCTTGAAGATGCTGTTTCCGGATTGCGTGATGCGACGTATATATCCTCGCATCCGAATTCCCTTCTGAGTGCAGCTACTGTTGTCCTGCCCGTACCTCCGCTACCGTAAACAAGAGCTTTCTTGTATTTTCTGACTCCAATCTCCCTGAGCGATTCAACCAGTGCGCTGTAATCTGTGTTGAACCCTTTCAGTATGTTGTCATTCACCGTGACCAGATTGGCGCTGCCGGTCATTTCTGCTGCGTCATCCAGTTCATCAATGAGATCAAGAATAGCTGCCTTGTGCGGTATCGTAACATTGAAGGCCGTGAAGTGGGACCTCATTGCCATGACTGTTCTTGAAAGCGCCAGGGGATGGGTGTCAACCGCCAGATATGCCGCGTTGATTCCGAGAATGTCAAATATCCTGCTGTACAGCATCTGGCCTACAGAATGTCCAACCGGCCTGCCGATCAGGCCCATAAGCTTCAGCTTTCCAGATTCTTTCTGCACCAGTTCTCAATCTCCTTCATCAGAGTTTCTGCCTTCAATTTCCTGAGTTCAATTCTGCCAGGGCCGAGGATCAAAGGGAATACGATTGAATCTCCTTCAATCTTCTTGTCATTCCGGGCATAACTCATTACTGAGCCGGTTTCAACTCCATCAGGGATTGCAAGATCAAGTGAATATCTATGCTGCAGTTCCCTGATGATCTGAGCCACTCCATTACGGGTTCCGGTCAGAGCTTCAGATATTTCAGATTCCGCAACAAGCCCAACAAGAACTGCATTTCCGTGCGACATTCTGTTTAAGCTTGCGCCCTCCAGTGCGTGAGCGACTGTATGCCCGGCGTTAAGGATCTGCCTGATCCCTTTCGTTTCCAGCGGGTCTTTCTCTACAACTTCTTTCTTGATCTCTATGCATCTCGAAACAACCTTCTCAATGTCACTGCCTATAAATTCGGCCGCACTGCTGAATGAATTCATGGATTCCAGTATGCCTGTATCATCAATAATGCCGTATTTTACCACTTCACCCAGCGAGTTCTTCAGTAGCCGTTCATCCATGCCTTTAAGGAAACCGGTGTCGCAGTAGATCGCGGATGGATTATGGAAAGTCCCTGCGAGATTCTTGATGCCGGATATGTTCACACCGTTCTTTCCCCCTACTGCACTGTCAACCTGCGCCAGGAGCGTTGTGGGGACAGCCGCCATCCTGATTCCTCTCATGTATGTGGCAGAGGCAAAGCCGGAAACATCTCCAACTGTTCCGCCGCCGATGTAAGCTAGGAGGTCTCTTCTCGTCAGGCCTAGCGAGGAAAGTTCAGTCATAAGTTCTGAATAAGATTCGAACGATTTTGCCTGTTCTCCATCATCAATCTCTATTATGTGTGTTGAAGGGATTATGGAAGTGAAGGACTCCACCATGCTCTTCATGTTTCTCATTACACCCGATGACACTATAACGGCGGTGTGTCCGAATCCTGCTGCATATTCAGCGAACATTGGGCCCAGCGAACTGCCTACTGTGATTTCAGTTCTCTCTTCCCCGGAAGACATATCGCAGGACATGGAGATTTTCTGCATGCAAGAGACCTTAATCTTAATGGCGTTATAGATTTAATTACTTAAAACTGGAAAAAAGAAGTTTATAATATCATTGCATAACCGTTATAAGAGGAATCTGTGTAAGAAATGGGATTCACAGGTCTTACAAAATATAAAGATATTGAAATTGACGGCTACCCTCTGATAAAACATCACGGCTTCATCGCCAGCAACAGGACCGGTGCGCTCGTTTCTTCAACGGGAGCCATAGACTGGGCCTGCATGCCGAACTTTGATTCAGAGCCCATATTTGCTTCCATTCTCGACAAAGAAAGAGGCGGCCATTTTTCAGTCCGGCCCCTGGATACGGAGGATCTGCACGTTTTTCAGTACTACAAGGAGTTTACAAACATCCTTGTCACGGAATTTGTCAGGAATAACCGGACGGTCCTGAAACTGACCGATTTCATACCGACTTCAGAGTATCCGACCATCAATTTCCCCGAAATACACCGCTATGTTGAGGCGACGACCGGAGATGTGGATGTCAGGGTGGAATTCTTTCCCATACTGGATTATGGAAAGAACAGGTTTGAACTGCACCGCGAGAAGGGAGGGTACCTCTTCAGGTCCCCGAAGAAGAATGTAGCTATTGTGGGAGAAGTCAATCTGAAGAAATCCGGGGTCGGCGTCACAGGAGACTTCACAATACCGGAAAGGTCGTCCAAGTGGATCGTAATGCTGCACAATGTGAGCCACATTGACAGGATAACGGATTACAAGTCATACAACAGGATGGAGGAGACGTCAGCCTACTGGAAGAACTGGGTCTCGCAGGGAAACTACCAGGGCATATACAGCGAGAACGTGATAAGGTCCGCCCTGGCTTTGAAGGGGTTGTTTTTTGAGCCTTCTGGTCTCATGGTTGCTGCTCCAACAACCAGCCTGCCCGAATGCATTGGAGGAGAGCGGAACTGGGATTACAGGTATGCGTGGATAAGGGACACCGCTTACGTCATAGAAGCACTTTCCCTCATCGGGTACAAGAGAGAGGCGACAAAGTTCCTTTACGACATGATGGAAAGAATCCAGCTGGACGGCAGGATCAGGACCATCTATACGATTTCAGAAGACGGTGACACAAACGAGGTGGAGGTCGATTTCAGCGGGTACAGGGATTCAAAGCCTGTAAGAATTGGAAACAAGGCTTCAGAACAGCTTCAGATCGATGAGTACGGAACAATAATCAACGCAATTTACTATTTCAGCAAGATTGGAGGGCTGATAAATTCCTACCTCTGGGACTTCCTGCTTAACATGCTGCAGACACTGAAATCACTGTGGAAGGAGAAAGACTCAAGCCTGTGGGAGTTCAGAACGGCGCCCGAGCACTATGTCTATTCAAAACTGCTATGCTGGACTGCATTCACAAGGGCCATAGAGATAGCTGAGAATCTGCACTTCTCCGCTCCGTTCGAGGAGTGGAAGAAAACTGCCGACGAGATCAAGAAGTCAATACTCACTTACGGATACAACAAGGAGATTAACTCGCTGACACAGTACTACGGAACGACAGAGATCGATGCCTCTCTTCTCCGTGCACCCTCACTTGGCTTTCTCCCGGCATCTGACAGGAGGATGAAGGGCACTGTGCAGCGCATAGAGGAAGAACTCATGGACAGGGACTACCTTTTCAAGAGGTACAAGGCAGATGACGGCCTGAAGGGGAATGACAACGCATTCCTTCTCCTTTCATTCTGGTACGTGGAAGACCTGATTCTCTTCAAGAACACCAAGAAGGCGAGGACTGTGTTTGAAACTCTGCTTGAGAAAGGGAACCATCTTGGCCTCTTTCCTGAAGAGATAGGCTTCGATTCCGGAGAAATGCTCGGAAACTTCCCCCAGGGCATAACACATCTCGGAATCATAAGGGCAGCGAAAAAACTGAGCGACGACTACAAGCAGAACCTCAAGAGAAACGTGAGCAAGCACAACTACTGAATCAGAACCTGTACCTGGATAACCTTGACTCCCTCTTCCTTATAATTATGGAGAGAATGACAAGTGCTATTCCTGAAGGAAGGAATGCGAAACCGAGCAGGAACATTGAGAGTGTCGCATAGCTGATGTGCCCTATTGTGACCTTAAGTTTCACGGCTGACGGATTGTTGTTGTGAATTACGAGAGACCAGACGCCTGTTGAGGGAGAAACTATCTCTTTTGTGAGTGTGTATGACGCCCCTGAAAGGTTGGAATATCCTATCTCCTGCCCGGACGGGCCTGAGAGGTAGATCATTATGTTTGCAGTTCCGTTTGATGGCGTTATGGAATAGAGAATGTCGTCACCGGCTGATATTGTCTTGTTCAGGAGAAAAGTTGAACTTGAATTCGGCTGGATCGTCCTGTCGTACGATGAACTGTTGGTGTAGACTGATACGACCGATACGGAGAACAGGATTAGAGATACAACTATCAGCGAGTAGCCAATACGCTGTGTCAACTTAATGTTGAAGTTCATTTCTCCGCTGCTCCCATGTCCGTAAACATAAACAGAAAGTATTAGATATTATTGATCCCCTGAATGCTCATCCGGAATTCTTCGGAATCACTTATTCCTGATATTGTTACCCCTGTAAGCGCTTCCAGCATCCCGGCGTGTTCTTTGATGATGCCCGACCTGCCGGAAAGGGATGCTGCAAGGCCCTTTTTCTGCTGGCTCTTTGCCTTTTCAGACCTTATCCGCATTACGGCTTCCACAACATAGTCTATTTCTGATTCATCTTCAGCGTATTCCGTAATGTCAGAGGGTTCCGGCCAGGACTCCAGGTGGATGCTCTTCTTCTTGCCTTTCAGTGGAATGATGCTGTATATCTCCTCTGTTGCAAACGGTATTACAGGCGAATACATCTTCGCTATCTGGAGCATTGTGAAGTAACCGGCTTCAAGCGCCTCACGGCGCCCCCCGTCCTCTGATCTGTAAAGATGTTTCAGCATCTCCAGGTAGTGGTCGCAGAAAGTGTTCCAGAAGAAGGAGTCAATTTCTGTTCTCGCCTTGGAGAATTCATAACTGTCCATTACCGGTGTAATCCTCTCCACCAGGGCGAAGAGTTTCTTCAGGATCCATCTGGCATATTTCGATCCTGCCTTCCATGAATCCTCATTTACTGATGCGGACTGGTCCAGCATTCCGAGCAGCTTGGCAGCATTGTAGAGTTTGATGACGGTTCGCCTCCCCCTCACTATCTCCTGTTCCTTGAACCTTATATCATCCCAGGAAAGCGAAGAGCACGCCCAGAACCTTTCAGGATCTGCCCCGTATTCTTCGAGGACTTCTTCCGGGTTCGTGACATTTCCCTTGCTCTTGCTCATTTTTGCTCCAGTCGGATCAGAAACTATTCCGCTGAGGAGTATGTTTTTCCATGGAATGCTGCCGTCGTGAAGAAGTGACCTTGTGATTGTTGTGAATGCCCATGTGGATATTATGTCGTGGCCCTGGAACCTCACGTCCATCGGATAGCCCTTTTCCATGAGGGAATGCCTGCTCAGTGAAAGAACTGGAGAGAGCGAGGACGTTGCCCAGGTGTCCATGACGTCAGGATCTCCCTTTGTATTTTCTGAAGCGCATGAAGGGCATTTTCTGGGCGGCGAAGTCCTCGGGTCCACCGGCAGTTCTTCTTCCTCTGCGAAGAAAACGGATCCACAGTCCTCACAGTGCCAGGCAGGAAACGGAACCCCGTAGAATCGCTGGCGTGAAATGCACCAGTCCCATTTCAGGCCGTTTATCCAGTTTTCATACCTGACCTTCATGTATGGCGGTATCCAGTTTATCCTGTTTCCGTTTTCAAGCAAATCCGGCACCAGGTCAAGGACTCTTATGAACCACTGCCTCTCAATGCCTATTTCTATTGGTGTGTCGCACCTTTCATGCACGTTTACGGAATGCTCTATCTTCTCTATTCCGAGTACATAGCCGTCATTACTCAGTTTTTCTATTATTGCTTTCCTGGCCTGCTGAATCGGCATTCCGGACAGTGGCCCTCCCGAATCATCCAATTTGCCCTCAGGCGTAATTATTATGCGCGTGTCGAGAGAGTGCTTCTTCCAGAGATACATGTCATTCTGGTCGCCGAATGTGCAGACCATTTCAGCCCCGGTTCCAACATCCATCTTCACATAATCGTCTGCCATCACAGGCACGGTGAATCCATAAACTGGAACACTGACCTGATTTCCTAAAATGCCTGCATACCTCCTGTCCTCAGGATTTACGAATATTGCAACACAGGCGGCAAGCATTTCCGGCCTCGTGGTGGCAATTTCTATCGAACTGCTGCCTTCCCCGAACCTTATGTGAACGAAGTCTGTCCTGAATGTCTTGTCCCGCAGATCGATCTGTGAGATTGAAGTGCCGCAGGTCGGGCAGCGTATGGATGGCCCAACTGAATTGTATGCTCTTCCTTTCCTGGCAAGCTCAAGGAATGCAGACTGTGATATTTTCAGGGATTCAGGTGAACTCGTCTTGTAGTAATCTGAAAAATCAGAACTTATGCCCATGCGCCTGAACACGTCGATCATCCTTTCTGTCGCTGCACTGCTCTGTTCCCTGCAGAGCCGTGCAAACTCCTGAAGCGGCGTATCCTTTCCCTTGCGGCCGGTCTTCTTTTCGGTATATCGTTCAGTCGCCAGGCCGTTGTCATCGAATCCGAACTGGTAACACACATTGTACCCCCTCATTCTTTTGTACCTGGCCACGAAGTCCTGATGGGGGTACGAAAAAGCATGACCCATGTGCAGGTCTCCGGAAATTGTCGGGGGAGGGATATCCATTGTATACAGGGGCCTCTCGTCTTCACTGAAGCTGTAAAGCTTCATTTCGTCCCATTTTTTACGCCACTTGTCTTCTATCTCCTTGATCTGGATGTCCACCCCTCCCCATGCCTGCTCAACTAAAAAATTTGCCGAAGCAGGGCATACGCGAACAGGGAGGCATTCATGACTAAGCCTGTTCTCGCCTGTATGCAAACACAAGAACGTCCGTCAGGACAAGCATTGGAAGCATCACGAAGTATTCAGAATCGTTCCACACATACCCGTAGGCCGTGATCGAAACGTGACCATACGTGTAGAGAAGATAGAAGTAAAACGAGAGAAAATCAAAGGCCATATAGGCCGCAATCGTAACAACAAAGTACGGGCGCTTTATGAGGCCGATAAAGCTGCTCTTGGAATAGTACCTCAGAAGGTATATCCCTACCACGTTGAGCATAAGACCCCCTATGTCGTCCGTCAGGCCCACCGTGTACCATTGAAGGCCTGTTGTCCTGAGCGTTATGAACAGAAGCGGAAGGTTGACCACGTCATACTGTGCAAAGTCCTTGACCCATGCCCCCTGCGCATTTAGCCAGCTTCCGAAAACGATCATCAGCAGAAGAGCAATTGGAAAGAATTTCCACTTGACAAAGCGTGAAAATGCAATCGTGAATCTTCCACCCCTCATGCATAATCCAGATCCCATCACCCGGAATATACTTTAACCTGAATATTTCAGAAAAATTTGCACTCTTGAATTTGTTCCAGACAGTAAAATGCGATTTATCATGCCCTCAAGCATTTGCAGGGAACCATGTATAGCCACTTCCAGTAGCACTGTGATTCTTTAATAACAATACTTGCATTAAGAGAAACAGGTGAGTATCCTTTGAATTCAACTCCTATAGATAAACTGATAACTATTGAAAAGGAGGCTCAGGGCAGATACTCGGAAATGATGGAAAAAGCCTCACTTTCAAACATCAGGTACTTCCTTAAGGCATTCTCCGATGCAAGGAACCGCTTCGCAAGAAGGCTTGAAGACATTAAAAACGGCAAGAATCTTGGCCCGTCTTCAGGAGGGGAGAAAATCATAGACATACACGCAACAGAACATCTCCTTTATGATGAGGTACCTGATCTGTCCAGCCTTTCAAGCACACTGCTTTTCATATCCACCCAGGAGAAGGAGACTTATGACCTCTATCTGACTGTAATGAGCGAACTTCCTGAGGGCCCTGAGAAAGATTCACTGAGATCAATAATCAACGAGAGGGAACAGGTCAAGATAAAGGCGGACCGCCTCTACCATGATCTTGTGCAGACATCATATTAGCGACAGGATGAACCCGATGGAACGAAAACGTGTTCTCATATGCAGCAAGGTGGATCCCGCAGGCTCCAGCATAGCAGATCATCTGTTGAAGAACTATGAGTTCAAACCTTCGCAAAAGTATGAAGGTTCCTATGAATACAGGGATTTTTTGCTCAGGTTCATCGAACAGAGGCACCTGGACTATTCAGGCATGGCAGGCGACCTAAGTACCGACGGAATAGAGCCGGTTGATGTTGTGTTTCTGTCAAAACACTCGTCTGCTGCCGGAATCAAGTCCCTCACCGTACATGCAACAGGAAACTTCGGAGTTGCAGAACTCGGCGGGAGAGATGGCACAGTCTCCATGAGCGACCCTTCGCACATGACCTCTTCCCTCAGGATTCTTGCGTCTGAGCCCATAGACAGGTTCAGTGTTACCTTCGAAGCAACTCATCATGGCCCATACGCTGAGATACCAAATTACTTCATAGAAATTGGAACAACAGAGGACGAATGGAAAGACCGGTCCGCGCTGTCGATTGTGTCTAAAGCAATTGTCGAGTCACGATCCAACAGGGACGAAACGTTTGTTGGTGTCGGCGGAGGCCATTACAGCCCAAAGATAACAGAATATGCACTCAATAACAAATGCAATATAGGTCATATAATATCAAAACATGCACATAATTATCTCAAGAAAGAATTGCTTATGAAAACGTTTGAATTTACGCCTCAGTGCAGAGGTTTCATAATGGACAGCAAGGGATCCAGAGGTGCAGTGCGGCAAATGGTCAAAGAAGCAGTAAATGAAAACTCTCTGGAATTGATTTTATTATAACTGAATATTCATATTAAATAAATATTAAATATTAAGGATAATTAAATTCCCTTGGAAACAGCAGGTCCCGAATAAATTGTATGACATCCTTGCTACATTTCATTTAAATAACATGTGTAACTATAATCACACAAGGACAACCTTAGGATACACAGATGGAACAGATCAGTGAAGAGGAACCTCCTGGTAAATCGCCTTTTCTCAGTGCCAGGGCTATTGGGAAAGTCCTTCATCTTGACAGCCTTTTTTTCAAGTTTGAAGGTATGAATGTTACGGGAACGCAGAAAGACAGGATATCGAAAATGCATGTTATGAACGCGATTTCGAACGGTTATGATACAATATCCGTTGCAACTTGCGGAAATTACGGCGCGTCCATTTCCTATTTCGCCAGAAACGCCGGCATCAATTCTGTTGTTCTGATGCCAAGGGATTATTCGCACTCCAGAGGTAGCGAGATTCTCTCATACGGTGCGAAGATTATGGGCATGCCGGGAAAGTACGAAGATTCTGTACAGTTCCTTCATGACAATGCTGATGCTAATGCCTGGTATGATGCCAGCCCGGGAGCAAGAAATTCTCTCCTTGACCTGGCGGGATATACAGCCATTTCAGAAGAGATCGTAAGCCAGCTTGGACATGCGCCTGAGTACGTTGCTGTACCTGTAGGCAATGGAACAACTCTCGCCGGAATACACCTCGGTTTCAGGAGAATGTATACGAAGGGCCTCATAGACAGGATGCCCAGGCTAATTGCTTCCAGCACTGCAGACGGGAATCCCATTGTGACATCATGGAAAAGAAGGAGAAAATACGTAATGACTCTCGACCCCTTGAATCTAACCGAATCACCTGTTAATGAACCACTGATCTCCTACAGGTCATTTGACGGGCAGATAGCGCTGGATTCAATTTATGAGAGCAGGGGATTTGCGGTGTCTGTCACAGATGCGGAGATGGTGAGATTCTCGCGCATGATTGAGAGATACGAGAACCTCTCTGTACTGCCGGCCTCAAGTTCAGCAATGGTTGCAGCTGCAAGAATCCTTGAACGCCGCGGGAAGAATTCGGAGTGCGTTGTCGTTCTTACAGGCAGGGGAGGAATATGGACAACGCAGTGATTCTTGCCGAGGGCGTTTTCGGAACCACTTACGGCAAGACAGCCAACGGCCTTGTCAGATACAGCAAACGTTTTGCAATAAGATCAGTGATAGATTCAGCTCTGGCCGGCAGCGATGCAGGAACCATAATTTCAGGAAAACCTGCAGGCATACCTGTTATCTCAACACTTTCCGAGGCCATGGAGACAGGTGCTGACACGCTCATAGTGGGCACAGCAACGGACGGAGGCAACCTGCCACCGGGTTACAGGCCTTATATTGCTGAAGCCCTCAGATCCGGAATGTCAGTTGTGAGCGGACTGCACGAATTCATCAGCGATGACCATGAATTCTCCAGAATAGCACGCAAGACAGGATCAAGAATAACTGATGTCAGGAAAATGTTCAGGGACCGTCACGATGTCTTCACTGGGAGAATACTGGATGTCAAGTCCACGAAGATAGCCGTCCTGGGAACAGACAGCGCTGTCGGAAAGAGGACTACAGCAATAAACATCAATGTGGCGCTCAATTCTGCTGGCAAACGGTCTACGATGGTCGGAACAGGGCAGACTTCATGGATGCAGGGTTTTGAGCACACAATAGTGCTTGACGCCATTGTCAGCGATTTCGTGCCCGGTGCGCTTGAGACCGTGACATGGGAAGCATGGAATGACGGGGCCCCGGATTTCCTCATACTTGAGGGGCAGGGGTCAGTCATACATCCTGCATACCCCGGGAGCTATGAGATCATAGGAGCATGCAGACCGGACGCAATAATACTGCAGCATGCTCCAGCAAGGGAATTCTACGACGGCTTCGAGGGATTCAGGATACCCCCGCTTGAGAATTACATAAAGATACTCGAGCTGATGTCGGGCAAAAAGGTTATAGCTATTTCACTTAATACAGAGAAAATGACAGATGTGGAAATCGAAGATTTTGCGAGCACCGCTTCAGAACGTTACGGAATACCTGTTTTCAATCCGCTGTCTGACCTGAAGGCAATTCCTTCCTACATTCAGGAAACAGTCACTCAGTGAAGCAGAATGTTCTACGACAGAGTGAAGTGTTTCGAGTCAGTGAGCCTTAAGAAAATTTCCCTTTCGGCCAGGAGGATAGAGGGCACTGTCGAAGTCAGGTACGGAGAATTTACGGACTCATTCAGGCTGATTTTCACTTATGACCAGGACATATCTCCCTCCGAGAACCTTGCCGGCCTGATACTGTCAATGCCCCTCATAAACTTCGCATACTTCACAGAAACAATTGAACTGGGCTTCCCGGTGACAGAACTTGATTCAGATATGCTGACAGATTTTGTCAGGATCAACAACAGAGAAGTTTTTGTCAACAAGATATGCAGACGCAGATACGAATTCTTCCGCTCTGAATACCTTCCTGCCGAAGAAGATATAACTGAGAAGAATGCAGCCGGAGGAACAAGGATCATTGTTTCCGGAAAGATCAATGAATCGTACGTGCAGGTCCCTGAGAGCAAGAAGGTCGCGGTGCTCAGTTCAGGAGGCAAAGAGAGCCTGCTGTCATACGGCATCCTGAAGGAAGCGGGAGCAACCGTCTATCCTTTTTTTGTCAACGAGTCCGGGAGGCACTGGTTTCCAGCGAAACCTGCACATGATGAGTTCAGAAAGAGTGACAGCAGGACAATGAAGGTCTGGACCAATGTGGACCGTTTCTACCGTTTCATGCTGGACAGGATGAAGATACTTGACAGGAAAGTCGTTTCATCAAAGACAGATACGTACCCTGTGCAGCTGTTCATCTTTCCAGTATACATCTTCTCTCTTCTCCCCCTTGCGATCAGGCACAGAATTGGAAACATTGTGCTGGGAGACGAATTCGATGACCCCAGGGAGATGCCGAAATTCCACGGAATGAAGCATTATTTTGGTGTCTACGATCAGAGCGAGGATTTCAATGACTACATGAAGAGGTATTTCATCATGAAGGGCTACAGGATTTCCGTCTGGTCTGCCCTCTACTCAATTTCCGGCAGTGTCGTGGAAAGAATACTTGTTGAGCGCTATCCTGACCTTTTCAGTCTTCAGAGGTCCTGCCACTCCTGCAGGAGCGAAGAGGGCAGCATAGTCCCCTGCGGAACGTGCACAAAATGCCTGGGTGTCCTTCTTTTCATTCTTGCTGCTAGAGGAAACCCTGAGACTGTCGGATACAGGAAGGAACATTTTCTCGACATTGAATCAAATCCCGAGCTCTCCAGGATCAGGCTTGATCCCGACGAGTTCTCCACAGCCCTGGCCAGAAGCAGAAAGGGGAAAGGGGAAATTAAGGAGCACGTGGACGGAATACACATACTTCCATGGGAAGACGGGAGCCTGAGCCGCGTGCCGTCAGAGTTCCGGGGAAGAATAGGCAAGCTACTGGAAAAATACACATACGGAAAATTCAAGACAGACGGGAAGAAGTGGATAAGGGTCTAGCCGAAGAAGTCTTTCTCTGCCTTCTCTACTGACTCGCTGTCTCTGCAACCGGAATACTCCTCAAGAGGCTGCAGATTTGTGCTTATGAAGGTCTGGCCCCAGGAAAACTTGGAAAGTATTGCTTCTGCCTGCTTTCTGTTTCCAGTGATGAAAAGAGCCGCTGCGGCAGCTTCAACCGAGCTGAGCAATCCAACCTTACCGTAATTGACAGGGTTCACAGCAAGAAGCAGGGGAAGCCTCCTTGTGTTCCTGAACCTGAGTTTCTCCAGCGTGTCCTTCCTGTTCCATGATCCCTCTATCAGTGCAATGCCCGACCTCTGTGCCTCCCAGGAGTCGGCTGCAAGAACAATTCTGTCCGAAAACGGGGTTATGACAAGGCATCTGCCGGCTTCACGCACAGATATCTTCTTTGCCATCCTGAATCTCTCAAGTTTACGCATGGTAGCCTTCTTCGGGTCGTCCTGATGAAGATCAACATAGTACAGTTTTATGCCTTTTTCCGTATCCATCTTGCAGTTACCCAAAATTAATTAAGAAATTATAGCTTATCTATGATGCACTACGTGGTTATAACGGGTGGAGTTATGTCAGGCCTTGGAAAAGGCACAATAACGTCCAGCCTTTCCCACCTTCTTAAGAACAGTGGAGCCAGGGTATCAGCCCTGAAGATTGATCCTTATCTGAATTACGATGCCGGAACAATGAATCCTTACCAGCACGGCGAAACATTTGTTCTTGACGATGGAAGCGAGGTCGACCTGGACCTCGGGAACTATGAAAGATTTCTGGACTGCAGCCTGCAGGGCGAAAACAACATAACAACTGGAAAGGTCTACAAGGAAGTCATTGAGAAGGAGAGGCGCGGTGAATTCCTTGGAAACACCGTACAGATAATTCCGCACGTTACCAATGAGATCAAGAGAAGAATCAGGAAGGTAGCAAAGGACGAAGACGTTGACATCCTGATGATTGAAGTCGGGGGCACAGTGGGGGACATAGAGTCAATGCCCTTCCTGGAGGCAGTAAGAGAACTCAAGAGCGAGGAAGGCCCGGGTTCAGTGATTTTCGGGCACGTAACGCTCATACCTGAAACGGGGGCCAATGCCGAACAGAAGACAAAGCCAACACAGCACAGTGTGAGTACACTGAGGAGCATTGGTATTCATCCGGACATTCTGTTCTGCAGGCTCAAAGGAGACCTGCAGCCTGAAACCAGGAAGAAGATATCTGCATTCACTGATGTGAAGGAGGAGGGGATAATAGGTGTGAAGGACACCAGGAACGTGTACTCACTTCCTGCAGAGATGCACAGGCAGGGCATGCTCCGTTACATGCAGGAGCTTCTTGGACTCGGCAGGATGAATTTTGACGATGTGCTTGCTGACTTCAAGGAACACCTTGCAAACCCGGCAGATTCCGTCAGAATAGCGATCGTTGGAAAGTACACTTCGCTGCAGGATGCATACATGAGCCACAAGGAGGCTTTTACACACGTCAGCGGAAACACCGGAATAGCCGTTGAGCTCAAATGGATAGATGCAGACACGCTCAGTGATAACCTCGGCCAGTTGAGGAACGTCCATGGGATACTAATACCGGGCGGTTTCGGTTACCGTGCGGTAGAGGGAAAAATAGAAGCTGTCAGGTACGGAAGGGAACACGGCATTCCAATACTTGGAATTTGCCTGGGATTCCAGGTTGCCACAATAGAGTTTGCAAGAAATGTTCTCGGGCTCAAGAACGCAAACAGCACAGAATTTGATGAAGATACGCCCTATCCGGTCATAGACCTGCTTCCTGAACAGGTCGGCTTAGTGGAGAAGGGGGGCACAATGCGCCTGGGTTCAAAGAAAGTGACAGTGAGAGATGGCACAATTGCAAGAAGGATATACGGCAGGGAGACCATTGAGGAGAGGCACAGGCACAGGTATGAGGTGAATCCGGAGTACATTGAAAGGTTCAACGACGCCGGTTACATCTTTTCCGGAGTCGATGAGGACGGAATAAGAATGGAAATATCGGAGATGGCTGACAGGCAAAACTTTATTGCAACCCAGTACCATAGTGAGTTCAAGTCCAGGCCTCTCAGGCCTTCCGTTGTGCACAAGTTTCTGGTTGAGAATGCCCTGGAATACAAGAATGAAAGAGAGGGAATCCATGAAAGAGACGTTGAGCCAACTCAGTGAAACCGTAAACAGGAGGATCCAATCAGACGAAAAGTACAGTAAGAAGCTCGGAAAGGTCAGCAAGAGCTTCTGCATAATATTTGACGAAAATGAGAGCTACAACTTCCGTCTCGAAAACGGGAAAATATCCGAAATAATGGACGGAAAAACAGACGCAGACATAACAATAGAAGTGTCAGCAGACAATTTCAAGAAACTGCTTTCCAGGGAGATTGACCCCATGGAAGCATATTTTGACAAGAGAATAAAGGTCAAGGCTTCTCTCATGGACAAGCTTCTCATAACAGAGTTATTCAAATGATTCAGACAGGAAATCTGGATGAGTACAGGAAAACGCTGGACAGGAAAGTCAAGGAGATCTACGAGATAGCTGCCAGGGCCAGGTCCCGCGGCCTTGATGTGAAAAAGAACGTGGAGATCCCGCTTGCCTCTGACATGGCAGACAGGATAGAGGAACTGATACAGATCAAGGGAATTGCGGACGACATAAGGGAAATATCGAAGACAAAGACCAGGGAAGAGGTCTCAATAGAAATTGCAAGAAAAACGGCCGAGCTTCTAGTGCCGCAGGGAAAGAGAATTGCGCTTGACAAGGCGGTCAGAGTCGGCCTTGCGATACTGACAGAGGGCATACTTGTTGCTCCACTGGAGGGCATCGCAGACGTTACTGTCGGAAAAAACCCGGATGGAAGCGAATTTGCATCAGTCGTTTATGCGGGTCCCATAAGGGGGGCCGGAGGAACTGCACAGGCACTGAGTGTCCTTATTGCAGATATAGTGAGGCGCGACCTCGGAATAGGCGCTTTTTCAGCTACAGACGACGAGATAGACAGGTATGTGGAGGAGGTGGAGAGCTACAACAGGCTCAAGCACCTGCAGTACCTGCCTTCTGCCGAGGAAGTCAACCTGGTAATCAGGAATTCACCAATCTTCATTGACGGTGAAGGAAGCGAGGAGGAAGAAATCTCGGGCCACAGGGACATGAAAAGGATCACTACCAACAGGATAAGGGGGGGCATGTGCCTGGTCCTCTGTGAAGGCCTTATACAGAAGTCGAGAAAGATTCTCAAATACACCAAGCTCCTGAACCTGGACGAGTGGAATTTCCTGGACAAGCTCCAGACCAAGACAGAAACAAAGAAGGAAGACGGAAACAAGTCTGAGAAGTTCCTGAAAGACATTATAGCAGGGAGGCCGGTGTTCAGCCACCCCGGCAGGCCCGGAGGTTTCAGGCTCAGGTACGGAAGATCCAGAACATCCGGCCTTGCCGCTGCGTCTATCAGCCCTGTGACAATGGTTGCCCTTGACGAATTCATAGCAATAGGTTCACAGATGAAAGTTGAGCTCCCCGGAAAAGCAATAGCTGCCACTCCGTGTGACGAACTTGAGGGCCCCATGGTCCTTCTGGACAACGGTTCGCATCTGCGCCTCAGGAGCATGGACGAGGCCAGGGAACTGAAAGAGCGGGTATCCATGATCACGGACGTCGGCGAGATCCTGATCTCCTACGGTGACTTCCTTGAAAACAACCACAAACTGGAAAAGCCGTCTTTCACGGTTGACTGGTGGAAGATGCTCGCAGCGGAAATACCGGAGATATCACTCTTAAAGAACAGTCTGCCCGACGAGGAGGGAGCCGTCAGCATGTCCAGGGAACACGGCATACCCCTGCATCCGGAATACAACCATTTCTGGCACGATATCGGCAGCAGCGAATTCGTGCTGCTGAGAAACGCTTTCATGAACGCAGACCTCTCGAACGGCAACCTGGTCATCCAGCGGGACGAGGATGTTCAGAACGCCCTCATAAGGCTTGGAGTCGAGTACTCGGTAGCAGAGGATGCTGTCATACCGAGAAAGTGGTATTCAATAGCCTCATGCCTGGGCCTTGAAATCCATGACAGAAAGCTCGTTTCCCGGGGCGAACCCGATCTTTCCGGCGATATTTTCTCCATTATTTACAGCGCGTCCGGCATCACAGTGAAGGCGAGGTCTCCCACCAGGGTCGGCGCAAGGATGGGGAGGCCGGAAAAGGCCGGTGACAGGAAGATGAAGCCAAAGGTTCACGTTCTCTTTCCTGTGGAAAATTATGGAGAAACGCGCCGCTCAATAGGAAATGCGAGAAACAAATCACAGAACGGCATAAACGTTGAGGTCGCAGTGCGGAAATGCGGCCAGTGCGGCAACGAAACTGTCCAGCCTGTTTGCGAATCCTGTGGAGGGCAGACGGAAGACGCCGGAAGAACAGAGCGCATGACGGTCGACCTGGGGCAGATCCTTGCAAAGGCAGAGGAAAGGGCAAAGTTTTCACTCTCTGAGCTGAAGGGAGAGTTCAAGGGCGTAAAGAAGCTGATGTCTTCCAGAAAGGTCTGTGAACCCATAGAAAAAGGACTCCTGCGTGCGAAGCATGACGTTACAACAAACAAGGACGGCACGTGCAGGTTCGACATGTCCGACATACCACTCACACATTTCAGGCACGGCGAGATAGGCGTGGATGTTGAAAGGCTTGAAGAACTCGGTTATTTCGATGAACTCAACGAAATATTCCCGCAGGACATAGTGATTCCTAGGTCAGCAGCGGATTTCCTTGTCAGGGTCTCAAAGTACGTTGACGACCTCCTCGTCAACTATTACGGCATGGAACCGTTCTACAGATGCGAGAGCGAGGATGACCTCATTGGCCACATAGTCATTGGGCTTGCCCCGCACACTTCAGGCGGCATAATAGGCAGAATCATAGGTTTCACGGATGTATCCGGGTGCTACGCGCATCCGCTGTTCCACGCAGCAAAGAGGAGAAACTGCGACGGGGACGAAGACAGCATAATGCTCCTGCTGGACGGCCTGCTCAACTTTTCAAGGGATTATCTACCGTCCACGAGGGGTGGCCTGATGGATGCACCGCTCGTAGTCACTTCGCTGCTAAACCCTGACGAGGTCGACAAGGAAGCCATGAATGTGGATACACTGCCTGCATACCCCGTTGAATTCTACGAGGCAGCTGAAAAGGAGGCGCTTCCGAGCGCCATTGAGGATTTCATGAGGCCTTTCAAGCGTTACGTCAGGGATACCGGCAGGATGAACGGGATATCCTTCACAAACGATCTCGGAGACATAAATGCCGGAGTCACGGTCTCATCCTACAAGACGATTCTGACGATGAGAGACAAAATAGAGAGGCAGCTGAACCTCGCCAGAATCATAAGGGCAGTTGACGCAAACGACGTCGCTGCCAGAGTGATAAATTCCCATTTCCTTCCGGACATATACGGCAATTTCAGGAAGTTCTTCTCTCAGGAATTCCGCTGCACAAGCTGCAACGCAAAATACAGGCGCATTCCCCTGAACGGCAAGTGCCAGAAATGCGGAAACCAGAAGCTCAATCTGACCATCCACAGGGGAAGCATAGTCAAGTACCTGGACGAGACCGTCCACATATCCGAGATGTTCACTCTCCCCGACTACCTGCACGCAAGAATAGACAACCTTGTCAGGACAATAACGGAAACATTTCCGGAGGATGAGGATGAACAGACTGCACTGTCGTCGTTTGGTGTTAAATCATGATAGGATCACTTTTTGTTACTGGACCCGCAGGAACGGGTAAAAGTTCCTTCTGCTCAACAATGAAAGAATGGCTTGGCCTTCAGGGGTACGACGCCGCTGTAGTGAATCTGGACCCGGGTGCAGATTTCATACCCTATGAAGCAGAAATAGACGTAAGGGACTTCATATCAATAAGCGAAGTCATGTCGGAATACTCCCTGGGACCGAACGGCGCCCAGGTGGTGGCAGCCGACCTGATCGTGGAAAACGTTGAGGAGATCAAGTCAAGAATGGAGGAGTTCTCGGACTACTACTTCATCTTCGACACTCCGGGGCAGATAGAGCTGTTCAGCTTCAGGCCCGGGAGCAAGCTGCTAGTTGACAAGATAGGAATGGGCAAGTCAATGCTTGCTTTTCTTGCGGATGCTGTTCTTGCACAGTCCCCTTCCGGTTATATTTCACAGAAAATGCTCTACGGATCTGTCATGTCAAGATTCTTCCAGCCAATGCTTTTTGTCATAAACAAGACAGACCTGCTTGATCAGGACACAATAGAACGCGTGACCGGCTGGGAGAGCAATCCTGAGAGGCTGGAAGATGACTTCCTGAGGGAGTCAAGCCAGATGCTGAAGGACTACTACCAGGCTGTGGCAAGATCATTTGCCGAAATACAGCTCATATCCAAACTGTTTCTGGTTTCTTCGCAGGACATGACGGGCTTTGAAGACATATACTCGGAAATGTCCCTGTTTTTCAGGGGCGGGGAAGATGTTGACACATTCTATAAGGATGATTGAATTAAGTCGGACAGCATATATACGGCCACATAAAATACATAGCAGAAGCCATTTTATCAAGAATTATTTTATACGCCAAACATATCAGAATTCAATATGCCTTCCAAGAGAAGATGCCTCGTCTGCGGAGATTTGATCTTTTCAGGCTTTTATTGCGTTGACTGCTCCGTGGAAATGCTGAGGGTGCGGACAATTGAGGATGAATCCCTTGAAGAATGGCTTGCCGAAAATAAGGTGCACAGGAACGGCAAATCAGAGGCGTCAGAGAAGTGCAGAAGCCTCGAAAACTATCTCTAAACCTTTAAAACACTTGTTCCGCAGCAGATGTGGGAATGCGCAGCACCGCTTTTTTCTGCAGTTTCAGAAATAAGCCATAATGCTTAGGCATCATTCTTTTTACTGCATGAAAATTGTATAATCCATGATTGACAACAACTACATCAGATGGCTGGAGGAAATCCCCGGCTCACTTTCTATTATCCTGAGGATCAAGCAGAAGGTCCTGAGGAGCACAAGGAACGACGAAATAGATGATATCACAGGCGTGAGGGAGAAGATATCAGAACTGCATTCCATCGGAATAGTTGACATTCATGACGGGCGAGTGTCGCTCACACATCTCGGAAAAAGGATAGCAGAACTGATCGAGGATATCAATTCCATGTTCGTCGGAGTAATAGAATTTGTAGAGTAATAATCATCCTGTATACCCTGTCCCCACATAATATGCCCGCTCTCAGGGCTCCTTCGCCCGGAATTGATCCAGGAAGGCGGCATTCGGAACAGGAGCAACATTCCTGCCATTCTTCAACCGGTGCTGATCAGCGTTAAATAGGTCAGAACGTTAGAAAACTGCAATGCACGAGAAAGATGTTTTTGATCTGCTTGATGACGACAGCCCCGTTCTCATTATGAACGGAACCAAGACATATCCTGATCCTAATTACTTCTATTTTTCAGGCGCCCGTTTCGGAGGTTTCGAGAACTGCGCCCTGGTAGTGGAAAGAAGCGGCACCAGGCTCATAACAATGGAGCTGGAGGCAGATGCGGCCAGGCAGACGGGTTGCGATGTTCTCGTATACAGGAGCCGTGCCGAGAGGCAGGACCTGATAATTGACAGCATTGGGGATGCCGGCAGGATCTACATCAACGCAGCCAAACTGAACACACAGCATTACATGGAAATCAGGGAAATGTTTCATGGCAGGGAGATCCTTGATTGTTCTGCGGCAATACTTTCTGCGAGGATGATAAAGAATGACGGCGAAATTGCTAACATAAAGGAAAGTGCAAGAATCAGCTCAAGGGCAATCGAAAATGCGTGGTCATCGGTTCACGAGGGCATGACTGAAAGGGAATTTGCGAGTTCACTTGTGCATCACATGATGGAACTTGGCTCAGCTCTTCCACAGTGCGAGCCGACAGTTGCTTTTGGAGAAAACACTGCTTATCCGCACTTTCAGGCTACCGGCAGAAAGCTGAAA
>JBJKSW010000054.1:0-7428 GCA_046703525.1 Thermoplasmataceae archaeon
ATCTTGGGCATTAGTTCGTCAGTTGTTTTTGCTGTGGTCGTAAACCCGCAATTCATACCGATGTCCGAACAGCTGAATTTATATTTGGCCATTTTTATCTTTTAATGATCAACAGGGAGATATTTAAATATTCTGTGCACCACCCCAATCTTGAACGGCTTTAAACTGTTGTTTGCGGACATCCGTAAGGTATCCGACGGCTGTTATGGGCAAAATATAACCGCAAAGGAGAACTGGAGTGCCTGTATGGTGAGACTTGAATGCATGGATGAGTCTGACTTTGAAGAATACCTGAAATGGTCTGTGAAGAACTATGCAGATGAGAAAGTGAGAGCAGGAACCTGGGAGGAAACAGAAGCTCTTGAAAAATCCAGGAGCGAGTTTTCCAGGCTCTTGCCGGATGGAAGGAGAACAGAAAACAACCACCTTTTCAGAATAATGAAGGACGACGGGTCGGAAAAAATCGGAGTTCTCTGGATTGGCATATTGCATGGAAATTCTGACATCGGTGGAGCATTCATCTGGGACATTATGATTTATCCTCAGCATAGGAGAAAGGGGTATGGAAGGGACACGCTGGTCGAGCTGGACAGAAAGGTGAAGGAACTTGGTGAGAAGCGAGTCACGCTTCATGTGTTTGGCCACAACACTGCAGCCATTGAACTCTACAGGTCCTCCGGATACATGACAACCGATCTCATAATGTCAAAGGAAATACCATAGGAACGGGCAGCATACTGCCAGTCCCTGCTCATCCTGAAATCTTTTCATTGAACTCATTCATGGCAGATTCGTATAGTGATTCTGCATGCTCTGTCATCAGTTTGAGTTTCATCATCTCTCCCTGAACTATTTCCCTGTCGCTTATTGAAGAAAGATTGATCTTCACATTATGAAGGGCGCTTTTTACTGTTGCAATCGCAAATTCAGCCGAGCAGGCCGCGTCTGATACTGCGTTCTTGTTGCCTGACCTTATCATTATTTTTGATATGTCCAGAACAAGAATGGCTGTGGCCGCAATGTTCCAGGGAGGTGCAAGGGCCTTTATTGTAGCTTCCTGCATTTTCTTTTTTCTTTCCTTCTTCTCCCCGTCAGTATTCTTGGGAAGTTTCCAGGTCGCGGAGATCGCGTTGAATGCCTCCTCGTGCTCTCTTGAGTGCTGCAGGAACTTCTTCTCAATTTTTTCCAGCTCGGTTGCAGCCCTCTTCATGAGTTCCTCTTCATTCTCATACCCTTTTTTTCCAAGAGTCAGGTTTGCAACCATCCTTGAAAGAGCAGCAGATATGCTGCCGACCATTGCACTGGCAGATCCGCCTCCCGGAACTGGAGAACCGCTTCCGAGCCTTGCAAGAAAATCCTCATAATCCATATCACTCATTAACAACGATATTTACCAGAGTTAAAATAATTGGCACCTAGTATGGGAATTGTGCCCTTTCAGTATTCTTTGCGCCTCATCTGATATTAGATCTGTCAGTCCTGCCCAAGCATGCCGTATTCCAGAATCTGGCTCTTTTTGAAGCCGTCCAGTCCAATGTAGTACTTGAAGGTGTTCAGTATTGCATCCAGAGGAGTCAGACCCACTATCTCTGAACCTGTGATGCTGACTCCATATCTCGCCGCCTCTATTCTGATCAGTTCAAATGCCCTGTAAATCGGTGTCTTCTTGAAATTTGTCAGATTCATGGATATCTGAACCTGGCTCTTTTCCTCAATGTAAAAAGAAAGAGCCTTGACAAATGTCAGGCCTCCATCTTTAGCCCTCAGTGCCTTTGCTATTTTCTTGCCTATGTCCTTGTTGTCCGTATTAAGGTATACATTGTAGGCTATCAGGAAGTCCCTCGAACCGATTATTGTTGCTCCAGCCCTGCCAACTTTCGCCGGCCCGAAATCAGGCTTCCATTTTTCCTCTGAAATTCTTTCCCTGAGCTGCTCATACTGGAAGTTCTTGCTCCTTATGTTCTCCAGCCCAGCCCTGGATGGCGATGCAGCGGCTTCCCCATAGAGGTATACCGGTATATCAAGATCCCTGCCTACCCGCCTGGCAAGTTCAACCGCCAGTTCAGAACATTCTTCAATCGTGCAGCCTGAAATCGGTATGAAAGGCACGACATCTGCAGCACCGAATCTCGGATGCTCGCCACTGTGCTTTTCCATGTCAATGAGCTCTGCTGCCCTGGCAATGCCCCTGAAAGCTGCCTCGACTGCATTCTCGTATGAAACAATGAATGTGACAACGCTTCTGTTATGGTCAGCGTCCATCTCCCTGTCAAGCACCTTCACACCCTCAACGGATGATATCTGCCTGACTATATCTTCCAGAATCTCAGGATCCCTGCCGTTGCTGAAATTTGGAACGCATTCAACTAACTTCATAAACAGAGTATTTTGTGCGTTGATATTAAGTTTAGACGTAAATGTCAATTTTCAAAGATGCCGCCAATTAAATTGCTATTTAATTTATAAATCATATTTCATTATTTACACACCCCAAATTTTACTGTCCTTGCACTATAAGATTTTTATACAACAAGCTGATTAGAACGAAAGGCTATCCTGGCAAAGGGACTGCAAACGTACTTCCAGTGATAGAAGGTGGATTTAATGATTAATGGCGGAAACAATGGGCTTTCAATGAACCAGAAGATTCCGAAATATTATCTGCTGAACGAATCCGGAGACAAATGGCTTAGCAGGAGGAAGATAATAGGAGGTTCGAACACCAATCTCATGGAACTTCTTCCGTCTAAGTACTCCTTCGCTGTGGACGCATTCAAGAAGATTCAGACAAGCCAATGGAATCTTGAAGAATTCAAGCTCAACGGAGAAAAAGAGGATTTCGAGTCACTTTCCGAACTGGAAAAAAAGGCGTTTGAACGAATTATGTGCTCCATCAATTCCGTGGAAAGCCTTCTCTTTTCAAACTATCAGATACTCATTCCTTACATTACAGCACCGGAAGTTACACTTACACTTTCTTCCGCCCTGTACCAGAGCGCAAAACACACATTTGCATATGCAAGAATCATCCAGAATGCAATGGAGAGCGAAGATGCTGAAGCAGTTTACAACCTCTGGAGAACAACTGACGAACTGAGAAAGAGGAACGGCCTGCTGAATACAAAATTCCTGGAGTTCTCGAATAACCCGATGTCAGATAATTTCCTGAGGAACATAGTAGTGTCTACTGCGGCAAACACTATTTTTCTGTACACTGAATTCAGCCTGCTTTATGCTCTCGCGAGGAAGGGAAAACTGACAAAGACTGCAAACATAATAAAACACGTGAATAAGGATATCGCAATTCAGTCGTCCTTCCTGGTATCGATGTACAACACGCTTGTTGAGGAAAACCCCACACTTTCATCAGCTGAATTCAAGAAATCACTTGTTACTCTTATACGCGACCTTGTCAACATGGAAACAGACTTTGTACAGTCTGTATCAGAAGGAATGATCCCGGGCCTCAGTGACCTGACACTTGCAAAGTTCTCACAGTCACAGGCAAACAAGATCCTGAAGGGAATCAAGCAGGACATACTTTATCCGGGAATCAGCGGCAACCCCCTGCCCTGGTTCGAGACGTTTGCAGAGCTCAGGTAATCCGGCCTCAGAAGAACCGGAATGATTTAATTCTCACCATATATATTACTATTTATTTGAATGCCTGAGCGCGTATTTTGATAAGTTTTTAGCAACCTGGTGTAGCAAAAATTTAAATGTTACTTCTAAGTTATCTTTTCTGGTAATTAATATGGTAATTAACAACAAATCATTATTACTAAAATTGTGCGAGATATTTTTTACCACAATTGATTCAGAAAAGATTCATGAACCGAAGGCAGATAGAAGCTTTACACGCATAGCGCTCCGGGAACCTACAATAACAGTACCTGACATATCAACACCTGAACGCCGGTTTCTTGTTTCCTGCGCTTGCGGAGGTAGATAATATGGAACTTTACTATAAACCGACCACAGTGGTCAATCGCGAAGGCAAAGTCGTACCTATAGACATTTCAAAGATTCGCAACGTGATCACAAAGGCCTGTGAAGGCCTTAATGTAGATCCAATGGAGCTGGAACTGGATTCCCAGATCCATTTCACCCAGAATATTGCAACAAAGACAATTCAGGAAACTCTGATTCGTGTTGCCAACGAAAAGGCTTCAATTGCAAAACCGGACTGGACATTCGTGGCTTCCCGGCTCCTCCTTCACCACCTTTACAAGGAATCAGCAAGGACCCGGGGTGAACCGTACGGCTCTTTCAAGCTTCTTATTTCCCGGCTCACTGAGTGCGGAAGGTATGACAGAAGTATGCTTGAGTCATATTCTGACGAGGATATTGAACTACTGTCAAAGGCAAAAAGGCCTGAAAGGGACCTCCTGCTCAACTATCCCGGAATGAAACACCTGATGGACAGATACTCGGTGTCATCTCCAGACGGCACTTACTTTGAACTTCCCCAGGATGTCTTCATGGGGGTGGCGATGTATCTTGCGCTTGCCGAAAAGGAGGAGGACAGGGTCGTCTGGGCCATAAGGTTCTACGAGATCCTGTCAGAACTCATGATCACAATGGCAACACCAACACTGGCACAGGCAAGGAGGCCGTCCGGCCAGTTGAGTTCATGTTTCATAGACAGCCCTGACGACTCCATTTCAGGGATTTTCGACGGGCTCACGACGTTCGCTCAGATTTCCCAGAACGGTGGAGGCATGGGGGTGTATCTCGGACACATCAGGTCCCTCGGGTCGTCCATAAGAGGGTACGACGGAGTTGGAAGCGGCGTGATCCCATGGGTCAGGCTGTACAATGACACAGCAGTATCAGTAAATCAGCTTGGCCAGAGAGCAGGAGCTGTCAGCATATGGCTTGATATGTGGCATAAGGATGTTGTTGATTTCCTTGACTTGAAGACAAACAATGGAGATGAGAGAAGAAAAGCACACGATATTTTCCCCGGAATCTGCGTGCCCGACAGGTTTTACAGGTCCCTCGAAGAAGGCAGCAGCTGGTACCTGCTGGATCCGCACAACGTGTTCGAAGTCAAGGGCTGGAAGCTGGAAAATTACTGGGGCGAGGAATGGGAACAGAAGTATGATGAGTGCTTGGCCGATGAGAGGATCAAGAAATCGGAAATCAACTCGCTTGAACTCATGGGTCTTGTTCTAAAGAGCCTTTATGAAACAGGCGGGCCGTTCATATTCAACAGAGATACTGTCAACAGGTACAATCCCAACAAACACAAGGGAATGATTTACTCATCTAACCTGTGCACAGAGATAACGCAGAATCAGGGAACATCAATACGTGAAGAGCAGAGAATAGAAGAGGACAGGATCGTGCAGGTTACAAAACCTGGAGACCTTGTGGTCTGCAACCTGTCTTCAATAAACCTCGGAAGGTGCAATACCCCGGAACTTCTCTCAAGAGTGATACCTGTCCAGGTCAGGATGCTCGACAATGTGATTGCACTTAACAATCTCCCGACACCGCAGGGAAAACTGACTAACATGAAATACAGGGCCATTGGAATCGGAATTTCCGGTTATCACCAGCATCTGGTCCAGAAGGGAATAAACTGGGAATCACAGGAACATCTCGACTATGTGGACAAACTCTTTGAGCACATAAACTACGAGGCAGTGAAGGGTAGCTGCGACCTGGCAAAGGAGAGAGGTGCTTATCCCCTGTTTGCAGGAAGCGACTGGGATACAGGGGATTATTTTGACATCAGGGGCTACAATGACCAGAAGTGGAATTCTCTCAGGGAGGAAATAAGGATGAACGGAATCAGGAACGGCTACATAATGGCAATTGCCCCAACAGGGAGCACTTCTGTCATAGCGGGCTCAACGGCCGGAATAGATCCTGTATTCAAGCCTGTTTTCACGGAAGAGAAGAAGGGCTTCCTCCTTAAGAGGGTGGCTCCGGACCTGACTCAGGAAAACTACCCGCTTTACAAGGAGGCACACCGCATAGACCAGCTATGGAGCATAAAGGCTGCTGCAGTCAGGCAGAGGCACCTGGACCAGTCACAGTCAATGAACCTGTATGCCACTCCTGAGTTAACCGAGGAGACGTTCCTGAACCTGTACTATGAGGCATGGAAATCAGGAGTTAAAACGATATACTATTTCAGAAACATGACAGAAGAGGAGATGCAGCAGGACGAAGAAAACTGCGAGGCATGCCAGGCATAAATGGAGATGTAACGATGGAAAAGAAGTTATTATTTAATCCGGAAGGCACAAGGGAACTCAGCGAGCAGAGGCTCATAGGCGGAAAATCGCCAAACCTTATCGAATTCAACAATGCGAAGTACCAGTGGGCAGAACAGCTTTACAGAAAGATGAGATCGTTCTTCTGGGTACCGGAAGAAGTACCGCTTGGGGACGACAAGCTCATGTTTCCCAGGCTTACTGAATCTGAACAGGAGGCCTACAAGAAAACACTTGCCTTTCTCATTTTCCTGGACAGTATACAGGTGGATAACCTGGGTGCGCTTTCACTTTACATGACGGCGCCGGAAGTTGTTGCATGCATCAAGACCCAGGCGTTCTTTGAGACCATCCACGCTCAGAGCTATGACTACCTCCTTACCTCTGTGGTGGACAGGCTAACAAGGGATGCAGTCTATTCCATGTGGAAGGATGACGAGCACCTGCTCAACAGGAACAGGTTCATAACTGACCAGTACCAGCAGTTCATAGACGACCCCTCGGAGGAAGCTTTTGTGAAGTCATGCATGGCTGACTTCCTGCTGGAAGGTGTCTATTTTTACAGTGGATTTGCGTTCTTCTATTCACTTGGCAGACAGGATAAAATGGGCGGCACAGTGAGCCTCATAAGGCTCATACAGAGAGACGAAAATACTCATCTGGCTCTTTTCACTCATATAATGAGGACACTGAAGGAAGAAAACCCAGACCTCTTCACTCCCCAGCTGAACCAGGACCTTGTGGACATGCTCAAGACAGCCGTTTCTCACGAGATCGAGTGGGGGAAATACGTGACAAGAAACCAGATTCTTGGGCTTTCAGACAACGTCATAACCCAGTACATAAAGTACCTCGGAAACCTGAGGGCCGGGGCAATAGGGCTTGGTCAGCCATATGATATTAAGCAGAACCCCATGGCGTGGGTTGATTCGTTCGCAGCTATGAATGAAACAAAAACAGACTTCTTTGAGAGACGTGTCACAAACTACCAGAAATCCGGCGGCTCACTAAATTTCGACAGGCTGAGGCCACTCAACAAGCCATGAAATTCAGGATCAGTTCTGCCTGATCCTGAAAATATATTTTTTATTTTAAATTGAGAAATCAGGGAAATTCCATTTTCTTTGGAGCCTTTGCATATCTCCTTGCGTGGGAAACTTTCCTCATTATCTTTGTTATACCTAGATAAAGAAGTATTGAG
>JBJKSW010000055.1:0-7358 GCA_046703525.1 Thermoplasmataceae archaeon
TCCAAGTTCGACCTGCTCGTTATTGTCTCGCCCACCGAGAAAGGTGTAGCGGAAGTGAGGCTGCCGAGGAAGTCAAAAGACCTCACGCACCCTAAGATATTGTATCCTATGCCCGAGTTCAGGCTTAACGGTCAAAACCTCAAAGTCACTGAGATCAGATGGGGCCCACTCCCAGACGAGATATTCAGGCATTATGAGGACAACATAAAGAAGCCTGCAGTTCAGGGATACTGGAAAAAGATGCGCGAAGATGCTCTCGCAGAAAGAGGAAAGGGAAAGCGGGACACTAATCCCAACTCGCTTGGAAAACTCAAGTTCGATAAAAGCTATGATGGCAGTTGGTACAGGATTGAGGACGCTGAAGATATTCTGCATGTTCCCGCTTCAGAATTACTGAAAGACGGGAAAAGGCCGTTCTACAAAAATCCAAAAGGAAATATGTGGGTGAAACTCAGGAAGGATGAAGAATGAGTCTCGGGCAAGTCATGGAGATGCTTTCCTTTACGGGAGGTGTTATCACATTATATCTGACATTCATCCTCACGCTTAAAGAACACAGAAGAAAGGAGAAGGAGAGAAAGAAAAATGGAAAATGAAACGAAGGAACTCGTAAAGATTTGGATAGAAATATCGCTTTATATCACGATGCTTGGCGTGGTTGGCGTGTTGCTGTGGCTGATCACAATGACATGGTTTTTGCTGCCATTTTATGTGGAACTGATTTTCGGCTGTATGACGTTTGTTGCGGTTTACTGGCTCATCTGGAACAGGGAACCATTCAGGGAATCCGTAAAGGAATACATGAGGTTGCTGAGAAAATGAAGTCGCCATTCCGAAAGGAAGACAGGATCACAAAGAGCGAATTGCGGAAGGCAGGCGTAGGAAAGCCTGAGCAGAAAAAAATCTTTAATGACCTGATGGATGCGGCGAAGTCCGGCTTCATGGTAAATTCTCCTGAATTTCAGCACTCAAAGTGCCCGGGCCATCAGATTCATTCGCCGGAAACAAGATGCAGCTGCCCTAACCACGAATACATGGAAGGGGCTGAATCGCCAATACCTGAAGGGAAAAAATTGAACAGGCTCACGCTTGCAGAGGCAGGCTACTCACAGTACTGTATTGCTGAGTTCCTTATGGCAACGCGTAAGTTCTAAATTATTTCTGAGTAACATTTAAATAGAGATAAAACGCTTTGATTGTTGCCAACTGGAAGTTGCTAGAATCAACCCTAAAGTTGAGTAAATTGGGAGGAATACACTTTAACTTAATATGGAATACGGAAAGTACGTTGAGGCTGCCGTTGGTGGGCTTATCGCCATCGTAGCTGTTGCCATTGGGCTTCCGATAGCAATCGGTTTCATTAACCCAACTGTGACAAACAGCACATACAAGACCACATACCCGACAACCGTGACGGTGTTTACATATCTGCCGACAATCTTTGCATTGGTCGGTCTGTTTGGACTGCTTTTCATCGTGATGAAGCTCTCAGGGAACAGGGATTGATCCTGTTCCCGAGCTTCCATGAGGAACCGCAGTCTGTCAATATTCAGAGACAGGATATTCATGACAGCCATTCAACGGGTGTGGCAAGCATAGATTACACTGGAACCCGTTTCCCTTTTTTCTTTCATGGCAAGAAATAACAATGGTCTTGCATTTGCTATAGTTCTCTTCGTTGGTTTCGTGATTCTAGATATCACTGGTGCAATTAACTGGGGGTCAGCACAGTCCCTGTGGGATACATACAAAGGCCTCCTGCTACCAGTAATTGGGATAATAGTTGTGTTTCTGGGAGTGGCTATAACAGTAAGGTCAGCGAGGAATCACTGATGTGGAACCTTAACCCTTATCTTGTTGACCTGGTGACCGCCATGACATTTCTCATAGTCATAGCGATATTTGCATGGGCTTTTTGGGGAGGCAGAAGATGAAAATAACAACGTCACTTGTTGCCATAATAATGATAGTTTCTGCACTTTCGTTGATTCCGTTTCTCGGAGTGCAGACAGTAAAACAGACTAATGTCCCTGACAATCTCTCTACGTATAACTATGTTTTTACGAAAAGCGGCGACCTTCCTTCCGGGTGGGTATGGAAGGTTACAGCAGGAGGGGTAACAAAAACCTCCACCGGTTCAAGCATAACGTTCACCGAAGCTATCGGCTCCGGCTCCTACTCATGGAGTGCCAGCGCCCAGTACGCTACGGTCTCCCCGTCAGGCGGCACGTTCAGCGCAGGCGGCGGGGTAACACTCACCTACACATTCGAGGCTTACTCTGTATGGTTTGTTGTGAGAGGGATAGACTCCAAACCGCCAGCCGGGACCACACAGTACATCAACCTGAGCAATGGCGACAACCTGGCTTCGACATGGCAGTCCTATGGGTATGCCAATACAACAGATTATCTTCCTGCAGGGACATACTATTGGAATCAGATTACAACCTCCCTGGGGGGGTCATACTACCCGGATTATTCGCTTATGAACAGCGCAGCATATAACAATGTATCCGGCGGGTTCAACGTGGTTTCGACAGTTTCATACGACTTTGTGTACGTGCTAATGGCGCCCCGGACTTATAGCGTTAACTTTGCGGAGACAGGCTTACCTTCGGGAGCTTCATGGAATGCTACGCTTGCAGGCACAACAGAATCTGGAACCTCAGGATCGGGCATTGCATTCTCAGAGATGAATGGTTCATATACTTATTCCATTCCGCAGGTCACAGTGGCCTCACAGGTCTATGCACCCTCCCCTGGATCGGGAGGGGTATCAGTTAATGGGGCATCGCAGACAGTTACCATTTCTTTTGCTGCCGTCACCTATCCTGTCACGTTCACAATGTCCGGTCTACCTTCCGGTACAGAGTGGTACGTCAATGTGACCTCAACCTACCATACGACAGGCAGTTCAATACAATTCTATTCCGATAATGGCGTGTTCAGCTACACCGTTCAGACAGTAGACAAGACATATTCTCTTTCCCCGAGCAGCGGAACGTTTACGGTTAACAATGGAAGTGTCAGCGTAGCTGTGACAGCCTCACTTATTACGTACTCGGTTACATTCACCGAATCAGGGCTGCCAAGTTCAACTGAATGGTTTGTAAACACAACGTCAGCACATTCCAGCACATCAACTGCAATATCATTCAACGAACCCAATGGCACTTACGCATATACGGTTCAGAATACCAATACCGTATATTCGGCGGAAGTTCCGAGCGGAACGTTTACGATCAGCGGGTCCCCGGTTGGGATTTCTGTTTCATTCATCGCACATTCCTACGGAGTGTACTTTACGCAGCATGGTCTCACGGGGCAGAACTGGACGGTAGAGGTGAATGGATCGTATTATACTTCGAGCAGCGAATACAACAATGTCTCGCTTGTCAACGGCTCATATTCATATATAGTTACAGGGCCGTCGCCTTTTATCCCGTCGACCATCTCAGGCAACTTCACGATTAGCGGCAGCACGTTCAGCAAGGTAGAGTACTTCAACCTGAGTTTTACCTTCAGCATTGCATCTCTCCCCTCGGGTGTTACCTTCTTTGTCAAAGTGGGAAGCACCCAGTACAGCACTACAAAATCCTCAATAACGGAGAGTATTGCGCCCGGCACTTATTCGTGGAACGCATCCCTGAGCAACACAGGGTACGCCCTGACAGAGACTTCCGGAACACTGAACTTCACCTCATCCAACGTGGCAATCTCCGACACTGTCCAGACGGCCATAACATTCGTTGAAACAGGTTATACGGGAAGCTGGCAGGTTGATGTGAACGGAGTTTACTACGGAACTACGACCAACACGATCGTTGTCGTCGTGGTTCCAGGGACTTCGATATATTATCTTGCTCAGGTTACAGGAACGCAGCAGCCTAACTACAAGGTGGTCCAGCAATCTGGCGTGCTTATAAACTCTCCCAAGACAATAACAATAAACTTCCAGCAGTTCACGCCGAACAGCAATTCGTTTGCGCTCAGCAACTACTGGTACGCCTTTGTCCTTGTTATAGGAATACCATTTGCCGTGTGGGGAGCAAGAGCCGCAGCAAGGAGGAATGGATGATCATACTCGGTTGGTATGTCAACACTTACTTTCTTCTTGCCATTTCGCTCGCAGGGCTGTCGCTCTATTTTGACGTTGTAAGGGAAAAGCACCACTTCAGATTCAGGAACTTTCGTTCTGCGTATTCAATATTCACCGAACCACTGATGCTTCTCTTTATTTATCTGGCTCTGGCCTCCATCGGTTTCTATGGCTATGCAAGAGATGTGGTCTTTGCATTCATCGACATACTTATTATCGAATTCGTCGTACAGCGATACGGAGGAAGAATCCTCACTCACTTAAGGAGGGCCTCAACGTGAAAGCTGGATTGTCTGCCGTGGTAGTCCTTGCGCTCGTTATTCCGGCCCTCCTGATGTGGGTACCAACTGCATCCGCAAGCTGGCCGAGCACGACCCACGTCACCTTTGTTGAACACGGTCTGCCTTCAAGTGATGCATGGCAGGTCACCTATACAGTCTCAGGGTATTTCAATCCGCCAGTCGTTGTCAACGTGGCAGCAGGCACAACGAGTTTTACAAAGACCCTCGGAGTGAATACATCATATGATGTGATTGCTCAGGACACGAGCGATTCCGGGGTTGTGTTCTCGGGTCCGTCCTCATTCGAAGTTACAAGCCTCAATTACACCGTCAACCTTTATTTCAACGTTTCTTCGTACGAGCAGGTCAACGTACTCCAGAGAGGACTTCCGAACGATGTGAACTGGTCCGGTTATATCTCCCTTGGAGGTACCCAGTTCTGGTCGTGGAATAACAATCTCTCAAGCTACACATTCCAGCTCAGGCCCGGTACCTATGAATATTTCTTTGATAATGTCTCACATAATAACACCCTGTTTATTCCTGCAGTCCAGTCGGGGTACTTCTCGGTTACGAACAGCAGTTATCAACTCATCGCTGCCTTCGTGAGCCAGGAGGGACAGACGTATGCAGTGGGGTTCTTCGAGCACAATCTTCCTGCCGGCGCAACGTGGAATCTTACTGTTGACGGTATTACTTATCAGTCGGTAACTACTTCACTGTTGGTATACCTGACTTCCGGGGCGCACCAATACGGCGCAGCGTCGGGTTCCTACATTGTAAATGCATCGACTGTTATCGTAACGGGCAACCAGTCCGTCAACCTGAGCTTCGTTAAATATACGCCGCCTTCCGGGTTTGCGGCACTGGTTGGTCTTATCGGGTTGACAGTCCCAGAGTTCATGAGTGTCATGGTTATTCTCATCGGCGGCGCAATCGCAGTCGTGGTATTCAGGAGCAGAAGGGACTCAGAAGGGAAGGTAAGTCCGGCTACACTGGCCCTGATACCGGGAGTGATAGTCGCTGCTGTCTTTGCAGGTACAGGTCTCTCAAACTATGCGCCAATTGTACTTTTTAGTCTGCTCTTTGTAGCCGCAATACTCCTGGACAGGCATAAGCAGGAGGGCTGAATGAATTACGAAAGCCTCGGGATCTCGCTCGGGTACCTCACGATCCTGTCAATCGTTGCATTCGCAGCAGCACTTCCGAAGGGAAGGGAATTTAATCCTACGGCCCTTTTCTCGATATTCGGGCTTGGGGTAATTGGAGGATACTTTTTCAACATCTCATTCGCTACACCAGGGATTGTCAGCCTTGCAGTGCTCGGGTTCTGTGCATATATATCGTATACACTGGTACTGAAATCCCCAGATGGAATCAAGACGGGGGCAAGGGACCTTCTTATGTTCTTCTTCCTCATGACGATTCTTGCGAGATTTTCCCTTTCATACATTCTGTATGGAACGTTTGAAAGCAATGTGGGTTTCCCCTCCTGGTCAAGCTTTGTTAACTGGAACACGGCCTATACAGGAACGGTGAACGTACTGAATGGCAACTGGACAGTATCAGGCGTATTCTGGTTTGTTGCAAAATTGTGGGATTTAATTGTCGGCGGTATCTCGTATCCTGTTTCCCTGTTTGTAGTGGGAGGTCAGGTCCTTGCGTTCGTTGCTTCCACCCTTGGCGCTACCGCATCCTTCGTAACGTATCCCTATCAAATTATCCCCTTTCAGCACGTATCGCTCGCAGTGGCAGCAGCAATGGGAGGGCTGCTGGCAATTGCATTGCTTTTCTCAATCCGCATTGCAGCGTCGGGAGCGCAGAACTGAATGACAAATAAATCAGGGAGGTCCAGGGATGGAAAAAGTAAAAGGGAATGGAAAAAGAAGCTTGCACGCAGGTACTATGAAAGGTATCCGATCTCATGGAGAAAGGCCCAGAAATGGGCATCGAGAGTCGTCGAAGGCTACTGCAACTGGAGGCGCTAACTGATGGTATTCATATTCTGTGTATGCGGCGAAGTGTTTCACACCAGTACCCATGTCCGCTCAGGGAAGCATGGGTCAAACAATGCTGCGAAGGCGCATTTCAGGATCACAGGTCACCACGAGATTGGAAGGCGAAGCTATTTTGATTCATCAAAAATAATAGAGATAGGGAGGAAAAAATATGTTCGACACACCGACTGACTGGATAATAATTGCCGTCATAGCAGCACTGCTATTTGGCGGAGCTAAGAAGATACCCGACTTCGCAAGGAACCTCGGAAGAGCAAGAGGATCATTCGATCTTGGAAAGAAAGAACTTGAAAAGGAAATGCGAGAGGCATTCATGGAGGAAAAAAATGACTGAGGATCAGGTACCGAATCCCGGGAGGAGATCATTCCTCAAGAAGCTGGGAATTGTGGCAGCAGGGGTAGCTGCTCTGATGTCTCCCGGCATTGTCAAGGCAGCGTCGGGCAGGACATCGGAGGGGGTTATCTCATCGAAGGAACTGGCTGCACCCACAGTAGCGGATTATTCCGATTTGCCATCCTCCCCGATTGCAGGGCAGAAAGCATTCATCACCAATGCAGGCTGCGAAGCAATCTGGAACAGCATAGACAACAGATGGGACTTCCCCACTCGAATGGGTAATGATGGATCTGTTCAGGTAACAGCAAAGGGAATCTCCAACGGATTGTCAGTATTGCCAAACGATGGAATCTCCAACGGTTTCGGCCCCGATACCGCTCTCAATGCAACTGCTCCAGGGCAGTATGGGAGTTCAGGGAATTATACTGAGACGTATGGGATTCAGGAAGGTAATGACTATGCAAAGCAGAGTGGTTCGTACTATCAGAACGTGGATGCCTCCAATGCAGCTTACTGCGTGCATCCCACATCACTTGTACTCAAGACTGGCACATATATCATAGATGTTGCAGTTGATCAGAGTGTATTCGTGCCATTTATATCAGACGGTGGTGCGGTAATAC
>JBJKSW010000056.1:0-4334 GCA_046703525.1 Thermoplasmataceae archaeon
GGCGGAGACTACCTGTCAGACCAGGACGCAGTCGAACATTTTGTGAGCATAGTTCCGGAACAGATCTACACTCTGGACTACTGGGGCTGCCCCTGGAGCAGAAATGAGGACGGAACCATTGCGCAGAGGGATTTCGGTGCGCTCAGCTATCCGAGGGCGGTCTTTGCCGCGGATAAGACCGGATTCCATGTCATGCAGGCCCTTTACGGCCGTTGCATGAAGTATGAAAATATCCATTTCTACAACGAATATTTCGCGACATCAATGATATTGGACGATGGCAGGTTCAACTCAATTACAGCCATCAACATGAAGACGGGAGATTATACAGTCTTCAGCGGAAAGAGCATAATTTTTGCTGCCGGCGGTGCCGGGAGGCTGTACCAGTTCAGCACTTACGGCCATACCGTAACCGGGGACGGCAACGCCATAGCTTACAGGGCAGGCATTCCTCTGAAGGATATGGAGTTCATACAGTTTCACCCCACAGGCATGGTTCCTTCCGGCATACTGATCACTGAGGCTGCAAGGGCTGAAGGTGGAATTCTCCTGAACAGCAAGGGAGAAAGGTTCATGAAGAAATACGCTCCCGCAAAGCTGGAAAAAGCTTCAAGGGACGTTGTATCCAGGGCTGAACTCTGGGAAATTGAGAAAGGGCTTGGCATAAAGGGAAAATACGGAAATGCTGCTTATGTGCATCTTGATCTCACCCACATAGCGGACAAGCTGGAGGAAAGGCTGCCAATGATCACCGACATAGCAAAGAAATTCAACAACATCGATCCGCGCGAGGAACCGATACCAGTCAGGCCTGCAACCCACTACACAATGGGCGGGATCGATGTCAACACCAGAATGGAAACATCTGTTGCCGGTGTTTACGGAGCTGGAGAGAACGTTTGCGTGAGCCTGCATGGTGCCAACAGGCTCGGATCGAATTCAACCAATGAGTGCCTCGCCTATGGCAACGTTGCAGGAGTTGAAGCTGCAAAATGGGCGGCTTCGCACGACATGCCATCCCTGGACCGCAGCAGGGCTGAAAAAGAAGAGAAGAGGATATGGGAGGACCTGCTCAACGGGAAAGGAGGGGAGAGTTCAGCCGCCATAAGGACAGACCTTGGTGCAGCCATGGACTCTTACGCGGGCGTTTTCAAGTCAGAATCCGGCCTGGAAACTGGCATAAAGAAGGTCAGAGAGCTCAAGACCAGGTACGGCAACCTTACGATTGAAGATAACTCAAGGGTGTTCAATCTTCAACTTCAATGGGCAATGGAAGTGGGCTTCATGCTCGACCTGGCTGAGATAATCCTCAAGGGTGCCCTGATGAGGAAGGAAAGCAGGGGTGCACATTACAGGACAGACTATCCAAAGAGGGATGACAGCAATTTCCTGAAACACACAATTGCCGCCTATTCGGAGTCAGGCCCGGAAATAAGTTACAAACCGGTGGTCATAACAAAGTGGCAACCGGCTGAGAGGCATTACTGAGGTGCCAAATGTCCAATGAATTCTATGAATTTGAAATATGGAGGGGAATGGAAGGCACGAAGGGCAGTTTCTCACTGTACAGAGTGCCAAGAGACGCCATCTCCACTGTGCTGGAAGGAATAATCTATGTCATAGAGAACCTGGATCCCACACTGACGGCCAGGTACGCTTGCAGAATGGAGATATGCGGAAGCTGTTCAATGGAGATCAACGGAAAGCCAAGAATGGCTTGCTCCACCATTGCGCAGGACCTTCATGCAGACAGGATCAGGATAGAGCCTCTGAAACACTACAAGGTGGTGAAGGACCTTGTTGTGGACATTGAGCCTTTCTTTGACAAGTACAGGGAGGCAAAACCATACATAATAAGAAAAGAAGAGGACTACAGCAGGGAGATAAGGCAGACGCCTGAACAGTTCAAGCTTTACGAACAGTACTCAATGTGCATAAAGTGCGGACTTTGCATGGCAGCCTGCCCCATTGTCGGGACCAATCCTGATTATCTTGGCCCCGCCCCGCTCACTGCCGTGCTTAGATACAATCTGGACAGCCGTGACGAGGGCGCGAGGTACAGGCTGCAGATTGCGGATACAGAAGACGGAACCGTCAGATGCCACTTTGCAGGAGAATGCACAGAAGTGTGCCCCAAGGATGTTGATCCATCGTTTGCGATACAGAAACTCAGGTGGGATGGTGTCAAGCAGGGCTTCAGGGACCTTTTCAGGAGGAAGGATTAGAATGTCGGAGAACAGGGAGGGAATACGCAGCTGGTTCAGTGTCTGGAAAAAAGGGATTGGATACTTCGCATTTGCATTTCAGAGGCTGTCAGCCCTTGTGATAGTGTTCTACCTCTATCTCCACTACATTGTGCTTTCTTCACTGCTCAGGGGAGAAGCCACATACAACAGCATAGTGAGATACATCACTTACGGCCCGCTTTCACTGTTTGTCGTTATGGATGTCCTGCTTGCTCTTGTGATATTCTACCACGGTGCAAACGGGATAAGGCTCATGCTCAATGAAATGGGCGTAGGGCTCAAGCACCACAAACTGTTTTTCTATGTCTTTGAGATAGTCTCGGTTGTCCTTCTTCTGCTGTTTCTCTACTATGCCTGGCTGTACATAAAGGTGGGGTTGTGATGGAAAATAAGGTCACCAAGCCAAGGACACTGAGGGGATCCATGGGATCGCTGAGCTGGTTCTTCCAGGCATTCAGCGGCCTGTTTCTCGTATTTTTTGTCGGAGTGCATCTCTACATTGCACACGTGAATTTCGGCCAGCCTGTTGCGTTTTTCAGGGAAGTCCTCATCAACATACACGACCCGCTCTGGCTCCTTTTCTACATAGCGTTCACATGGATAGTGACGTTTCATGCGCTGAACGGAGTAAAGGGAGTCCTGTACGACATGAAACTCTCAGAGAAAGGCAGGGTCTATGTTTCGTACGGACTCACCATACTTTACTTTGTAACAGTTATATATGGAACAGTGCTTGCTGTCATTGTGGCGGGCATACCGATCCCGAGTGCGTGATCCTTCAATGTGCACAAACCCATGAAATAGGGATTTTATTCATCTTTTATATTAATTATTGTTAGGTTTTCCTAATGTTTAAGTATGACTAACTAATTCACCGCGGTGAAAATGCAGGAAAACGCAGGGAGTGCCCAGGGCACACAGGATGAAGTGCCGACCAGCGATGTACTGAAAGCAAACTTCAGGCGCCTTTTCCATGGCTGGATATTCTTCCAGATGAAGCTCCTGAGGGATGAGGGCCTTGCAATTCCACAGCTTTTCACACTCAGGTATCTCTATTACAACAGGCCGAAGGACCTTTCGTCAATGGCAGACTTTCTCGGTGTAACAAAACCAACTGTTACGGGAATCGTACGAACACTGGAGCGTGACGGATTTGTCAGAAGGCGCCACGACAGCAGGGACAGGAGAAGAATAGACATTACGCTTACCGGGAAAAGCCTTGGCCTTTTCGAGAGGCTTGAAGGCATGACCACTTTCGTAATAGATGACTTTCTGGAATCAATTCCTGCTGAAGCTATGAAAAACCTGAATGAAACAATGACGCATCTCACAGAAAGGCTGAGTGAAGCGAGTGGAAAGAAACCTGAGGGAATAAGGGGAGAAAAATAATGACGGAAACTGAGAAAATTGCAGATTACAAGACCATGGAGGAATTTGACAGGAAATACGCCTACAAAGTCATGATACTCCTTGCTTCGCTCGTTATGATAGTTATGTATATCGAGGGGATGCTCACTCCTTCACTTCCAACGATTGAGGGGGACTTCGGCATTACAACTGCGCAGGCCAGCCTCATACTCTCATTGTACATGGTTGGAGGAGTTGCTGCAACACCAATCATAGGTAAACTTGGCGATCTCTACGGTAAGAAGAGGATGATGGTGATTACACTCATCATTTACAGTGTGGCAGTTTCAGTGACAGGATTTTCTCCAACATTTCATTTCATGATTGCATCCAGGGCGATTCAGGGAATAGGAATGGCAATAATGCCTCTGGGCTTTGCACTTGTAAGGGAGGAGTTTCCAAAGGAACTTGTCCCGAAGGCACAGGCCGTTATCAGTGCAATGTTCGGTGCGGGCTTTGCTGTCAGCCTTCCTCTGGGGTCCCTTGTTTCCAATGATTACAGCTGGAGATGGACCTACCACTCCGCAATTCCATTCGTGATCGCTCTTGCAGTCATATCCTCAATCGTAATCAAGGAGTCGAGATTCAAGAGGCCGGACGTGAAGGTCGATTACGTGGGAGCTGCATTGCTTGCTGTCGTTCTGTCAAGCTTTGTTTTTGCGCTTTCAGAAGGGGATACAT
>JBJKSW010000057.1:0-9393 GCA_046703525.1 Thermoplasmataceae archaeon
GTTCGGTACCGTAGAGCAGGATGGCAGGTTCCTTAAGAAGGGCGACCGCGTGGCTGTATACCCCAGGATTTATGACGGAAGCTGTGAGTACTGCCTTTCGGGAAAAGAATATCTCTGCTCAAACGGCGGAATCTTTGGTGTTAAATCCAACGGCGGGTTCTGTGAGAAGGTATCAGTAAGGGAGGAAAACCTTGTAAAGATACCGGATTCAATCCCGGATGAATTTGCAGCGAGCCTTACAGTGAGCGCGCTTACAGCATACCATGCACTGAGGAGGGCCTCGGTTAAGGGCAGCCAGAAGATCCTGATATACGGCGCGTCCGGAAACACAGGCATTTTCGCAGTGCAGATGGCGAAATCACTCGGCGTAGAGGTTCATGCAGTATCCAGAAAAGACTGGCTCAAGGATTATGGCGCAGACTACACTTATAGGCCGGATGCAGTCCCGGAAAGCCTGCAGGTGGACATTGTTCTGAACTCGCTTGGGAGCAGATTCTGGGAAGAGTCGCTTAAGCACCTTTCCCCCACGGGCACTCTGACAACTTTTGGAGTCCTCACTGGTGCTGATGCAGCAATTAAGCTTTCTTCACTCTACACGAGAGAACTCAACATAATCGGCTCAACGGGCGGAAGCAGAAAAGAGCTGGCTGAGGTGATCAGGCTCGCAGGCATGTTCGGTTACCGTACTCCAGTTCACAAAACTTTTTCGCTTGAGAATGTCCGGGATGCCATGAGGGAGTTCGAAAGGCGGGAGACAGGCCGTATCCTGCTGAAAATGTGATCAGAGGTTCCTGAGCGTTTCAATGCGCTCCAGAATATTTCCACCAAAAATATATGATCCTGAAACAACTATTTCAGCTCCGGCATCTCTGGCAAGCGGGCCGGTTTCTCCATTTATTCCGCCATCAATCTCAAGGCGGACATTTAATGAGTTATCGTGAATGTATCGGGACGCCTCTTTGAGTTTTTCGAGGACTTCAGGCATGAATCCCTGCCCTGAAAAACCGGGGTGGACACTCATTATAAGCAGGGTGGATGCACCGTCCAGGTACGGCAGAGCACTTTCGAGCGGAGTCTCAGGGTTTATTACCACGCCGTAATCAATCCCCTCATCTGAAAACTTCTTGAAAAGCTTCCCGACAGCTACTGGGCTCTCCACATGACAGAGAAGGGAACTTGCGCCTGCGGAAACAAATCTCCCGTAGTACCTGTCCGGCCTGTCAATCATGAGATGGCATTCAATCCTTCTGTCAGTGCATTTCCGCACGGCAGCCGTAAAATCATGACCAATAGTTATGTTATCAACAAAATGCCCGTCCATTACGTCGACGTGGTATGAGAAAGGGGCAGCCTTTTCGCAGGTTGAGATCTGATCGCCGAGTCTTGTCAGATCTGCGGAAATCAGCGAAGGTGAAACAAGCACTATGGATCATTATTGTGAAGTATATATTCCTTTTAGGGAGAGGAAGCACAGCAGGCCCGGGAAGCGCAGGAGAATCGCCGGACTGCTTCTACACAATGTCAGATAAAAATATAGCAACCCTTATTAACCAGCTATGGTATGTTATTTTACAGATGCATGGAAATGACATGAACACCAATGACACAATTTCGGGTAAAGCACCGCATGAGGTGCGTAACAACCTGCTGGGAAGCATCATAAAACTGAAGTCCCGCCTGAGGGACAGGTATGATGAACTTCTCGAAAAAAGCAGCCTTGACCACGTGAGAATGCTGCTCGAGTCTCTCAGGGACAATGAGTCAGATGACATCATTGATCTTGAAGAAGCTATAGAAAACGGTAAAATAACAATGAATCCCGATAATGGAGATGACGGGAGTTCCAGGGACCATGCTCTGGTTGACCATCTGGTGAATGAAGAAGAGGAGATAGATCATAACGACATGAGCAGTGTCATTAAGGGTGCACTTAAGCTTTCCATTGACATGATAAGCCTGCTTTCCCTTATGGAACAGGAGTACAGTTCCAAAAACATCAAGAAAACCCTGGAGATTCTCATTGACAGGGAAAGAAAGAACAAGGGGAAACTGGAAGAGCTCTACGATACACATGTTAGCAAGGATTACTGGTAAGACCCTGTGATCTGGAACCGCAAGCCAACAAATTCTTGAAACAGTTATAATAATTGATGCCATTATTGCAGGAATGGAAAAGAAGTTCAGGCCGGACAGGGGCATCAGAAGGGCCGAACTCAGAACCCTTCTGAAACTCTATCCTGTATTCAGGAGATACCTGAAAGACAGGGAGAGGGCAAAGAAGGATGCAGAAGGTACCTGGGATCAGGCAAGGGAGATCAACGGTACCAGGGCTGTGCAGGCATTTATTGAACTGGGGCCGACTTTCATTAAGCTGGGCCAGGTCCTGTCAGCACGTTCTGATCTGCTTCCCAAAGAATACCTCAGGGCATTTGAGACACTTCAGGACAGGGTTCCGCCGGCACCATTCGCAGAAGTCAGGGGCATGTTGGAAAGGAACACCGGAAGCCTGAACGAAACTTTTGAAAGCTTCAACACTGATGCAATATCAGGTGCATCCCTCGGCCAGGTATACCTTGCAAGGTACAGAGGAAAGGAAGTTGCCGTGAAGGTGAACAGGCCCAACGTTGAAAACATTCTCAAAAAGGATCTGATAGTGATCAACAGGCTTCTTAAGCTGGGCAAGAACAGGATTGAAAAATTTCTCTACACGAGCATATACAATGTGGTCCAGGATTTTGGATCCAGAATATACGACGAGATTGACTACGTCAAGGAAAAGGAGAATATAAAGCGGATAGGGGAAAACCTGCGCAAACGAAACGAGAGGGTTACCGTGCCTCCTGTGATAGATGAGATTTCCTCTAAGGAGGTTCTGGTGATGGAGTACATCGCGGGCACCAAAATCACTGATTTAGCGGGGCTGAAGGAAATGGGAATAGACCTGCAGAGGCTCGCCTTCAGGGTGGATATACTCTTCATACGGATGCTTCTTAAGGATGACATATTCCACGCCGATCCTCATCCCGGCAACATTTCAGTTGCTCAGGACGGAAACATAATCCTGTATGATTTCGGTATGGTGGGAAACCTTGACAATGAAACAAGATTCTCTCTTCTGAAACTATATGCAGGGCTTGTGGAGATGGATCCGGACATGGTGATTGATGCCCTGTTAGCCATGAGAGCCCTGTCTCCCGCAGCCAACCGGGGAATAATCAGAAGGACAATGGAACTTGCCATCGCCGGGCTGACCGGGAAAAAGATAGAGGACAGGGAAGTACGGGAGGTGTTTGATGTTGCAAACAACGTGATTTTCGAGTTTCCATTCCGACTCCCCCAATCCCTTGTCCTTTACATGAGGATGTCGTCTCTGCTGGAGGGAGTCTGCAAGCAGCTGGATCCAAATTTCAGGTTCATTGCCGTTCTGAGGGAAATCCTGTACAATGAGGGCCTGCTGGACGAATTCTACAGGAACCAGCTGATAGACTTTGGAAAGAAGGCCATAATTTCAATAGAGAAGGGACTTGATGTTCTGCCATTGCTCAAGAGGCGCCTGGACGAAATGGATACGATTTCGCCTGCCAGGAGGAATTCCAGGACAGAACTTTCAATTTTCCTGGGCTTTGGCCTGCTGACACTCGCCTATTTTCACCAGTATTATCCCAGGCTTTCAATTATCCTGATACTCGCCGACCTTGTAGCGTTCGGGCTCGTTATGAGAAAAAGGAAAAATGAAAGGTGATTACTCGACCTTTACTGTCTTGAATCCCTTAGCAGGGACCTTAACTGTGAGTACCCCGTTCACGTACTTGGCGGTCAGTTCTGCATCCTCGTCCATCTCGTAGGGTATCCTCACCCTTTTGAAAACGTTCTCCGGCCTCTGGTTTGAGAGGATGGAGCCTCCTTTCGGTTCAATCTTTCTGGAAGCCTGGATTGTTATGCTGTCTCTTTCAGACCTGACCTTTATGTCCTTCTTGTCAAATCCGGGTAGATCAGCCTCAATGTATATCTCGCCGCCCTCCTCATACATTGTTATCGGCGGATACAGATATGAAAGAATTTCCTTTGCTCTCGAACTCAGGTTCTTCATTGCCTCGTGAGTGTAGTATTTCAGTGGATTGTACATGATCAAAGAATATTAGATAATATTTAAAGGTTAATTCAGCACTTCAGCTAATCTGCGAAGCCTTTCACGTATGAGTGAGTCCGCGATGGAATACGGATCGGTATCCTTCTTCAGGTCGAGGCCTTCAAGGTACCGGGAGACTGTTTCCATCTCCTCGCTTACGAACGAGTCCATGCGCATCCTGACTGCCATTCTTATGGTGTTCTTCAGCCTGTTCCTGGAGGTCTCTCCGGCCTTTTCAAGATAGGCCCGGCGCTTGTGTATCATATCGATCAGTTCGCCGTATCCTTCCCCGGTCAGGGAGTTGGTGCCAATGACAGGAACTGTCCAGTCCTTCCTGACGTCCATCGCAAGTGTGTCCTCAATGTCCTTGATTGCTATGTAAGCTCCCTCCCTGTCAAGCTTGTTCACCACGAATATGTGGGCAATCTCCATTATGCCTGCCTTGATTGCCTGTACCTCGTCGCCAAGGCCGGGCGCCAGAACAACAATGATTGTGTCAGCGAGCTGCACTATGTCAAGATCGGCCTGCCCAGCCCCAACCGTTTCTACTATGACCGTATCATTTCCTGCAGCCTCAAGTATCGAGGCTGTTTCCCACACCGTCCGGGAAAGCCCCCCTGAGATTCCCCTGGTTGAGAGGCTCCTCATGTAGACCCCGCTTTTTGTGAGCTGATCCTGCATCCTTATCCTGTTTCCAAGTATTGATCCATTTGTGAACGGGCTGGACGCATCAACCGCAATGACAGAGACCTTCTCCCCCTTATCCGCGAGCATGCCGGAAAGCCTGACTATCATGGTGCTCTTTCCTATTCCGGGAGGGCCTGTAATGCCGATGATGTGGCCCTTTCCCGTCCTGGAGTATATGCTTCTCATAATTTCCCTGCTCAGATCTGAATTCCTTCCGGCCTCAATTATGGAAATTGCCCTGGATACAGCCCTGTTATTACCTTCCAGAATACCCCGAATAAGTTCTTCCTTTTGCATTATATCACTTACAGCCCCAGCTTCCTGGTTCTGGATTCCACTGCCCTTTCCCTGATGTGATCTATTATCTGGCTCAGTGGTGTTCCCGGCCCGTAATTTCCGGTTATGCCTATTTTCTCGAGCTTTGGCCTGTCCTGCTCAGGAATGGTGCCGCCCCCCACCACTGCAATGTCGTCAATCCCCCTTGAATTCATGAGATCCATCACTTTCTTGAACACTGTGAGATGGGCTCCGTTGAGGAGGCTGAGCGCTATGACATCGACATCCTCGTTCACGGCTGTATCGACAACCTCTTCAGGAGTCGGCAGCAATCCGGCATAAAGCACATCCATTCCTGCGTCCCTGAACGCTTTTGCAAGTACAAACATACCCCTGTCATGCCCGTCAATGCCCGGTTTAGCCAGGAGCACCTTTATTGGCTTTTCCTTAAACAATAACTGGTTCTTTCCAACCGCCATAGACCTCACGCCCTACGTTTGATATCTCTTCCAGTGTTGCATAAACCTCAACCGCATGTATATAGTGCGGGAGAAGATTCTCATTCTCGTTTTCCATTGCTTTTCTGAGTGCCTCAAGGGCTTCATGCACTTTCTTCCCGTCCCTTTCCTCCTTCACTGCCCTGAGGCGTTCCCGCTGTGCCTTCTCAGCCTTCCTGCTGATCCTGAGGATGTTGATGGGCGATTCTTCCTCCTCGACATACTTGTTCACGCCTATCATTGTTTCCTCGTTCTGCTCGAGACGTATCTGCCTCCTGTATGAGGTGCTTGCAATCTCCTTCTGCAGGTAGCCTGCCTTTATGGCATCAAGAATCCCTCCGAGCTTCTCTATCTTTTCGAAGTACTGGTACGCCCTGTATTCCATTTCATCTGTCAGCCATTCAACGTAGTAAGAACCGCCAAGAGGATCAATCACATCAGGTATGCCTGATTCCTCAGCTATTACCTGCTGGGTTCGAAGGGCAACCTTCACAGCCTCCTCTGAAGGCAGCGCCCATGCCTCGTCGTACGAATTGGTATGGAGGCTCTGGGTACCGCCCATGACTGCTGCCATTGCCTCTATGGTCGTTCGAATAATATTGTTCAGGGGCTGCTGCCACGTCAGGGTATAACCTGATGTCTGGGTGTGGAACCTCATGAGCATGCTTCTTTCGCTCCTTGCCCCATATTTCTCCCTGAGTACCCGTGACCATATTCTCCTGGCAGCTCTCAGCTTTGCAACCTCTTCGAAGAAGTTTATTGAGGAGTTGAAGAAGAAAGACAGCCTTGGCGCAAAGTCGTCCACGCTAAGTCCCGCCTCAATGCCCATGTCAAGGTAGTGAAATCCGTCCGCAAGTGTGAACGCAAGTTCCTGCACAGCGCTTGAGCCCGCTTCCCTGATATGATAGCCCGATATGCTTATATAATTCCATCTGGGTGCATTTTCAGTGCAGTATACCATCATATCCCTTATCATCCTGAGGTGTGCTTCAGGAGGATACATCCATTCCTTCTGGGCTATGTACTCCTTCAGTATGTCTGCCTGAACTGTCCCTGCCACTCTGTCAAGAGGCACTTTCTGCTTCTTTGCGATTGCAAAATACATAGCGGTAAGCACAATCGCAGGTGCATTGATTGTCATTGATGTCGATACCTTTTCCAGATCTATTCCGTCGAAAATTACCTCCATATCCCTGAGACTGGAAACATTGACGCCACATTTCCCGACCTCGCCGTCTGCTCTCTTGTTGTCACAGTCATATCCGTAGAGGGTGGGCATGTCGAAAGCTATGCTGAGGCCTGTTTCACCATGCTGTATCAGGTATTTCAGCCTTCGATTGGTATCCTCCGGGGTGCCGAAGCCTGAAAACATTCTCATTGTCCAGAGCCTTCCCCTGTACATGTTTGGGTATATCCCTCTGGTGAACGGATAGACTCCCGGCATACCGAGATCTTCTCCGTGATGATTGTCAGGAAGGTCCCCCGGTCCGTAAATTTCCTTAATGGGTATCTCAGAAGAATTAAGCCTCTCTATTCCGGAATAGGATGTCTTTCTATTCCATTCCTCGAGAACTGCTGACCTCCACTTTTCGTAATCTGGATTGCGTTCAGGTCGCCTCGACTTCATATTCTCGAGGTGTTCAGACCAGTAGTTTCGATCGTCCTGCGGCATGTGCATAGTATCGGAATATGAAATTTATACTTTGCAAGTGAAATTGAAAAGGGTTCACTGCGGGTTTGGACTTGAGTGCTCCTCGGCAAGAGGCATTTTGGCGAACTCTTCACCGAATATCTTGCAGGTCATGTATCCCATTAGGGCTGACGCTCCGCGAATGATGTACCAGAAGTTGATCACTTCAGGCCTGAATATTTCTGAAGCCCTGAAATGAGCCCACACATGTTTATGCTTGGAAGTGAGCTGCTTCCGCCCGAAGCCGTTCCAGAACGCCTGCTCAAGGAATGATAGTACGGTGCTTCTCGCCCGGTGATATACAACGCAAGAATCGCAGTAATCAATCCTGCTGCCTGCAATTACCCCCCTTATGTTCAAGTCGATGTCCTCTGCCGTAATGAACTTTGGATCAAACCCGCCAATCTTGAGAAACAGATCTTTCCTGTAGCCCAGGTTCACGGACGGGTAGGTGACATCAAAATCTTCAAAGAAGAGTTCAACCCTTTCCAGTTTTTCGAAGGGAGCATATCCCATCTGAATCGTCTTGCCCGCAACAATTGTTGAGCCGGTATAGAACTTCAGGCGCATGTTCCTGACCCAGAAGGCATTTGCTATTGCATCTCCGTCTGTGAAAAGAATGTAGTCATATTTTGCTTCCCTTGCCCCGATATTCCGACCTTCTCCTCTGCTGCACTTTCGGCTGATGAGCCTTACGAACTTGTACTTTCTGGAATACCCTTCAACAATTTCCTTTGTGCCGTCCGGGCTCTCGGAATCGACTATCACGACTTCAAGGGGCTGTTCCTGGTTGACCAGACTGTCCAGTAGATCAGGCAGATAATTTGCGTTCTTATATGTCGTAATTACAACAGATATTCCAATGTTCGGCGCTATCATGTATACTTTTCATGACCAGTCCATTCTTTTGAGTTCCCTATCCTTCTTGGTTCCTTTCTTGTACTCCTTGTAATGAACCTTGCAGAGGTGAACCTTAGTCAGCTTGTTATCCAGTGTGAAGACTTTCTTGGCGAGGTCAGCCTCTACGGTCTTGAAGCTGTCCTCGGTGCACCCAGGAACCTGACATTTTTTGACTGTCATGTACCTTTGAAATCAAAACGTGAGATTATATATTTTTGCTAAATGTAAACAACATATAGTGACAAGTGAATTGAATGGTTGGCAAATGCCCGGAGTAAGCCCCTTTCTGTTACCCGGTTTCCCGGCTTGCAACATTCGACTAAATGGCTTATGCCTTCGTCTCACCTGGCCCTCGCGGCAGGCTCTACGGGCCTTTTCAGACTTTCTCCACCCAGGGAGAGTTCCCATCGACACTTCCGGAAATGTCATCTATCCGAATCACTCTTCACCGGAAATCGTGTATTTCTTTTCTCTTTACCACCCTTCTCAGGGTACCGGCTTGCGACGGTTGGGTTCTGCCGAGGAGAGGGGACTTTCCTCACTCATACGAGCGTAAGTTGCTCTCGGGCTTTTGCCAGTCACTTCAGATTGATTACGGAGATTTATTTTTTTCCTCTTCCCTTCAAAGTGCATAGTTATTATCATGAAAAGAGGCAATAACTGGATTTTTCAGAATATTATTTCTGCCTGCCCGGTTCATGATTTAGTTATGGGTACCGCAACTTTTCTCTGAACAAGAAGATCCGCAAACTTCGTTGCGAGGTACAGCACATCATTTTTCCTGAGATAGTAGTTCTTGTTCTGCTGTGCTATTGGAGGCTGATCTTCAAGGATCCTGACAAGTCTGTATGTTTCTTTTGCAGCCGCCTTTTCGGGTTCAGGCTGTGGCTTCTCCTCGGCTGCTTTTTCTTCTTTTGTTTCCCTTTCTGCCCCAGGTTCTTCCCTTACTTCTGCAGGCTTCTTCTTTTCCCTGTATCTGCCGAGTAGCTTTTCCATGTTGTCCATAAGGGTGTTGTGCACACCCACGAGAAAATCTCTCTCCACTGGCAGCAGACCATTCAGATCATCACTCTGGATCTCGTACAGCGCCAGCCTTAGCATTTTTCCGTACCTGATGAGGTAAAATGTCTTGAAATCGTTTTCAATCTGGCTCACGCGTGATTTGACGCGGAGATACCTATCAATGTAAGTTGATATTAGTATTGCCGCTACTT
>JBJKSW010000058.1:0-17451 GCA_046703525.1 Thermoplasmataceae archaeon
GTAACCAGGCCAAATGAAAGAGCCATTTTCTGCCGTCTTTCCAGCATACCTCCGGACAATCGCATAATTGCCGCCAGTATGAGCGCATAGGCAATCACGAGGAGCAGTATGTCCAGGACAGGTGAAATCCTGCCCGATCCGTCTGGCCTTACGGGAAAGAATGCATACAGTGTATACACAGGAAAAACTGCAAGGCCGAGCAGATAAAATCTTCTGGAACCGGAGTAGCGTTTTTCACGAGCCTCGGTGGTTAATGAGGGAATCATCTTCGCCGCGATTACCAGAATGGCAGATACAGCAAGGAAGAACAAATAATCTCCCGCAGTTGGCATGGCCCGACTTGCATCAGACAGGAGAATGAGGTTAAGGACAATTACAGTGGAAAAGTAGAAGAAACCTGTGAGAGCAGCGCCTCTTTTTCCCAGAAGGCTGTTTGACGACTGGGAGGGAAATGCCGTTGAAAGAAGCAGCAGTGGCAACCCTATGCTGAACACAGCATGGAAGAATGTCAGGCCGAAAGCCCAGACCCAGTCGACGCCTGCATATCTACCGTAAATTCCAAGCAGACCAACCGGGTTTCCGCCAGTCATGAAAAATGTGTGCACGGATATTCCCTCCTCCATTATGCCGTAAGCACATCCAAGAATCAGGATTGAAATCCAGCCCTTTCTATATTTGATCGAGAATTCCCGAATCAGCAATGCACCTGTCGAGTAAAGCCCAATATTTAGGCCGAGACCAAGCAGGAACATCAGAGGGTTCAGAAAAAGTGTGTAGAAGGAAGAAGAGCCTGTAAGATACTCAGGGATACCAGGCGTCATGATTATAAGAAGAAGAATCATCTTTGCCCTGAGCCCTTTGGGTACCATCCATTATCACTGCCTTTGAAAGTACTGCTGTATCTTTCAGTGATCAGAGTACTTTATAATTATGTTGTTCAGTTCAGGATTCTGGCTCCGCGCTGGATCTGAACCTTCCAGAATTATAGATCCTGCGGCCATAGGCGAGCACCATTAATGATATGAAAATTCCAGGAACTGCAATTGTGCTCCAGAAGTATAATGGAGAATATGAGAGAATTGAAAGAACGTAAGTTCCGAAAACAGGCGCAGTGGGAGATATGAATCCCGCGATCACCTGAAATGCCCCGAAATATTGGCCTCTCTTGTTCTTGGGAGCCATTTTTGCAATCATGGAATATGTTACCGGCGCAACAATGTTCTCTGCAATAGTAAGCGATACAACATCCAGTATGATCAGGAAGTACGACCTGGTGAATGCCAGTGCCAGGAATGAGAGGGAGTAGAGTATGCCTCCCAGCGCAACTCTTGAATGGTCTGTCATCCTCCTGAAGGCAGCATTGACTGGAGCCTGCATAGTAACCACTATCAGCCCGTTGACTGAATACAGAGTTCCTATCTCCCAGTTCTGAAGGCTGTAAACGTTGCTCCAGAACAGTGTCAGTGTTGTTCCCCACTGGCCGGCAACAAACCATATAAGTGAAATCAGGACTGACAGTGCCAGAAACACCCTGTCTCTTGAAGGGAAATCAAAAGGCTTCCTCTCCGGCTCCAGGCTTTCGTTTATGTCCCTTATGAAAACAGCGAAAAGTGCGACTTCCACCAGAGATAAAACAGCAGGCACGTAGAAAACATACTGATATCCGGCGCCAGCAAGAAAGCCGCCGCTTGCCGGCCCAAGGGAAAAGCCGATGTTTCCCGCTATGCGCGTGAGTCCGAATGCATCTGTCCTTTCAACATCACTTGTTGAATCAGATACGACAACATTGTCAACTATGTTCTGAAGGCTGGCAACAGGTTCTACAAGGACGAAGAGTATGTAGATAATGATCACGCTTGAGCTTTCCACAACGGATAATCCAATCAGCAGGAAGAGAACAGCCATTACCACTGGGAGTGTTACAATGACTCTTCTTCTGCCTATCCTGTCTATTAGATTCCCGCCATAAATGCTGAATGGCAGGCTCAGAACGGCAGTGACGAAGAAAAGGCCGCCTATGAACACATAATTTATGTGCCTTATTTCAGCCAGGTAGAGTGGTATGAATATCCATGCCTGTGACCTTCCGAGAATTCGCACTAGGGAAGCGAGGGAAATCGTAAGCACTGCTCTGTTTCTGAGCAATGCGGATATGGATCTTTCTGTGCTGCTCTCCGGCAAGTAATCACGGCCGGGGTGAATGCATGACAGGGATAAAAGGCTTGCCGGAGTCCGGTTTCACTCGTTTTAGGTCATCTGTAATTATACTCTTACAGCATAGAAATTCTGTCCAAGACTACAGGCGACTAAAGTGGAGTGCAATGAGAGTAAGTGTGTTACTGAATGCAGTAGTGAAGTACCCAATTCCGTTCATGGCAGCATGCGGCCTCGCTGTATCTCTGGCACTCCAGTATTCCGGTTTTTACAGCTGGCTTAACAAGCCAATTCTGCTGGGAGTCCTCATAGCCGGCGGTGTTCCGCTTTCCTACAGGACAGTCAGGAACATTTCCAGGAAGAAATTCTCAGTAGACCTCATAGCAATGTTCTCAATCATCACTGCACTGATAATGGACCAGGCATTTGCGGGCACAATTATTGTATTGATGCAGTCAGGTGGTGAGGCACTCGAGAACTACGGAAACTCCAGATCCACCAGGGAACTGAAGAAGCTGCTGGAACGCATTCCAAAATCAGCACACCTGAAACGGAACGGAGACCTGGAAGACATTTCAGCAGAAGCCGTGAATGTTGGAGATACACTTGTTGTGAAACAGGGCGAACTTTTTCCTGTAGACGGTACAATAACAAGCGGGCTTACACAGGTTGACGAATCCTCTATCACCGGAGAACCTGTATTGATGACCCGGGGACTCGGAGACCAGGTTCTCAGCGGGACAATCAATGTTTCCGGAAGCATTGAGATGCGTGCAGACAGGATAAGTGCGGAGTCTGAATATTCAAGAATAGTCGAACTTGTGAAGTATGCACAGAACGACCGTGCACCCGTACAGAGGATAGCCGACAGGTACGGCACCATTCTTATTCCACTTACGCTGATTGTTGCATTTGCAGGCTGGCTGATCACCCGGGACCCTGTTACAATACTTTCTGTGTTTGTTGTTGCGACTCCATGCCCGCTCATTCTCGCAACGCCAATTGCACTTATGGGCGGCTTGAGCAAGGCAGCAAGAGCTGGAATCATTATGAAGGGCGGAACGCCCCTTGAGCAGCTGGGCAAAGCAGACGCCATATTCTTCGACAAGACAGGCACACTGACTTATGGCAGGCCCTCCATCGAAAAACTGATTCCTCTTGGAGAATTTGACGAGGAATACCTGTTCAAGCTGGCGGGGTCTGCAGAGAGCCTGTCAACCCATCCTATCGCAACAGAGATAGCGTACATAGCAAGGATAAGGTTCAAGGGACTGGAAATACCTGAAGAATTCCGGGAAGAACCGGGAAGGGGAGTTTCTGCCACCGTGGATGGCCATGCAGTCAAGATAGGTAATTCAGCGTTCTGCCTAGACCACATCAGTTCTGAAAAAGAATGGGCAGAAAGCACAATAAGAAAGTTCACGAGTGAACACGGAGCCAGATCTTCCAGTTTTATTGTCGTTGACGGGAAACTGTCCGCAGCATTCCTGTTCTCTGACTCCATCAGGCCTGGTGTCCCGGCCATGATATCGAACCTTTCTGGCATGGGTGTGAGGGAAACAGTCCTTCTTACAGGAGACGGCGAAGGAAACGCAAGGAGGCTGTCAAACGAAGCGGGAATAACGCACTATGAATTCAGCCTCAAGCCTGAAGACAAAACAGTTTATGTCAACAGGGAGAAGTCAAGGTTCAGGTCTGTTGTGATGGTTGGCGACGGAATAAATGATGCACCTGCACTTGCTTCTGCCTCAGTTGGAATAGCCATGGGAGCAAGAGGTTCTGAGATTTCCGCTGAAGCGTCTGATGTCGTAATCACAATAGACGATGTACTCAAAGTGGGAGAAGCGGTCTCAATAGGAAAGAGAACTCTGAAGATCGCAATGCAGAGCATAATAATGGGAATGGCGCTGAGTTCAGCTTTCATGGTTTTTGCAGCTCTCGGCATGATCGTGCCTGCGGTCGGTGCAGTGATCCAGGAACTGATCGACATAATGGCCATAGTGAATTCTCTGAGAGCCAGATTTTGAAGGTGCATTTCCCGGCAAAAGCAAGACTTTCGACAGAAATATTTACTTCAAAGGTTATATGGACTAATGAGCGAATGGTATGAAAACGGGGAAAAGTGGTTCCCATCGAAGTTCGGCAGCGATGATGAACTTGGCACACTTAATCTTGCGGGCCCGAAGAAGATTCTTGAAGCAATCCGGACTGTCAGGGAAGGTCGTGTATTCAACCTTTCACACACAATCTATAACGGTATGCCCGGAAGGCAGAGCAGGCATGGCCCGTCTTTCTACCTGCTCTCACAGAGGGTCTATGACCACAGGCCCCCTCTGAGGCCCCCTAACACAAACAGTTTTGGAGGGGCCCTCTGCAGGCTGGAAATAACAGATCATCTCGGAACGCATCTCGACTCGCTGAACCATATAGCTTTCGACAACAAGTACTACAACGGTATTGACGCCTATGAAGTATCAGCGCCATTTGGAACTACCAAACTCGGAATCGACAGCACGCCACCGGCGGTGACCAGGGGGGTAATGGTTGACATTTCCGGGCCAGACGGCCTGATGGAAAGGGGAGAACCCGTGTCAGTCCAGGCAGTGGAAGAGTTCCTGAAGAGGCACGACCTGAAAGTATTCCCTGGCGACGCTGTTTTCTTCAACACAGGCGTTGGAAGGCTGTGGAACGACCCGGAGCAGTACAACACATATTATGAGTCTTCGCCTGGAATCGGGTACGAACTGGCAAAATGGATAGCTGACCATGATGTTTCAATCTCAGGCTCTGACGTGCCGTCAAGCGAGGTTGTACCGCCTGAGCGGAAAGGCACAGTGCTGCCTGTGCACCAGTATCTGATCACAAAACATGGAGTGAGACTCATCGACAATATCAGGCTTGACGAACTCTCTGCTGAGAAAGTGTATGAGTTTATGTTCGTCTGTGCTCCCTTGAAGATAAAGGGCGCCACTGCATCTCCCGTCTCTCCTCTCGCGATCATCTGATTTCAGGGTCCCGCAGGAGCTGCAGAACGGCCGGACGATCTCGCTGATGAGGGAGATGCACAAACTGAGAGACAGAACACCACGCAATCTTATTAATTGCCGGAAAGCCATGCAGTACCATGGACCTCAGCAATCTGATTGGCCTGGATGTTACGGTCTGGATATTGAACCAGGCGCAGGAAAACATCACTCCGGGAACAAAGTTCGATGGCGTCCTCAGAGGCGTGGACCAGGGTGCATACATATTTGAGCTTGGTGGCCAGAGTTCCGGCCAGTATGCCGTTCTTCCTGTGGGCTCATGCAGAGTTCTGGTTCACAGAAAGTGACGCCTATGATTTCATCGGCTCGACTATTTCCATCAACTTCTCGAGGATCTTTCCCCTGAAATAGTCTGCGTCGAGCCCTTTGAATTTCGCAGTTATCATGAGAATGTAGGTGTTGAGCGTTGTCTCATCAACTGAAATAAGGCTGAGCGATTCAAAGTCATTCATGGATTTTACAGCCTCCTCAACCAGGGGTTTCAGATCATTGAACAGAATGTGCTTGGGCACCTCATACCTTGTTCTTACAAGAATTCCAGGGGAGCGCACTATCACGGCGGCCTGCACTATAACCCCGTTGGGGAGCTTCACTGTATCTCCTGACGTGAGCGCCATTACAGTGTAGTTGATCGTCAGGTCCCTGACCGTTCCGGTGTATGCGGTGGCCTCTATTCTGTCCACCGAGAAATATTTCGGGAAAAGTGTAGGGAAAGTACCCCCGTACTGCCACGTGTTTATTGTAACGAGATCGCCGACCTTGAATGGCCTTGTGACAGTGAGCAGTATTCCGGCAAACTGGTTGGCAAGAACTGTCTGTGAAGCCAGGCCGATTATTACAGTAACAAGTGACCCACCGAGTATCAGGGATGTTACGTTGACTCCTATCACACCCAGGACTGCAACTCCCATTATGAAATAGCCCAGAATATTGATCAGGAAAATCAGAGGGTGTATTCTGGAAACTTTGGTGAATCTTGAAAGGTATGAGCTTATGAATCTTGTAAGGAGCCTTAATATGACATAAATGACCACAGCAACAAGTCCGGCATTGACGAATCTTGCCAGGTTAAACGGTATCTTCAGGAAATCTGTCAGGACATATACCATTGAGAGCAGAATAACGAGTACAACAATTGTTGCCGCAACCGCCTCCATTACTGACAGCCTTTTGCCCTGCTGCATCCTTGCATGCTATGGAGGCGGGTTAATTAATTCTTTACTCTCCCATAATGCGAATAATGAAGCGAATTGCAGTATTAAAACCTGGAAAGCGCTGGGGGGGAGATTCGAACTCCCGAGCTACGAGAGCACAGGCTTTCCAGACCTGCGCCTTACCAGGCTAGGCTACCCCAGCACTTCTGCAGTCCATATTAAGAACGTATATATTTTTTCAGTGTTGGAGCGAAAAGTACGCAGTGGAATGAGAAAACATAGAAGTAGTGGATCCTGATGTTATTCAGAAATGTTGAACAGGTTCAGCCCGAAGCTGCCTGGAAAAATCGGCAGAGTTCCCAAATTCACTGCTGAAGATTTCACCAGGCAGAGCATCGGAAGTGGAAAACAACTGCCGGAAAGGGCAGTAATCGTGTTCTCACAACATCTATTTGAAGCGATGAAGCACGGCCTTGGAATGAAGAAAACGGATTTCCCGTATGGCGGCCTGTTTGACGAATGCGTTACTGAAGACGCAAGTCTTCTGTCGGTTAAAATATACCCGGGAGGCCCGCTTGCTGCTGCCACCACCGAAGAGCTGATATCACTGGGAGTCAGAAAGTTTCTTGTTCTTGGTACGGCTGGCTCAATAAGCAGAAAGGCAAGAATCAATGATATCGTGCTCTGCAAGCGAGCACTTCGTGATGAGGGAACATCCTACCATTATATCCGGCCGTCCAATTTCGCCTATCCTTCATCAGAATTGACTTCAAAACTTGCAGCGGGCCTTGCTGCGAAGGGCATCAGGGCACTGTCGGGGTCCAGCTGGACCACAGACGCCCCCTACATGGAAACACTGGACGAAATAGAACAGTACAGTTCCCGGGGAATACTGACTGTTGAGATGGAAGCTGCTTCCGTGTTTGCGGTTGCAACTGCGAGAAAAGTCAACTCTGCTGCCCTGTTCTCTATTTCTGACGAGCTATACAGAGAGTCATGGACAGGAATCAGTATTCCAGAATCAGGATTTGAAAGCCTTCTGGAAGCTGCGAAGATCTTCTCAAACATATAATATAACGGTGTTCCGGTTGAAAATATAGCGTCGGGGGGGAGATTTGAACTCCCGAGCTACGAGAGCAATAGATCTCGAATCTATCGCCTTACCGGGCTAGGCTACCCCGACAGTTCTGCTGTAAATCACAATGCTGCCTTAAAAGTTCGCAAAACTGAAGCTTGAAATTCATTTTTTCCTGACGCTGTGTTCCTTCATCATGCACCTGTCCATGACCACTGCCATTCCATGCTCTTTTGCATAGTCTGCAGCTTCTTCGTTAATCACTCCCTCCTGTAGCCACAGGACAGGTGCCCTCTTCCTTACTGCCTCCTCTGCAACCGGCCTGACTGTTTCAGGCTTCCTGAACACGTCAACTATGTCGACGTCACCCGGAACCGCCTCAAGCGACGGGTATGACTTGATGCCGTTCCACTCCTCGAGCTTGGGGTTCACGGGCACAATTTCATATCCGTTCTTCATCAGATAATCTGCTACCCTGTAGCTGTCCCTTTCCGGCTTGTCTGAAATGCCTATGACAGCAACCCTGTGGTTATTGCTCAGAATTTCGTTTATCCTTGACTCGTCGTAAGATTTCACACTCAAACATGAGTATTTATCTAATAAACATGGTTGGCTGGCCCTTGCCAATCCAGATTTATGGATGAGTTCTTGCCGTTTCTCCTCATTTTCAGAAGGCGGTTTCAAAGAAGTTCCCCTGGCCTGGAACAAAGTTGCCTTATCCTTTGTCAGAGCGGGCAGAAGTGATGATGTTTAAATATTATCTATGGATATATCGGCTCAATGTTCTGTGAAAAATGCGGCACTCTAATGACTCCGATGAAGGACAGGTATGTCTGCCCGTCCTGCGGCGCTGAAGTGATGAAGCAATCCGGTCATTCAACAAAGATTGTTTCTAAGGGAGAGGAAAAATCACTGATTGTCATAAAGGAAGAGAAAATTGCCGAGCCGCTGGACTCAGATGCAGTGTGCCCAAAATGTGACCACAGAGGGGCATATTACCTGCTAAAACAGACAAGATCCTCCGATGAACCCGAGACCAAGTTCTACACATGTCAGAGCTGCGGGCACAGATGGAGAGAATATTAAAGTCAAAATTGCATTACCCATATTGCACATACGCAGAATGATCGAAAATGGTTCTTGAAGGCTTTGCAGGTTCCCTCAGGGAAACAATCAGAAAGATATCCGGAGCATCCTACGTAGACAAGGATATGGTCAAGGAGGTAGTCAAGGACATACAGAGGATACTCCTGAAGGCCGATGTGAATGTAAAACTGGCGCTTCAGCTGTCGAAGGACCTGGAGAACAAAGCCCTGAATGAAAAACCACCCTCCGGCATGGCTCCCCAGGATTATATTGTCAAACTCATTTATGAAGAACTCCTGGGCATTCTCGGCACTGAATCATCGCTTTCGATTGAACCTCAGACAATTATGCTTGTCGGGCTTTACGGACAGGGAAAGACCACTTCCGCCGGAAAACTTGCCCGTTTTTTCATGAGAAAAGGAATGAGCGTAGGGCTTATAGCAGCAGATGTTCACAGGCCTGCCGCCTTTGATCAGCTGCAGCAGCTTTCAAAGTCTGTTAACTGCAGCTTCTACGGTGAAAAAGACCAGAAGGATCCGGTGAAGATCTGCAAGCAGGGCCTCAAACACCTCGAAGGCATACAGGTAAAGATAGTCGATACAAGCGGAAGAGACTCACTGGATGAAGAACTCCTCAATGAGATCAGGAAACTCAAGGAGACGGTTAACCCGGACGAGTCGCTGTTCGTAATTGATGCCAGCGTCGGGCAGCAGGCTGGCCCGCAGGCCATAAGAATCAATGAGGCAATCGGCATATCGGGCGTCATAATCACAAAGATGGACGGAACCGGAAAGGGAGGAGGTGCCCTCAGCGCTGTTGCCGGTACAGGTGCACCCATATATTTCATAGGAACGGGGGAGCACCTGGATGATATTGACATTTTCAATCCAAAGAAGTTCCTGTCAAGGTTGCTTGGTCTCGGAGACCTTGAAACTCTCCTTGAGGTTGTTGAAACGGCAGAGATAACCCCTGAAGAGGCTGAAAAGACAATGACAAAGGTCATGTCCGGGAAATTCGACCTTATGGACATGTATGAAGTGTGGGAAAAATTCTCAAAGCCCGGGATTATGAGAAAAATGTTCGACGCACTTCCACTGGCCAAAATGGGTGCGGCCTCCAAACTCGATGACAATGCTGTTGAAACAGCAGAAGACAAGCTGAAACTCTACAGGACAATACTTGATTCAATGACTTACAAAGAAATGAAGGAACCGGACCTGCTGAACTCGAAAAGAATAGAGAGAATAGCAAAAGGTTCCGGTACCAAAGAGGAAAGTGTCAGAGGTCTCCTGAAAGAATACAAGACCATGAGGAAAAATATAAAAAACCTCCAGGGAAACAGGAATTTTAAAAAGATGTTGAAGGCTCAGCTTAAATCTGGAGACCTGAGCCTTGAGAATCTGTGATCAGATTAATTCTTCCAGTTCCTGAACCATTTCGGGATATTTCTCCTGAACTGCTTCAAGTATTGCCTGGACAGATATCTCATTTATTGAAGCCCCGGATATGACGTCAACAAGCTTATCCAGTGATTCATCGGAAAGCTGCCCGAGTTTTTCTTTTGCGATCCAGTTTCTCAGGTGTTTTCTCTGGAATTTGTCCTTGACAAGCTTCTCGTACTTCTGCATCATTTCCTGGGAGTAGTCTTCGGCCTCGATTGCCTCTTTTGCAATGTTGGCTGCATACCTTCCTGAAATGTACGAATTTGCGATCCCTCCGCCAGTTATCGGGTCAATCAGCCTTGCGGCGTCCCCGACAAGAAGAAGCCCGGGAAGCGTGAACTTGTCCCTGACCTTTGACACCGAAACGCCGCCCGTAACATACTGTATCGTCTTCCCCTTTGAGTATGCCGGGTGTTTCTTTATCCAGCTGTCAAGGTAACCTCTCACGTCAAACCTGTCCTTCATCTCAGTAATTGTTACGCCTATTCCTACATTGGCTTCGTGGTCCCCTTTCGGAAACACCCAGATATAACCCTTCGGTGCAACTGTTCCAAGGTAGAAATCTGTATAGTCGACGTCACTGTCGACCCCTTTCATTCTGTACTGCACTGCTGAAATTATGTCATTCTTCGCGAGAATGACGGATTTGATTCCTGCCCATCTTCCGAACTCACTTTCGAATCCATCTGCAGCAATGACCATCTTTGCCCTGACTTCCTCCATTGTGCCGTTGTGCCTCACTTTGGCTCCAACAACGCGGCCATCGTCCTTGATCACTTCGAGAGCGGGAGACTTGACCCATATGTCTGCACCCTCCATTGCGGCAAGCGCTGCCATATCCTTGTCAAACTTGTCCCTCTCAATAACGAACCCGACCTCATTGCCTGCGTTCTCGGCAGTCAGTGTAATGGGTTTCCTTTCGGACGGCCCGTAAATTCTGGCTCCCTTGACCTCATCGGAGATCCAGTGGCTGTCAGGTTTCAGGTCGGCTTCAGGCATCCACTGCCTTGAAAGTCCTTCTCCACATCTCACTGGAGAACCTATGTCCGGCCTCTTCTCTATCATCAGTGTTTTTAACCCGTGCCTGGCTGCAAACCTTGCAGTAGAGCTCCCTCCGGGGCCTCCTCCAACTACCAGAACATCATAGTTTTGCATGGAACCACTCCGCTGAAATCGCTCCAGTCGGGCAACCGATAACACAGAAGGTACATTTAATGCACTTGTCTTCGTGTATCTCAATCACTGTATCGTCCATAAAAATAGCATCTGTTGGGCACATTCCAACGCAGGCACCGCAATAATTGCACAGTGCTCTGTCCACGTCCATTTCGCTCTTTACCTTTACTTCGACCATGTCTACTCACTCGTATAGCTGTTTTTATTTAAATATTCATTCGACTGTTCGGACTGAATAACAGCACTTAAAAGATCACTGTGATATAAGTGTTTTTTGTTACTGAACATTATGACAAAATAACTAATGTTTGTAGACCAAATATTCACAAAATTCAAAATATTGCCGATATAATGAAGAAAAGACTGCTTTCATTCTGTCGCCTTTTGATTAATCCAGTTATTTTTCCGTTATTTCAGCGAGCCCTTTCTGATTTTGAATAGAAGGAACAGAATGCTTTTACAGAACACACTTCACACTTTGGCCCAATGGGCTTGCAGACCGTCTTTCCAAATTCAACTAGTACGGGATTGAATCCAAGCCAGTCTTCAACCGGAACTATCTTCATAAGGGCCTCTTCAACTTCCTGCGGATCCTTGCTTCTGGAAAATCCCATTCTGTTGCTTATCCTGTGAACATGGGTATCCACTGCTATCGCGGGTATTCCAAGAGAATCTGCCAGAACAACATTTGCAGTCTTGCGGCCTACTCCGGGTATTTCCATCAGTTCCTCCCTTGATGCTGGCACACTTCCGCCGTAATTCCTGCAAATAATATCGGCGGCCTGGATGATTCTTCTTGCCTTTGCTGTTTTGAACCCCACTTTTTCTATGATTGCAAGCACATCTTCATAACTGGCATGCGATAGGGATTTGCAGTCTGAGTATTTCTCGAAAAGTGCCCTTGCTGCGCTGTCAGTGACTTCATCCTTGGTTCTGTGTGAAAGCATGGTGGTAATGAGGACCCAGAACGGATCGTGAAATTCAAAATGATGTGGCGGCGCCTGTTGCTTCATTCGCCTGTAAATTTCCGGTATGTTTTCCCTGAAGTATTTTCTCCCGTGCATGTGCCATACAACCCTTCTGCATGGTGCATAATCAAAGTCTCCAAAAATATTTGCTGGAAGGATCATCCATTTCCATTCAGTGGAATCCTGCCCAGGTAAGTGATGCCTTCAGTATCTGTGCGGAATTTCAGAATTCTCAGATTAACCCCTGAATCAATGGCGTGGTAGAAGGCATCATTAAAAACGGGATCAGTTTCGAGATTTGGCCTGAAAGAACCGGCAACAGGAGAGAATACCAGGACAATGACCATCGCATAGCCACCGGATTCCTTTATTGATGCCAGTTCTCGCATGTGCCTGGCTGCACGTTCACTGGGAGCGTCTGGAAAGAGGGCAACACCATCCACTTCGAGTGAGCACCCCTTCACTTCGACATAACATCCGTCCGCAAGAAAGTCGATTCTGCTTTTTCCTGTCCGCACTTCCGGCCTTGCATTATCAGGAAGGAACCGGGAGGCGATCCTGTTGTGAAATCTGGCGTCTGTGAGTATCCATTCTCCTGATTTCATTGCTGCAGTGACAGAAAAGGCCGTCTTTGCCCCCTTTTGCTTCCTCACAAGAATTTCGTTGCCCGGATAGATGAGTTCTCTCAGTCTTCCCGGGTCATGAAGATGACAGATGAGTTCCCTGCCGTCACTGGATGCATGCACGACGAACCTGTTCTTCCTCTCAACAACTCTGCAGATCTCATTCCCCAGTGGAAAATGTATCACCCTGGTTCCTGCAGCTAATTCACGCAGTTCCTGCATTGAGTTCAGTTCAGTATGCCGAGCTTCTTTCCTGCCTTGCTGAATGCCTCAACAGTTTCATCAATATCAGAAGCACTGTGTGCAGCAGACGGCATGAGCCTGATTCTCGCTGTGCCCATCGCAACTGTCGGATAGACTATAGGAGACGCAAACAGGTGGTGTTCGTTGTACAGGCTGACGCTGAGTTCGACGGCCTTCTTCTCGTTTCCCACTATTACAGGCGTAATTGGGGTCTTGCTTGAACCTGTGTTAAAGCCAAGTTCTGAAAGACCGGACTTGAGCCTTGTTGAATTGTCCCAGAGTCTTTTGAGTGGTGTTTCATCGCTCTCAAGGATCTCTATTGCTTTCAAAACTGCTGCTGCATCGCCTGCGTTCAATGCACTGCTGAAAAGGAACGGTCTCGACCTTTGCTTCATCAGGTCCATAAGGACTCCATCACCTGAAACAAATCCACCCATGGAGCCAAGAGCTTTGGAGAATGTGCCCATCTCCACGTCAACCCTTCCTGAGAGATTGAAGTGGTCGACAATTCCCCTTCCGTGGCTACCGAGCACGCCTTCGCCATGGGCATCGTCAACGTACACCATGGCATCATACTGCTCGCCAAGTTCTGTAATCCTGTCCAGTGGAGCAATGTCCCCGTCCATGCTGAAAACGCCATCAGATATAATCAGGGCCTTCTTTCCCTCGTTTCTGTGCTCCTTCAGGTTTCTTTCCAGGTCATCCATGTTCATGTGCTTGTAGACCTGCCTCCTGGCAGAGCTCAGTCTCACAGCATCTATTATGCTGGCATGGTTCAGTTCCTCGCTGAAAACTATGTCTTCCTTCCCTACAAGTACTGGCACTGCAGCGAGGTTTGCCAGCAGGCCTCCCTGGTAGACGACTGATGCCTCCATGTGCTTGAAAGAAGCAACCTTGTTTTCAAGGTCCCTGTGCAGCCTGATGGTACCCGCTATGGAACGGACGGCACCTGCACCGATGCCAAACTGCTGTATGGCATCTATCGCCGCCTTCTTGATCTGATCATTATTGGCAAACCCCAAATAATTGTTGGAACACATGTTGAGGTACTTCTTGCCCTCTATGGTGACCCTGGGTCCCTGTGGACTCTCAATTGTCCTTATCGGAACATACCTTCCCTGCTCCTTCAGGTTCTCTATCTCTGATTTTGCCCAGTCGGTTCTAGTCATATGAATCATGGAATAGTTGATTGTGAGATTAATAACTTGCTGCAGACAGGCTCAATTATATTACTGTAGCAGGGATATCTCAATTGCATGAAAAAGATTCTCGTAACAGGTTCTTTCGGCCAGGTCGGATCCGAGCTTATTTCAGCACTTTCATCCAGATACGGCGGCGAGAACGTCCTGGCCACTGACATAAGAATTCCTGAAAACGATCATGGAGTGCAAACTGAGCTTCTCGATGTCACTGAATACAGTTCAATCACAGGGATCATCAGGGAATACTCAATCGATACAATTTTCCATCTTGCTGCAATTCTTTCCGCCCTCGGGGAAAAGATTCCGGATAAGACCTTTGAAGTCAACTGCACCGGAACCTACAATATTCTGAGGGCTGCACGGGAGGAAGAAGTCAGGCAGGTAGTAATACCGAGCACCATTGGCGTGTTCGGACCGGAGACTCCAAGGGAGGCGGTACCTCCGATCACCATCGAAAGGCCTTCCACAATGTACGGGATAACGAAGGTTGGTGCCGAACTTGTTTCTTCATATTTCAGAAAAGTTTTTGACATGGACATAAGAGGTCTGAGATTTCCCGGGCTTATCAGTTATAAGACACTTCCGAGTGCAGGTACAACCGATTATGCTGTTGACATGATCATAAAGGCAGTGTCAGGAAAAGATTACAGGTGTTATCTGTCCGGGGGCACAGAACTTCCCATGATGTATATGCCGGATGCCATTGATTCGCTTGTCAACCTTTCAGAGGCAGACAGAAAGAATTTGAAGTATACGCTTGAGTATAACGTGCAGGCATTCTCTTTCACTCCTGAAATGCTTGAAGCCGAACTGAAAAAGCATTACCCGGATTTCACTGTCACATATGAGCCTGACTACAGGCAGTCTATAGCAGAAACATGGCCAGGATCGCTTGATGTATCAGATTCAGAAAATGACTGGGGATTCCGGCCAAAGTTCACGTTCGAGAAAATGGTGGAGGACATGATAGCCCATCTGCAACCGGAGCTGGAACACCACAGGGTATAGGTTGATTTCGATGGAAGTGAAATTGCTCAGCTACACACATTCCGACCCCCTTTATGAGGCTTTGAAAGGAAATACGGAAATCACCAGGGGGAATCCATCCGAAAACCTGAGAGACCTTCTTTCCGGAAAGTGTGATGCTGCAATGATTTCTCTCGTGTCTTACCTGGAGAACAGTGAAAAGCTGCAACTTCTCCACACTGCCAACATACACACAATGAGTACTACAGGTTCCACAATTCTGATATCAAGAGGAGACCTGATGAAAAGGAAGATGGACATTGCCGTGACATCAGCAACAAGAACAACATCGTTCTACCTTTCAATGATCCTCAGGCAGATGAAGATCGACTTTTCGTTTGTGCACAGCAACAAATCCGATGCCGACTCACTTCTCGGGGAAAGCCAGTATGCCCTTGTGATAGGGGATGAAGCGCTGAGGACGTACAATACAAACTACAGGATTCTGCTTGACATAGGGTTTGAATATTCAAGGCTTTATGAGAAATCCCCTGTATATGCTGTCATGGCAGCAGGAAAAGGCGACTTTTCAGAACTGACAGGAAAGATAAACCATGAAATGAGGTCGTACAGAAATTACATAGAGAACTGTTCAGAAAAGGCCTCACAGCGCCTGAACATCAACAGGAAGATAATGGTGTGGTACTTCGGCCTGATACGGTACGAATATGAAAAATACGTCCAGGATGGAATAGATTTCGTAGAAAAAATGATGTCTGCATCCGGAAAGTAGGAATGCAGCGCTCATTTTGTGATTCTCATCATTCATTAATCTGCCTGTTTCTGGAAATCTAATTATATGGAGTTTTCCTACTGGTAACATGTTTTCAGATAAATTCCAGAAAATACGTGAAAGCTACACGTTTGATGACGTCCTACTGGCGCCTTCAAGGACCGCCGTGGAACCAAGAGATGCAAAAACTTCCACCATGGTCACGAGAAACATTTCCACCAGCATCCCGATTGTCAGTTCTCCAATGGATACCGTAACAGAAGCCGCAATGGCAATTGCCATGGCAAGAAGCGGCGGACTTGGAGTCATACACAGGAACATGTCTGTCAACAAGCAGCTAACTTTTGTCAGTGAAGTCAAGCGGGAAGAGTCCCTGAAGATAAGGAATGTCCTGACAATTGACCCTGAAACCAGTGTTGACGAGGTCAGGGCAATAATGAAAAGCAAGAATATAGCGGGACTCCCGGTCGTAGCAGGAGAGAAACTTGTTGGAATTGTTACAAAGAGAGACCTTCTTTTTGCCGGCCCGTCAATGAAGAAGGTAAGCGACATAATGGTAAGGGATGTGATCCACGCCAAGGACGACATCAAGATTGATGAAGCAATCCAGATGTTATACAAGCACCGCATAGAGAAGCTTCCCCTGATAGATGCAAATGGAAGGGTCGTCGGTCTCATAACCGCAAAGGATGTTGTCACAAGAAGGAAGTTTCCGGATGCGACAAGAGATGAGAAGGGTCAGCTGAGAGTGGGTGCAGCGGTAGGGCCGTTTGACATTGAAAGGGCGGTGAATCTGGAAAAGGAGGGCGCTGACGTGATAGTGATCGACGCAGCACACTCCCACAATGAAAATGTCCTGAGTTCCCTTAAGAAAATGAGGGAAACACTTGACTGTGACATAATTGCAGGAAACATAGCCACCAGGGAGGCAGCTGAAGATATGATCTCGATAGGTGTTGATGGCCTGAGAGTGGGAATAGGTCCGGGATCAATATGCACAACAAGAATCATTGCAGGCGTCGGAGTGCCTCAGCTTACTGCAATATCAGACGTTGCAGATGTCGCCAGGGAACACAAGATTCCGGTCATAGCGGATGGAGGCATCAGGTTTTCTGGAGACCTTGTGAAGGCAATAGCATCAGGCGCAGACGCCGTGATGCTTGGTTCGCTTCTTGCCGGAACAGAGGAAAGCCCTGGAACTGAAATGATCCTCAACGGAAGAAAATACAAATCATACAGGGGGATGGGATCACTCGGCGCCATACAGGTAGGAGCATCCGACAGGTATGGAAAGTTAGGAGCGACCAAATTCGTGGCAGAGGGAGTTGAAGGAGCAGTCCCTTACAGGGGAAAAGTCGAGGATGCCCTGTTTCAGTTGATTGGCGGCCTTAAGTCAGGCATGGGCTATGTCGGTGCTGCAAACATCGCAGATCTAAAGGAAAAGTCCAAGTTCCTCAAAATAAGCGCAAACGGGCTCAAGGAGAGCCACCCCCATGATATCCGCATAATCACTGAACCTCCCAAC